>JAIPKB010000130.1 GCA_021733795.1 Akkermansiaceae bacterium | reverse complement strand
GACTGGCTGCGCCGCGTTGCGGCCAGACCGCTGGTCACCTACAGCGACCTTGGCGAGGATGAGCGGGAGGTGCTGGAACGAACGCTGGCCGCCGAAACCGCCCCCGAGGAGGAACCGGCGGCCATGCTCCATGATTTGCTGGAACGGATGATCGCCACCCTCTCGCCCCGCGAGCAGATTGTCATCCGTCTGCTCGATCTGGAACAACATTCGGTGCAAAGCGCCTGCGAACTCACCGGTTGGGGTGCCTCCAAGGTCAAGGTCACCGCCATGCGCGCCCGGCGCAAACTCGCCGAACAAATGAAGAAGCTCGAAACCCCTTTCTCATAACACCATGAACGAACCCGACCCCAATTGGCAGAAACTCGTGGCGGCGGCCCGCCGGTCCGCGCCGGAGGCCACCCAGCCGAATCCCGCCCCGCCGGGTTTCGCCGGCCGCATCGTCGGCTTGCGGACATCCATCATCGAGCTTGCCCGCGTGCTGTTCTGGCGGCGTTGGTCGCTCGGTGTCGCGCTGTTATGCGTGGCGCTGTTCATCGCGATCCTGATCATCCTCCGCTGCACCGATTCCCCCGCTCCGCTCATCGAAACCCCGGAGCCTCCGTCCACCACCAGCCCCTGATCCCATGAAGCCCTCCACCACCGACTATCTATCCATCACCGCCGCCCTGGTCGCCATCCTGCTTTGCGGCTACGGCATCGGCTTCCTGATCGGCGAGCGCACCACCCGCCAGCGGCTCTTGCCCCAGCCGGGCACCGTCCAGAGCCAGCCCGATTGGTCCGCCACCACGGTCGAGCGCCTGACCCGCGAGCTGAAACTCACGCCCGACCAGCAGACCGCCGTCGCCCGCGAGATCGACCTCACCTCCGGCACCATCGCCGCCGCCCGCCAACAGGCGATCCGCGAATACCAGCTCGCCCTGATCGATCTCCACCAGCGGCTGCTGCCCCATCTCGACCGTGCCCAACGCAAGAAAATCGAAAAAAGTTGCGCAAAGTTGAAGTTATTACTTGACAATCCAGACGGATCGGGTGAATGATGGACTTTGAGGAGGGTCCCTACCATGAACCGTTCAACCAACATTCTCGGATTCGCGTTTCTGGCGCTCGCCGTGACCATGGCAGCGTCGATCACGATGCACCATTCACCGGCCAAGCAGAAAGTGGCCGGCAAAGCCGGTGTTCCGGCCGCTGATTCCCGTGGTCTCCGCCCGGCAACCAGTCCGGCCGATCATTCCAGGCGTTCGGCCCGGTCGTCCGGGATCCGTGAGGCGGCCGCCGATTCGTCGCGGGTTTCGCTGCCGGAAACCTGGCTTGCCAGCCTGTCGCCGGACGAGCGCAAAACCTGGACCGACCGCGTCGCGGCGGTCAAAGCCGGGGCCGACGAGCAACTCGCGCGGCTGACCGCCCAGCTTGACCTCAGCCCCAGCCAGCAAAAACGGCTGTTTCCGGTATTGGTCCGTTCGATGCCGGGCTACGATGCGGCCATGATGGTCGGGGGCGCGGTCGCATCTCCAGAGACGTCCCTGACCCCCGCCGAAGAAATCCACGCGCTGTTAGAACAGGACCAGCAGGCCCTGGTCGAGGACCGCGAGGTGAACCGCCAGTTGTGGTGGCAGGACATCATCGAGAAACTCGAAAAAGACCTGACCAACGCAACCGGTGGACCATCTGACGGCAACCCGCCGGAAACTCCTAACAACCTACCCCCAGGGGCCGTGGATGAGGAGCGGATCGCCCCCGGTGCCAGGGACAATGGCAACCTCTTCGAGTTGCTCGACCCCGGCCGTTGAACGGGTGCTGATTTTTTCAATTTATTTGTAACCGGCGGGGCGGCGGAGCCGTCGGTCCCAGTGAGGGCGGAAATGATTCCCTCTCACAACCCCAATCAGAAAGGACACGATCATGAAAACAAGTTGCTTAGCCCTTTGTGGCATTTGCCTTACCATTCCGGTTGCGCTCGCCCAGTCAGGGCCGGGGCCGCAACACCAAAAGCCCTTCGGCGACGGTTCCTGCCTGCCTGCCTACCTCTGTCACTACGACGTCAACAACGACGGAGTCATCGATCAGGAGGAACGCTTGGCGATGGAGCGGGCACGCGACATGATCCGCAAGAGACTCCGCGCCGACTGGGATACCAACGGCGACGGCGTGATCGGCGACCAAGAACGCGAACGGGCGAGGACCCGGCTCCGCGAGATGATCCTCGAGTGCCGCATCGCCCGCTTCGAGGAAGCCGATGCCAACAGCGACGGGGAACTTGTCTACGATGAGTTCATCCAGTTGCCGGGAATGGCCAAGAAAGTCGCTGAAAAGGAAGATTTGGTGATTGCGATTTTCAACCGCCTTGACGCCGATGGCAGCGGTACCGTCTCAGAATCCGAATTCCTTGACGCGGTGGAGCAGTGTGTACAGGCGCGCAACCGCTTCGGCCCGGGCTCCGGTGGCACGGGCTCCGGTGGCACGGGCTTCGGTGGCGGCAAGTAGTCGTCTGCATCGGCCGGGCCGGGCGGAGTGGGTCTGCCAGCCGGGACTTGAAACCACCCCACTCCCCCGCGCCCGTCATGGCGATCCGGTATTGCTCCGGGTCGCCATGAGACATGTGAATCCCCACCCGTAGTCCGCCCCCATGCCCACTCCCTGTTTGCTTGTTCCGCTGTTTGCCTGCCTGGTCCCCGCAGCACCGCTGGCGGAGGCAGGCCTGCTTTACCGCACTGATTTCGAAACATTCACCGCAGGTGACGACCTCTGGGTCGGAGCCGATGATGGATCGGGGACCGCCCCCTGGCTGGGTATCGATACCGGCCTCGGCGTTCACGGGATCGATCAGGACGTGATCCCGGGAGGCGGCCTCGGCAAGACAGCCTTCATCGGTTTCCGCCAGCCGGCCAGCACCCTGGTGTTCGTCGCCAAACCGATCCTCTATACCCCCGGTCCCGCCGATCTTCCACGCGTCCGGGTGGAGACCCTGATCGGCATCCAGGACTCCAGCCCCAACGCCCCACGCGACAGCTTCTTCGTCAGTGTCTATAACAGCGCGGGAGACTTTCTCGCGGGCATCCGCTTCGACAACCGTCAGGCCACTTATGGCATCTGGCGGGCCGACGGACTCAATCCCGATCACGACACGGGCGTCATCTTCTACCGTGGCGAACTCCACGTGCTGGCGTTTACCGTCGATTTGCCTAACAATAAATGGAGTGCCGATCTCGACGGGGTGCCACTGTTTGACGACGCGCCCTTCACCGCCACCGCCCGGCCGGTCGGGTTCGGTCACCTCGCCTACGAATGGCAACTCAATGCCACCAGTGCCGAGGGTTTCGGCAACAACTGGATGCTCATCGCCGATACCGTGGTGCGCAGTGTCCCGGCCGGAATCGAGCCGTTCCGCCTGTCGGGTATCACCCGCACATCCGGCGCCACCACCCTGAGTTGGCCGGGTGAGAATGGATTCGACTATCAAGTCGAGTATTCCGACGCGCTTGGCACCTGGCATGCGGATCTGCCCGGTTCGTCCTTTCCGGGGATCTCTGCCGACCAACCGCTCACCTTTCAGGACCCCGGCGCGGCTGGGGCCAGGCGCTTCTACCGGGTAGTGCGTCAGGAGACCCCATGATCAGCGGCCGCACCGTCGGCCTCCGCACTTGCCAGGAACCTGGAACGGTCTAGGTTCATCGGTGAGATGAGCAATAACTACCCAGCCAACATCGATCGCCGTGGATTCCTTCGTCAGTTGGGAGGCGGTGCCCTGTTGACCGCCCTGCCATTTCCTGTTTTGGCGGAGGATGAGGAACAGGTGACGGTTTCCATCTTCAACACCACGGACCTCCACGGCCACATCGTGCCGACCCACACCTATCCGGGCGAGGATGGCAAGGTGGTGGAGGATGTGGGTGGCCTGGCCCGTTGCGCCACCCAGATCCGGGCGTGGCGCAAGCAGAACCCGAACCACCTGTTGCTCGATGTGGGGGATGTCTATCAAGGAACCCACGTTTCACTCAGCACCCGCGGCCGGCTGATGATGAGCTTGTTCAACAGCCTCAACTACGACGCCTGGGTGATCGGCAATCACGAGTTCGACTGGGGACCGGAACCCCTGGCGGCGGCAGTCACCATGTCCACCGGTGCGGTGCTGGGATCCAATGCCAAGGTGGGCGGGGTTTACGCCAACCTGCTCAAGGATCAAAGTCATCCGCTCGCCCGGATCAAACCGTATCTGATCAAGGAGGTGGCGGGGTTCCGCATCGGCATCATCGGCTCGATCACCCCGGGGCTGCCAGCTTGGTCGGCACCGCGGTTGTTAGGTTGTTTCGAGGCGGCGCCGCCGGTCCGCTCGATCCACTACGCAATGAGCCGGCTCAAGAAGGAAGGCGTGGATGCGGTGGTGGTGGCCGCCCACATGGGGTTGAAAGGCATCGGTTCGGCCGATGACTTTGCCAACCGGATCAAACAGATTGCCAAGGAGGTGCCGGGAATCTGCGGGATTATCGGGGCACACACCCACCGCGAGATTCCCTCGCACCGGCTCGGTGAGGTGGCCTACACCCAGGCCGGATATTACGGCATCCAGTGCGGGCGGATGGATCTGGTGTTCTCCAAGCGCACCCGCAAGCTGCTCGCGGTCAAGGTGGGCACGACCCTGATGGACGGCTCGATCGCCCAGGATCCGGCGGTGCTTTCGGCCTCGGCCAAGGACCGGAAGGTGTCCGATGCCGAATGGATCAGGAAAATCGGCAACCTCAGGGACGATCTATCCAAACAGTCGGCACCTGGACGGCCCGCGCAAACGTTGCTGCTGCTGACGCGCTCGATCCGCTTCGCGCTCGAACAACGGAAGGTGCCGGTGTACGGAGTCCTGCACGGGAATTTCCTGGAGATCGACCTCAAGGCCGGAGCGAAAACGATCGCCGATGCCTGGGAAATCGTGCCCTACGAAAACCACCTCTGCACCGCCGGATTCACCCGCGAGGAGCTGGTGGTGGTGCTCGAGGAGGTGTTCAACTCCAGATATTCGACCCACAACCTCGATGGCTTCGAGGTGACCACCAAAAAAGACGGACGCAAGGTGAAGGTCGTGGATGTCACCCTTCCCGGCGGCAAGTCTCTCGATCCGGAGCGGCGCTATCGGATCGCCCTTAACAGCTACGACGCGCAGTCCGGCGGGCGGCGCTTTCAAGCGCTCAATCGCATTGCCACCAGCGCCGCAGCCGGGCAGGAGTTCTTCGAGATCCAGTCGCGCGAGGCGGTGGTGGAGTTCTTCACGGAGAAGAAGTCGATCGGGTTGGAGGAGTTAGGGGAGAAGGGATGAAGCTGAAATTCGGGGTTGCCAGCGGGAGCTGCCGGGCGATAATCACCCCGCCTCCAACTGCCAACCACCATGGGAAACTTCACCGCATTTGAACACAAGATGACCGCTGCCGGGATGGGGGATGCTCCCATCCGTGCCTTCCGCCGGAACTACGAGGCGCTGGTGCGCAACGAATCCGGACTGATCCCGGAAAGCTCGATCACCCCGGCCACGGACATCCCGGCCTATCAATCCCTATCCCGCAGCGCGCCGGCCGCCGCGGATTTGTTAGGTAGGGCGGTGGTGATCAAACTCAACGGCGGGCTGGGCACCAGCATGGGTCTGAAAGGACCCAAGAGCCTGCTGCCGGTGCGCGACGGGGTGACCTTTCTGGACTTGATGGTGCGGCAGGTACTCGCCCTGCGCGAAAACTCGGGAGCCAAAGTCAGATTGTTGCTGATGAACAGCTTCAGCACCAGCGGCGAAACCCTCGCCCACCTGGCACGCTATGCCGCCGACGGGCTCGCCGAACCGGGCGAGGTGGAACTGATGCAAAACCAGATCCCCAAGATCGATGCCACCACCCTGGAACCGGTGAACTGGCCGGCCGAACCCGCCCTCGAATGGTGCCCGCCGGGCCACGGCGATTTGTTTCCGGCACTGGTCGGCAGCGGTTGGCTGGACCGCCTGCTCGCCGAGGGCGTGGAGTATGCCTTTGTTTCCAACTCCGACAATCTGGGGGCCGTGTTGGACCCGGTCCTGCTGCAATATTTCGCCGATTCCGGCGCGCCGTTCCTGATGGAGGTCACCCGCCGTACTGCCGCCGATCGCAAGGGCGGGCATCTCGCGGTGCGGGCTGCCGACGGCAGGCTGTTGCTGCGCGAAGTGGCCCAATGTCCGGATGAGGACCTGGACGCGTTCCAGGACATCGACCGCCACCGCTATTTCAACACCAACAGCCTGTGGTTGCGCCTCGACCTGCTCAAAAGCCAGTTGGCCGCCGATGGCGGCGTGCTGCCGCTGCCGATGATCCGCAACCGCAAGACCGTGGACCCGCGCGACAAGCACTCGACCGCCGTCATCCAGCTCGAAACCGCGATGGGCGCGGCGATCGAGTGCTTCGCGGGTGCCACGGCGATCGAGGTGCCGCGCAGCCGCTTCGCGCCGGTCAAAAGCACCAGCGATTTGTTGGGATTGCGGTCGGACGCATACGAGGTGCTGCCGGACGGGCAGGTCCTCCTGCACCCGGAGCGCCGGGGGCAACCGCCGGTGATCACGTTGTCCGATGACTACAAGCTGGTGGACCAACTCACTCCGCTGGGCGTTCCCGGACTGCTCAAGTGCCTGTCCCTGGAGGTTTCCGGCCCCGTCCATTTCGCCCCCGGCGTGGTGCTGGAGGGCGAGGTTGCGGTCAGGAACATCGGGACGACACCCCGCGAGGTGGCACCGGGCGTTTACCGGGACCAGACCCTGGGGTAGCGTTTCCTCACGCCAAGGTGGAATCCGGGGAGGCTCGCCCCGGAGCGCATCACCTGAGGCGAGAACAGGAGGTTCCTTTTGTCGGGGGGTGGAATGAGGGGTGACGGCGGCGCACCTGACCGGGGTTGGTCACCTTCCGGGGACAGGGCGTTGACAAATGAGGGCGTGGATGTGCTTGTTCATGGCCGAGCCTGGCGCACGACGACAATAAGGTCGTCGCCCCTTACGATCACCGACTGCAGTCGGTCTTCCGAGCATGAACCGAGCCAGCTCGAAATCCCCCTGGTAACCGGGTCATTTATTTTTTCTCTAACCTAGGAACCGAAAGGCGGATGATATGAGTATCCATGAATACCATCGATTCACTCCAACAGCTGCTTCCGGGGCTCGCGTGCTTGATTTCCGGCATGGTGCCGACTTCATGCCAGACCACCTGGAAACATCCGGAGGGCCGATGAACTGCCCGAAGCGCGTGAAGTGAGTCTGGTCGGTGAGCTTGTCCCCAATGAGGCCGGATAAGGAGAGTGGACATTCTTGTCCACTGGCCAAAGAAGCGGGAAAGAAACACCCAAGAGAAGCCAGTTAGACCATGCTTGGACTCTCTGTTCGCCTCCCTTTGTCGGTTCTCAGCCACCCCGGCCTGATCGAGGCCGGACTACCAGCAACCGTCAAGCCCCCCGGCTGGCGATGTGGTCGAACTTGTCGTCGATGAAACCGATGATCAGGTTTTCGACCTCGTCGTCTTCGAGGCGCTCGACGACTTCGACTGAAAACCCGCGGGCGATGAGTTGGCGCGAGGTCGCGGGATCGATGCCCCTGGCACGCAGGTAGAAGATTTCCTCATCGCTGATTTGGGAGGAGGTGCTGCCGTGCGAACATTTCACCTGGTCGGCGTTGATTTCCAAGCCGGGCATGGAATTGGCTTCGCAGGTGTCGCTCATCAACAGGTTGCGGCAGGTCTGATAGGCGTCGGTGTGGTGCGCTGCCTCGTCCACGAAGATGAGCCCGGAGAAGATGGTTTTGGAGAAATCGTAGAGGGAATTCTTGTAGAGCAGGTCGGAGTAGGCCCCCGGCGAAACGTGGTGCTGGAAGGTGCGCTGGTCGTATTCCTCGGTGCGGGCCGGAATCGAGACGGAAAGCATGTCGGAACGCGCGCCCTCGCCTTCGAGGCGGGAGAGCGATTCGTTGCGGGCCCAGGCTCCGCCGGTGTTGAGGATGAAGCCGATGGCGGCGGCGTCCCGGTCCACTGCGGTTTCATTGATCTGGATCACCCGGGTGCTCTCGTTGAAGGCCTGGATGGCCACGTAGTCGAGCTTGGACCCCGGACCGGCGGCGAGGTCGTTGAAAGCGATCGCCAACCCCGGGGAGGTCTCCTCCGCCGAGCGGAAGATATCCACCACCCGGACTTTGGCGTTGGTGCCAGTGACGACCAGGGTGTGCGGGAAAATCAAGGTGTTTTCACCCACCAGCCAGTGGTGGATCTCGATCGTGCCGGCCACTTCGACACCGTCCGGCACATGGACGAACATTCCGTTGGTTAGAGAAGCCTCGTGCAGGGCGGCGAACTTGGCCGAGCCCAGCCGGGTTTCCTGGCGCATGAAGTGGGTTTCCACCAGTTCGCTGTGGGAGACGAGCGCGTCGGCCAGCGGCAGGCAGATGACGCCGTCCGGCAGATCGGACTCGGCAAAAACCGGGGTGTCGTTGACGAATACGAACTTGGCAGCGGTGGATTCCAAGCCCACCGAGCGCAAAATGAGATCGTCGGTGTCCGCAGAGGCGGAGTCGTTCTGGGAAAACCCGGAGAAGTCGAGTTGCTTGAGGTTGGAGAAGCGCCAGGCCTCATCACCGCGCTTGGGCGCGGGAGTGCCGTCGTAGCGGGCGCGGGCGGCTTGTTGGCGGGCGGTGAACCAAGTGGGGAGGGTGGCGGTGGTCATGTGGGGAAACATAGTGGTTGGGAGGTGGAGTTCAGGAATTCGGAAGATTTTCGAGGTCTGCCAGATCCTTGTGGCGACCTGCCGCGAGTTTGTTTGCGCGGAGATCGGACAGCGAAATAAACGGAATATTGATGCCGGAATAGTTGATTTCCGATCGGCGGGGGAATGCGTCCGCAAATTCAACTCCAGAAATAGCATTCAAGATGTCAACACGCATGGGTTCTATACCAAACTGACTCATGCGGTCGGCAGATAGGAAGTTTTCCTCGCGGATTTCCGGCATGGGACCAAAGAACTCATGCAGGGCAGCAACGGTTTTACGGGCGTTATCAGCGCTCATCTCTATCCAAAAATCAATATCTCCGGTGTTTCTGGGCTGGCCATGCACGCCCAGGGCATATGCCCCGACTACGAGAAAGCGGACTTCATGGGAAAGGAACAACACGATGAGTTCTTTGAAGTCTAGGGGTAGTTCCAGTTTCTGTTCCATAATATTGGGAGCGGAGGAATTCGATCGCGGAAAGTCTTTCTTGAGGGCTGGTGCCAATCCAGTCCTGAAGGCCGGACTCGGCTCCAACCTGAACTATGCGAACCTTGGTACGGTCGATCCGGTAGGCGGCAGGTGGGTCGTTGAGAGCGGAATCGGACATGGAGAGGTGAAAATCTGGGTGGTTGGGATTGCCGGCTGAAGCCGGGGCTCCATGGTTAGCCGACGGAGTCTTCCATTTCCAGATCGATGAGGCGTTTGAGTTCCACCGAGTATTCCATCGGGAACTCGCGGACGAGGTCGTTGATGAAGCCGTTGACGGCGAGCGACATCGCCTGCCCCTGGTTGAGGCCGCGCTGCATCAGATAGAACAGCATGTCCTCGGAAACCTGGGAGACGGACGCCTCGTGCTGGGTGGAATGGCGGTTGCCCTTGACGGTGATCGCCGGATAGGTGTCGGTGCGGGAGTTGGCATTGATCAGCAGGGCATCGCACTCGGTGTTGTTCTTGCAGCCTTTGAGGTGCTTGGGGATGTGGACCTGGCCGCGGTAGGTGGAGCGGCCCTGACCCACGGAGATTGACTTGGAGACGATGTTGGAGGTGGTTTCATCCGCCGCGTGGATCATCTTGGCCCCGGTGTCCTGGTGCTGGCCGGTGTTGGCCAGCGCGATGGAGATCACCTCGCCACGGGCGCGGCGGCCCTTCATGATGACCCCGGGGTATTTCATGGTGAGCCGCGAACCGATGTTGCAGTCGATCCAGCGGACCTCGGCGTCTTCCATCGCCAGCCCGCGCTTGGTGACCAGGTTGAACACGTTGCTGCTCCAGTTCTGGACGGTGACGTACTGGATCTTGGCACCCTTGAGGGCGACGAGTTCGACCACGGCAGAGTGCAGCGTGGCGGTTTCGAACTTCGGCGCGGTGCAGCCTTCCATATACATGAGCTCGGCACCTTCGTCGGCGATGATCAGGGTGCGCTCGAACTGGCCGAAGTTTTCCGAGTTGATCCGGAAATACGCTTGCAGCGGCTGCTTGAGTTTCACCCCTTTCGGGATGTAGATGAACGAACCGCCGGAAAATACCGCGGAGTTGAGGGCGGAGAATTTGTTATCAGAAGTGGGGATCACCTTGCCGAACCAGGGGCGGAAAATCTCCTCGTGCTCCTTAAGTCCCTCGGTGGAATTGACGAAGATGACGCCCTGCTTGGTGAGGGCCTCCTTCACGTTGGAGTAGGCGGCTTCCGAGTCGTATTGGGCCTCCACCCCGGCGAGGAACGCGCGCTCCTGCTCGGGGATGCCGAGTCGCTCGAAGGTGCGCAGCACGTCTTCCGGCACTTCGTCCCACGAGCGCTTGGGCCGCTCGCCATCGGATAGGTAGTAGCGGATCTTGTCAAAGTCGATGTTGTTCAGGTCGGTGGTGGCCCAGTTGGTGGGCATCGGCTTGGAAAAAAACGTCTGGAGCGCCTTATGGCGGAATTCACGAACCCAATCCGGGTCGCTTTTCACGTCGCTGATGTAGTCAACGGTCTTCTCCGTCAGTCCGTAGCCGGCATCGAACTTGTGGCGTTCTGGAAAAGTGAAGTCGCCCTTGGTGCGATCGATGTTGATCGCATCATGGGTCTCGATATCGAGGGGGATGGTGGAGGGTTCGTAGGACATGGGGAAAAGGGATCAGTTGTCAGTGATCAGTGATCAGAAGGAGGGAGAAAATGTTAGTTGAGGTTGCGAGGCCCGGCGATGTGGGTGAACGGGCCGGGTGGGCGGGCGAAGCTGGGGAGCGAATCCTGGTCTTGCGTCTTGCGTCTTCAAGTCTTGTGTCTTTAAGCGAGGGCGGGTTCCTTGAGAAACTCGTAACCTTCTTTTTCGAGTTCGTGGGCGAGTTCCGGGCCGCCGGAGCGGACGATGCGGCCTTCCGCCATCACGTGGACGTGGTCGGGCTTGATGTAATCGAGCAGCCGCTGATAGTGGGTGATGAGCAGGAACCCGCGCTCCGGCGAGCGCATGGCATTGACCCCTTTGGCCACGATCTTGAGGGCGTCGATATCAAGACCGGAGTCGGTTTCATCGAGGATCGCCATCTTGGGCTCGAGCATCATCAGTTGGAGGATCTCGTTGCGTTTCTTCTCGCCTCCGGAGAATCCTTCGTTGACCGCGCGGGCGGTGAACTTGCGGTCGATTTCCAACAGGTCCATCTTGGCGTAGAGGTTCTTGTAGTAGGCGACGGCGTCGATTTCCTCGCCCTGGGGCAGGCGGGCCTGGAGCGCGGCACGGATGAAGTTGGCGTTGGAGACGCCGGGAACTTCCGAGGGGTATTGAAAGGCGAGGAAAATCCCGGCGCGCGAACGTTCGTCGGTTGCCCATTCGAAGACATCCTCGCCGTCGAGGGTGACGCTGCCGCCAGTGACGAGGTAACCCTCATGGCCGGCGATCACCTTGGAGAGGGTGGATTTGCCGGAACCATTGGGGCCCATGATGGCGTGGACTTCGCCCTTGGGGACTTCAAGGCTCACGCCTTTGAGGATTTCGGTGCCGTCTTCGAGAGTGGCGCGGAGGTCTTGGATCAGGAGGCTCATGCGGGGTATGGTGTGTTGGTTGGTGGGGGAGCTGGGTGGAAATTCGGGAATGCGGGTGGTGGGGGGGGACAAACGGCCTTGTCAAGTCTGGTGGAGCAATCCGCGCAGGTTGATTTCGATGTCCTGGATGACGGCCCCCTGAGGCAGCTCGAGCACGTCGGCCAGGTCGGTCCCGGGTTTGAATTTAACATCGTGGATCGTCCCCGTGCCGCGGTCATGGAAGTGACCGTGCTGCTCCAGATTGGGACAGAACCGGGACGATTCACGCTCAAAGTTGACCTGCCTGACAAGCCCGTGTTCCACCAGCAGTTCCAGGCAGTTGTAAACCGTGGCAAGGGAAATATTGGGGAGGCTATCCTTCACCCGCAGAAACACATCGGTGGCCGTCGGATGGTCGCGGTGGGCCCGCAGGATGTCGTAAACCTCCTGCCGCTGGCGCGTCATGCGGAGTCCCCCGTCCTCGGGCGAGGCGGGTTTCCGGCGTTTGCGGGTGGTGGCAGGAAGCATGGCGGCGGGAAAATACGCCGGAAAAGAGCAATAGCAAGAATTATTCTAAATTAATTCTGAAGTCACGGTTCCCGCCGTGCGTTGCTGATTTGGGCTTTGTTGGCGGGTGTCTTACGGCGCGGGTTTCAGCATCAGATAGTCCAAACCGAACATCCATGCCTTGACCGCCTTGGGGTTGGCGCCGGTGATGGTGGCGGAGAACTCGTTGTCGCCCACCCGCAGGTTGAACACGCCGAGGTCGATCTCGTCACCCACCGTGACCTCGCCGCGATAAAAATCGATCGGTTGGCCGGCGGGCTGGCCGTTCACGGCGAGTTGATGGATCCCGTAGTCAGGGGCAGACAGAAACCGCCCGAGCACCCGGTAGTTGCCGTCTGCGGGCGCTGGGAATGCGAGGTTGAGCGAGTCGCCCGGTTTCATGCCGGCGTGCCACCACAGATGCCGGCCGGCGCTGGTGTTGTCCCAATCCTGGGGATCGGCGGCACCAGTGACGCGGGTGATCCGGAGCGTTTCTCCTTCCAGGGCTCCGGCCACATGCGGCACCACCCATTCTGGCATGGGGCGCACCGTCAGGTCGGCGGCGGCCGGCGCGGTGAAGCCGTCGGTCGCACCGGGTTGGGCATACCAATAGGCGGTGACGGCCATGTTCACCTTGCATTGCTGGTGCCAATGCCACAACTCCATGTCAAAGCGGAAATCCCGGGTGAAGGGAATCCGGTCGATGATGTGGAACCGGTTCACGCTGGTGCGGCCGTAGTTACCCGGGCCATCACACCGGGATTGCGAATGATAGGCGTGGGTGAAGAGTCCCGGCCAGCACCAGGCATAGCCGTAGTAATCCTCGGTACCGGTGCCGAAGTGACTCGGGAACCCCTCGCCGTCCACATAGATCTTTTCGTCGCCTTCGCCCCACCATTCCTTCACCGGATTGTCGATGGCGAACGACACCCCGGCGAACACGCCCTTGCCGGTGGCGGTTAGATAGTTCCAGTCGATCATCGGGCGGGTGGGTACGTCCCATTGAGCCCGCCACTTGGCATGGAAATACATCGAAAAAGGCCGCCATTGGTGGTCCGTCAGGCGCAGGTTTCCGGTTAGAGCCACCGCTTCCTTGCCGGTATTGACCAGGTGGATTTCCGCCGTTTCCCGGAACGGCATGAACCAGTTGGAGCGCAGCCCGCCCGCTGCGGTCATCGCCAGGGGCAGGGTGGCAAACTCGTTAAGGCCCGGCGCGCTGCCGAAGAAATCTCCCAACGGCGCGGTCACCGTCCGGTTGCCATCAAAAGTGATCTCCAACAGCACCGCGCGCAGGGCGGTGGTGGGATCGTCGGCTTCGAACCTGGCAGTGATTTCGGTGATCGCCTTCGGACCGGCAATCCGCCAGCGGGTGGTTTCGCCGGGGGCCAGCTTGAATTCGAACGGATGCTGTTCGCCGGCGGTTTGTGCCGGGGGGGCTCCCGGGGTTGCCAGTTCGGCGGCGAGTTTGTCGATCCGCCCGGCCAGGGTGGTGAGTTGGGAGGCGGTGAACGATGCTACCTCGGTGCCGGCCGGGTAGGTGCGGTAGTTCACGTGATAATAAAACTTTCCGGCGTCGCTGGTGATCTTGCAATGGTTGGCGTAGGGAAAGGGGAAATACAGGTTCCAGCCCCTGCTGTATTCGCCGGCCAGCGGTCCTGGAAAGCCGCCCGTCCCTCCTCCTAACAAATCAGTCATCGGCGCTTCCAGCACGGGTGTGTCCTCCCCGTCCAGATAGATCCGCAGGGTGCCCGCCGGGTTGGCCGACCAGATCCGCACGACGGCCCCGGGGCCGTCGGCGTCCATCATCACATATTCCTTCCGCCCGGCGTGGTCCTCGACCCGCAGGTATTGGCCGCAGTCGCCGTTGGCAAACCAGTTTTCGGCAGGTGATTTGGCGGCCCGGTCATAGGAGGAGAACTGCTTGCAGGTGAATGGCGGATCCGGAAACTCGGCCATTCCGGCCATGTTGGTCATTTCGTCGAGCAACCCCGCAGTCGTCACCGGTCCCGCGGCGGTTGACGCGAGGGTCATCCCTGCCAGGGCCAGGAACCCCGGGACGAAACAGGTCCACCGCCGGATTCGGGCATGCCGGCATGGGTGTTTTGCCGGGTGGTCAGGTTGAAACAGGTTGAAACGATTCATTGGGGTGGGGGGGGGTGGAGGTTTATGGCATCTTTTCCAACGGGTCGGTTGCCGCACTTCTTTCAATGACAGTGGCCCAGGATCATCGCCCTTGCGAGCGCCCCTCCCGACAGGTTGCGGGCCTTGAATCCGTGCTGCAACAAAATCCGGGTGGCATAGTAAGCCCGTTGACCGGAGCGGCAGGTGATCAGGATTTCACGATCTCCGGGAAGTTCCGCCAACCGCCCGCGCAATTCATTGAGCGGGATGTTGACCGCTCCGGGAGTCGGTTCCTCCTCCACTTCATCCGCGTCACGGACGTCGAGCAGGTAGCCCTCCGGCGCGTCCGCCCAATGGCTCAGCGGCATGTCGCCACGCAGCACATCGGCCGCCACCATGCCGGCGAAATTCACCGGATCCTTGGCCCCGCCGAACTGTGGCGCATAGCACAACTCCGCTTCCTCCAGATCATACACCGTGCCGTCCATCTGGATGGCCATCGCCAGGGCGTTAACCCGGTTGATCACGCCGCTTTCACCCACCGCCTGCGCACCTAACAAAAGACCGTTGGTTTTGCGGAACAGCACCTTCATGGCCACCATCTTCGCACCCGGATAATACGCCGCGTGGGAATTCGGATAGAGATAGATTTTCTCGTAGTCGTCGATGCCGGCGCGCTTCAACGATTTCTCGCTGGCTCCGGTGGACGCCACCACCAGGCCGAACACCCCGACCACCGCCGTGCCCTGGGTGCCGCGGAATTTCGACTCCCGCCCGGCGATCACGTCCGCCGCGATCCGGCCCTGGCGGTTGGCCGGCCCGGCCAACGGGATCAGCGACCACTGGCCGGTAACCGTGTCCTTCACCTCCACCGCGTCGCCCACGGCGAAAATGTCCGGGTCGCTGGTACGCATCTGTTGATCAACCCGGATCCCGCCGCGATCGCCGAGTTCGAGGCCCGCCGCCTTGGCCAGCGCCGTTTCCGGGCGCACGCCGATGGCGAGGATGACCAACTCCGCCGGGTGGGACCTGCCGGATTTCGTCAGCACGGCGAGGGTGCCTTCCGGTCCGGCCTCGAATCCGGCCACGCCGTCATTCAATTCCAGTTTCACCCCGTGGGCGGTCAGGTGCTGTTCGACCTTGCGGGCGATCTCGCGGTCGAGCGGCGGCATCACCTGGTCCAACATTTCCACCACGGTCACCTCAAGGCCGCGGTGGACGAGGTTTTCCGCCATTTCCAACCCGATGAATCCGCCCCCGACCACGACCGCGTGTTTCGCTTGTCGCTGGTCGATCCAGGTGCGGATTTCCCGTGCGTCAGGCACGGTTCTAACGGAAAATATCCCGGCCATGTCGATTCCGGGAAGCGGTGGCCGGATCGGGGCGGCACCGGGTGAGAGGACCAGCTTGTGGTAGTGTTCGGTGGTCACCTCACCGGTCGCGTGGTTTGTCAATTCCACGGTTTTGGCCTGCGGTTGGATAGCGGTCACCTCGCAGCGGGTGCGGCAGTCGATCGCGAACCGCTCGCGGAACATTGCCTCGGTGGCGACCAGCAGTTTGCCCTCCTTTTCGATTACCCCGCCCACATGATAGGGCAGTCCGCAGTTGGCATAGGAAACATAGGGCCCGCGTTCCACCATCAGAATCTCCGCGTTTTCATCCAAGCGTCTCAACCGCGCCGCGCAGGATGCCCCACCTGCCACTCCGCCCACAATGATGATCCGCTGCCCGTCCGTTGTCGTTTGCTGTTCATAGGTCATGATGCTCAATACGCCGGGTAGCAGGCGGATTGTGCATTGATTATTCCGCCGGGCGGTTTTTACGTTCGATTGACACGCCCGATATTGACATCCCCGGGGGGCTGGCTCACGGTCTTCCAACAGTCATGAAAGCCATGGAGTTCAAAAAATAGCCGTTATGCCACGTTTACCTGAGGGAGTCATCGAAGGAACGGACGGCGTCCGCCGTTGCTGGTGGGGTGCGGAGCCGCCGATCTATCAACAGTATCACGACCACGAATGGGGGATGCCGGTGACCGATGATTTCCGGTTGTTTGAAAAAATCTGCCTGGAGGGGTTTCAGAGCGGCCTGAGCTGGCTGACCATTCTCAAGAAGCGGGATCGCTTTCGCGAGGTGTTCCGCGGCTTTGATTTCAACCAGGTGGCGCTGTTCGGCGAACCGGAACTGAATATTTTGTTAGGAGATGCCGGGATTATCCGGCACCGTGGGAAAATCCAGAGCACCATCAACAACGCCCGGCGGGCGATCGAGTTGGTGGGGGAGTTCAGGTCGCTGGCCACCTATTTCCAGCAATGGCGGCCGCCGGCCTCCCAGCGGCCGCGCAAATGCACCAAGGCGGCACTGATGACCATGAGCAAGACGCCGACCTCCACCGCCCTGAGCAAGGACCTGCGCAAGCGCGGCTGGACTTATGTGGGTCCCACCACCTGCTATGCCTTCATGCAGGCCACGGGACTGGTCAACGACCACCTGGTCGGCTGTCCGGCCCGGGCGCGGATCGAGCAGGCCCGCAAAGCCGGATGGTGAAGTGAAGACTGCTTGTGAATGCCCACCCTCTGATCGTTTTTTTAGAGCAGATTTGGCCAAGAGCACAGTGGCCGCGTTGGCCACAACGCGCCCGCATCTTCAGTAGCCGCGTTGGTCACAACGCGCCTGCCAATGGATCGCTCCGGAAATCGAACCCGCTCGCCACGGTCCGGGCTTGAGCCACGTCAAGAGAAGATTGAAGATACTCCCTGACACTTTCTCTT
>JAIPKB010000129.1 GCA_021733795.1 Akkermansiaceae bacterium | reverse complement strand
CCCCCAGCGAGGCGAAAAGTTTCGCCGCCGCCAGCAGCGTCCCCCCCGTGGCAATGAGATCATCCACGATCAGCACGCGTTGACCCGCCCGGATCGCATCCGTGTGAATCTCCACCGCCGCCGTGCCGTATTCCAGGGTGTATTCCTGCGAGACGGTGGCATACGGCAATTTGCCCTTCTTGCGCACCGGCACAAACGGCTTGTGCATCTGGTAGGCCAGGGCACCACCGAGAATGAAGCCGCGTGCATCCACCGCCGCGATGATGTCCACGCCCAGCCGGGTGCAATCGAGCGAGAAGGCCTCGACCATCACCCGGATGGTGTCGGGGTCGTTGAACAGCGTGGTCACGTCGCGAAAATTGACGCCCGGTTTCGGCCAGTCCTTCACGGTGCGGACGCGGGCCTTCAGGTAGTCGGCGATGTCGACGGAGTTCATACGCAGTGGCATGACGCCGTGCGACCGCTTGGCGTGCAAGCAAATCCTCCGGCTTAAACCGCCGCCACTCAGTTGTCCTTGGTCAAATCCACCCACACCTCGTGCGGCAACGCGGCATTCTGCGGGGTGACCTCATGTGTCTCCATGGAATAGAATTGCAGGCGACCCTCCACCTCAATGCGCGCATCGATCACGTAACGTCGTGTGGCGGTGATGCCGCCGAAGGGATAGGGCAACGCAAACGCAATGGGCGGGTTGCCCGGATTCGAGATACTGCGCTCGGCCAGCACCACCGCCGGGGCATCCGCCTTGGTCTTGTCGAGCAGACGGACGGTGAGCGCGGCCGTCGGGGGCAGGGTCAGGCGGGCTTTGAAATTGACCGTGCCGGTCATGGTGGGTCGCAGGGCATGCGCCGGGCCTCCGTCGTGCGAGCATCCCGCCACGAACAAACTCATCCCGGCCCAGAACAACAATGCCGGTAAGGTTTTCATATCATGTCCTCCACATACAATGTCATGGCGCGTAACTCTTCCACCCGATCATTGATGGCAGTCAACAATTCCGTGTGTTCCCGTGCTTCATTCTCGTTGGCGTGGACCAGTCCGCTGCCAAACGGGGCCTGCTCCCCGGCGCGGTCATGCCACCGGCTCCAGGCATAACCCACCACGGCGGGATGGGCCACCGCCCGGGCCAAACCCAGCCGGCCCCGGCGCAACATTCTTTCCAATGTCGTCGGACCCAGCAGCCGCCGCGCGGTCCCCTCCTCCCAAAAGGCCTTGGTGCTCCAGTTGAAATCGCCCAACAGCACCGGCATGGTCGGGACTCCCGGCAGTTCCGTGTGGTCGATCAGGCAAATGTCGGCCACGGCCGCACAGGCGGATCGCAGCGTGGCGCTGACCGGCCCGCCCCACCGGCAACCCAGCACCAGGTGGTGTGGCGCATGCCGACGGATGGCCGCCACCGTGGTGGTAAAATACCGTTGGGCAAATTCCTGCGACCAGCGTTCCTCGTCACGCAAATATCCCCGGGTGACCAACCCTTGTTCCCGCCGGGTCAGGTCGCGCAGCGCCTCCTTGTTGGTCAACGTCACGCCCCAGGCCTTGGCCAGCACCGGCAATTTGCTCCCGTGCAGCGCCAGCACAAATTCCCAAGCCGCATGATAGACCGCCAATCCCGGTTCCAGACTGAGGCACACTTGCAGCAAGCCCGGCCGATCCACGGCCGGTTGGGTGGGCCAACCGGGAACATCGTCGGTCACCCAACCCAGCAGGTGCCGGTTCTCCGCCAGCGGCTCGCAAACCGCCCGGGCACGCTCGTCCACCGCCCGGGGCCAGTCGGCATCAAACACATCCGGCAGCCTGACCCCCGCCAGATTGATCACCGGACCGGTCCCGGCGAATCCCACCGCGCGCAGAAATGCCATGCCCTCCTCCTGATACAACCGTTCACTGCCGCAGCCCAGGGTGTTGAAACCCCACTGGCGCAGCCGCGCCGCGGGATCGTGCACGGCCTCGGGTGTCGCCGCCACGCCGTGCACCGCCCGGGCAAAAAACGGCCGGTCCGCGGGATCGACCATCCACCACTGGCCCACCTGCGTCAGCCCCACCCGGAAATATCCGGGTGCTCCCCGCAGACTCTCGCGTTTGAAATCAATCAAGGCATCGCTGGATACCGACATGAGGGCGGAGCGTGGAGCGTCACCGCAAAAATGCAAAGCGAGATCGATGCGGCCAATCCAAAGTCTGGGCGTGTCATGCCCGAAAAGGCGAACGCTCATGGTGGACCGGGCGCTCCCGCGCGCGGTCATTGGCCGATCCCGGCTGCGTTACCAGCCGCGCGCGGAGCACCCGGCCCACTCGAAAGTCGAGCCCGGCCTGCCACGGTGCGGCTTGTTGGTAGAGCGGCTTGTCCCGCTACGCCGGATTTGTTCTGCAGGGCGTCCTGCCGGCCGGCAGGACGTCGAGGCTGCACCAAGGTGCAGCCCTACAACATGCGCTCTGACCCCTGGGGTGGATTTTTGTTGGAGGGCGCGACCTTGGTCGCGCCGAGTCATCATGCGCGTTAAGCCTGCGTCGGAATTCGCAACAGTGTGAGCAGCGCGTCAAGATGGACAAAGTCGCCCACCACCAGATGCGCCCCGGCCCGGATGACGCGGGTGCGCTTGGCCGGGTTGATGCCATGCCGTTGACATTCGTCGCTGGCGAGCCCCACGGTCAACCCGCCGCGCTTGCGTGTCTCGCGGATTTCGACCGGCCCGTCGCCAAAGGTCACCATGCTGGCTGCATTGGCCGGACCAATCTCACCGAGGATTCGCTCCAGCACCATGCGCTTGGCGTCGTGGTCCATGTCCTGACTGGCGCCGTAAATCCGGCCTTCGAAAAGTGAGGCATAGCCGAGCGCCGCCGCCTCCAGTTTCACGTCCTGTTCATCGGTGCCACTCGCGAGATAAAGCCGCACCCCGGCGGCCTGCAGCCGCTGGAGAAAGGCCACCGCATGCTTGAGGGAGAAATCCTCCACCCCGAGTTCGCCGCGCTCGAGCTTGTCCTTGCGCTGTTGCACAAGGGCCATGAGGGCATCGTTGTAGATGCGCTTGTAACCGGCGGCATCGAGGATGTCCGCCGCGGGCACGAACCCCGCCTCGCGCACCATGAGCGCCAACCCGTGCATTTGCTGCAGGGTCTGGATGCCCGTGGTCTGATCAATGAATTCCCGCACCTGCCGGGTGATCCGTTCATGGTCGCCGCGGGCCGCCGTGGAAAATACCGGGCCCAATATCGCACGGATCATCATGGGTTCCATCACCTCCTCCCAACCTTGGCGCAGGGTCGAGATCGTGCCATCGTGATCGAATATCGCGTGACGGATGGCAAACTCCGGCGGCAGCGGTTCCACAATTTCAATTTCCGTCCCGGCCGCGTAGGTGGCCCGGCGCACATCCTCCGCCAACTCGGGTTGGTAAACGTAGTCGGGGCTTGCGCCGATGGCGAGTATCTCGGCCGGGGTGGCCGTGCCGGTTTGATGCAGCTTCTGCACCGTCACGCCCGCCACGAAATTGCCGAAGGCAATCGCCTCGGCCGGGGTGGCCTGCAACGCCAGACAAGCGGCGATCCCCGCCACCATGCTGTCACCCGCGCCGACCGAATCTATTTTTTTGATGAGGTGCAGGCCCGGCGTCTCATAAGTCCCCTTGGCGTCAACCGCGATGCAACCCCGGGCACCGCGCGAGACAAACACGGGGGTTTGCCAGCGCGCGAAAAGTTCCCTTGCCGCCGCCAGCGTGACCTCCCGCGGGATCGTGTCCCGGGGTTGATAGCTGTTGCCGCACAGGCGCGTGGCCTCGAGATCGTTGAGCTTGCGCAACCCCGTGGGAAAGGCCGCGGCCAGTTGCCGGCAATCCACGAGCGCGATCAACCGGGGATGAGCGCGGAGCGCCGCGTTCAATCCCTCCTGAAAACGTTGCGTGTAAATGCCGGTCTTGAACTGTTGGTTGATCACCAGCACGTCGAGTGACGGCAATGCGGCCGTGATGGCCTGCAGCAGCGCCGTCTCCGACTCCGGCGCGAGCTGATTGAAGATCCCGAAATCATAGCGATGACATTCCTCACCTTCGACAATGGGCTTCAGGTAGGAGTTCGTCATCCAGTCCTTGGATTGCGGCACCAACCCGCACGTCTCGACCTTGCGCTCCGCCAGCAGGCGCAGCAACTCACGTCCATTGATGTCGTCGCCGATCACCGCGAAGGCAGAGAGTTGGGTGACGCCCAACGCATGCAAATTGGCCATGACGTTCCCCGCCCCGCCCAGGGTCTGGCGTTGCTCCCGCACCGGCCGGGTTGAGATGCCGGTTTCCAGCGACGGCTCGGACGCGGCGACATCGACAAGGTAGTAACTGTCGACGCAGAAGTCCCCCACCACCCCGATGCGGGCACGGTTGAGATTGGCCAAAAGTTCCTTGAGGCGGGCCAAGGGGAGCGGGGATTGCGACATGGTGAAGCGGGTAGGATCATCTTCTCCCGGCTGGATTCCCGTCGCCACCGAATTGATTGCCAATTGGTCATATCCTGTAATTACATTTGCCATGGCCGCGCTCCCCAAACACGCGCAGATCTTTCAGCAATTGCATCAGGCTATTCAGCGCGGTGACTACAAGGATGGTTCCCGTTTGCCCAGTGAGGCCGTGCTGGGACGCCAATTCAGTGCCTCCCGGCCCACGGTGGCCCAAGCCCTGCGGGAGTTGTCGCGCCTGGGCCTGCTCGAGCGGCACAAGGGCGCGGGATCCTTCGTGCGTCTGGCGCCTGCCAACACTGGAACCTTCGGGCTACTGGCCGATGGTCTGGGCGCGACCGAAATCGTGGAGCCCATGTCGGTGGAAATCTCCCGGGCCGCCCGGGCGCTGGGCTGGAATGTGGTCATGGGCGCCGCCGTGGCCGACCGCTCGCCGGATCTCATCGCCCGCGAATGGGCGGAACGCGGGGTCGCCGGAGTCTTCTTTGCCCCCATCGAGCATCATCCCGTGCGCATGACCATGAACCGGGCCGTGGCGGAACGTCTGCACCACCGCGGCATGACCGTCGTGCTGCTCGACCGCGACCTTGAGGAGTTCCCGGGCCGCAGCGATTATGATCTGGTGGCCATCGATGATTTCTTTGCCGGCTTCGAACTGACCGAACACCTGGTTGAGCGTGGTTGCCGGCGCTTCGCCTTTGTCGCCCGACCAGCCTTTCCCGCGACGACCGATCTACGCCTCGCCGGCGCCCGCGCCGCCCTCGCCCCGGTCGATAAAGCGCAGCTCGAATTCGCGGTGGGCTACCCCCATGACGTAGCCTGGCTGAAAAAGCTGCTCAAGCGCACGCGCGCCGATGCGGTCATTGCCTCCAACGACGCCACCGCGGCCCAAGTGCTGCAAACCCTCCAACAGCTCGGCCACCAGATTCCGGCGGAGATCAAGGTCGCGGCCTTCGACGACATCCGCTACGCCCAACTCCTCTCCCCGCCCCTGACGACCATGCGCCAACCTTGTGCTGACCTGGGGATCGCCGCGGTGGAAACCATGCTGGGACGATTGCGTCAACCGACCATGCCCGCCCGCCGCATTCTGTTGCGCGCCGAATTAATCGCCCGAAAATCAACCGCCAAAACAGGAGACTCTCATGCTGAAAAATAAATCCGCCGTCGTCACCGGCTCCACCAGCGGCATCGGCTTCGGGATTGCCCAAGCCCTCGCCCGGGCCGGAGTGAATGTCATGCTCAATGGTTTCGGTGATGCTGCCGTGATCGAAAAAATGCGAAGCGATCTCGCCGCCGAAACCGGCGTGCAGGTGCTCCATCACCCGTCCGATGTCAGCCAACCCGCGGAAGTCGCCGCCCTCATCGGCGCCGCGGCCGATGCTTTCGGTGCTGTGGACATCCTGGTCAACAATGCGGGTATCCAGCACGTCGCCCCGGTCGATGAATTTCCCGAGGACAAGTGGACGGCCATCCAGAGCATCATCATCAATTCCAGTTTCCACGCCATCAAGGCGGCTCTTCCCGGGATGAAGGCGCGCAACTGGGGCCGCATCATCAACCTTGTTTCGGCGCACGGCCTCGTTGCCTCGCCCTTCAAGTCCGCCTACGTCACGGCCAAGCACGGCCAGATCGGTCTGACCAAGACGGTTGCGCTCGAGGTCGCCGAGACCGGCATCACCTGCAACGCGATCTGTCCCGGCTATGTGCGCACCCCTTTGGTCGAGGGTCAAATCGAGGCCCAGGCCAAGGCGCACAACCTGCCGCATGACCGCGTGATCCGCGAAGTGATCCTCGCCGCACAACCCAGCAAACGCTTTGTCGAAATCGACGAAGTCGCCGCCCTCACGATTTTTCTCTGCGGCGACGCCGCCAAATCCATCACCGGCACCGCCATCCCCATCGACGGCGGCTGGACCGCGAGGTGAAAATAACCGTATGCATCCAACAGCAAATCGATTCTTCAATCAGTTGGAGGCGCAACCAGTTCAGCACAGGTCATTTGCCACTAATATCACTTGTCCCTTCAATCTGACCTGACACAACATAAGCTCAATGGCGCTGCATCCCCAATTTCCAACCTCGCCTTATGCTCCGCTCATTCCCGAGCACCGTTGGTTTCCCGCCGATGAGGTGCTGCGCGCATCCTCCTACGAAAAGCTGCTTCCTCCGCTGGTGGCGAAGGTGCGCAAGGATGTTCAACTCTGGCGGGATCAAGGATACCCGGGTTGCTCCCCCACATCGCTGACCCTCCTGCACCACTGGTTTGAAACGGATCACCTACTAGAGAATGCTGATCACACGCTTTCGACTTTTCGCTATTACTTCGCCCAACGTGAAGCAGTCGAGACGGTCATTTGGCTGCACGAAGTAAGACAGGCCCGCGACAAATACGATTTGCTACGATTCGACGCATCCGGCGCTGTGTCCACCGGCATGTTCGACGAGGACTGGCCCCGCTACGTCCTGAAAATGGCGACTGGTGCGGGCAAGACAAAGGTCCTCTCGCTACTGATCGCCTGGTGTTATTTTCACAAGCTCTACGAACCCGGCTCCACCCTCTCCCGCAACTTCCTCGTCATTGCACCCAATATCATCGTCCTGGACCGGCTCCGGGCCGATTTCGACGGGCTGAAAATTTTCTTCAACGACCCGGTCCTCCCGCCCAATGGCCAGGACGGGCACAACTGGCGGGATGATTTTCAGATTACCCTCCACCTGCAGGACGATGTCCGCATCGTCCGCGAAACCGGGAATTTTTTCCTCACCAACATCCATCGCGTCTTTCTCGGCGAAGTCCGGGAGCCTTCAATGGAAGATGACGATCTGCGCGATTATTTCCTCGCCGACGCCTTCGGGGCCAAACCCGCTGGCAAGACAACAGACAGCAAGACCGACCTCGGTGAGATTATCCGCGAAATCGAGGAACTCGCCGTGTTCAACGACGAAGCACACCACATCCATGACGCCCGGATGGCGTGGTTCAAAAGCATCCAGGACATCCATCACAAGATGCTCCAGAAGGATCTCCGCCTCGCCTTGCAAGTGGATGTTACTGCAACCCCACGCCACGACAACGGCGCCATCTTTGTCCAGACCGTATCCGATTATCCCCTCGTCGAGGCCATTCATCAGAACGTCGTCAAGCACCCCGTCCTGCCTGACTTGCCCAGTCAGACCAAATTGGTCGAGAAGAAGAGCGCCATTTTCACCGGAAAATACGACGACTACCTCAAACTCGGCATCGAGGAGTGGCGCAAATCCTACGCTGAACACAAGGCGCTCGGTAAAAAAGCTGTCCTCTTTGTGATGGTCGACGACACGCGCAACTGTGACGAAGTCGGTGCCCATCTGGAGAAAATCTGTCCCGAATTGCAGGGTGCTGTCCTCGTCATTCACACCAAGAATAACGGCGAAATCTCCGAAGCCGCTTCTGGCAAAAACAAGGAGGAACTTGAACGACTCCGCAAGGAGGCCAACGAGATCGACACCCTCAAATCACCGCACAAGGCCATCGTTTCCGTCCTCATGCTCAAGGAGGGCTGGGACGTCAAAAACGTCACCACCATCGTCGGGCTGCGAGCCTACGCGGCCAAGAGTAACATCCTCCCTGAACAAACGCTCGGGCGCGGCCTGCGCCGGATGTATTTTGGCAACGACGTGGTGCGGGAAACCGTTTCCGTGCTCGGCACCGCCGCGTTCATGGAATTCGTCGAGACCATCCAAAGCGAAGGCGTGGATTTGGAATACCGCCCGATGGGCAAGGGCACCGGCGGGCGGGATTCTCTCATCGTCGAGGTGGATGCCGAAAACGAAGGCAAGGACATCGACGCCCTCGATATTCCCCTGCCCCGACTCTCCCGCCGCTACCAACGGGAATTCAAGAATCTGGCGGGTCTCGACCCTGCCGCCTTCGGCAACCTCCGCCTACAACTCAAAGCTTTCACCGACGAGGAAACCCGCGAGATCGTCTTCAAGACCATGCTCGATGCTGAAATCCACCACACCATTCAGCTCGATGGCATGGGTCCGGCGGACTACCGCTCCGTGGTGGCATTCTTCGCCCGGCAGTTGCTCAAGGATCTACGCCTGGTCGGTGGCTATGAGGTGCTCTACCCCAAGGTGCGCGACTTTATGCGCGATCACCTGTTTGAGCCCACGCCGGTCGATCTCGAGGATCCGGTCGTGTTGCGCAACCTCTCGGAACCTGACGCCGGCAAGATTCTCTACGATTCCTTCAAGCTGGCAATCAACGCCCTCACCATCGAGGAGAGCGGCACCACCCGCATCGAGGATTACATCCGCCTCCGGGACACTCGCCCGTTCCGCACCGACTACCGCGCCCACCTCGACGCCACCAAGAGCATCTTCAACAAGGTCGTGGGCGAGCCCCACTCCGGCAATTTCGAGCTGCGTTTTGCCAACTTCCTCGAAGCAGCGACCGACGTCTCGGCCTTCGCCAAGAACTACCTCGCGGTCGGTTTCAAACTCGACTACGTCAAGGCCAACGGCGACCTCGCCAATTACCACACCGACTTTATCGTGCGCACCACCGATGGCACCGTCTGGTTGGTTGAAACCAAGGGCCGCGCCGAGCTCGATCTGCCTCAGAAAATGACCCGCCTCGGCCAGTGGTGCGCCGACGCCACCACCGCAAGCGAAGACAGCAGGCGCTATGATTTCGTTTATGTGGACCAGCCCGGCTTCGAGGAACACCGCCCAAAAACCTTCGCCGCCCTCGCCGCCAGCTTCACTGAATACAAGGCCTGAAAATGCCACCTGCGCCAACTCAAGATTACCTCAACGGCCTCGTTGCCGAGCTGCGCAAACTCCCGCAAGAGACGGGCTGGGCCGAGTTCAAGGAGAACAACCCGAACCCCGAAGATATCGGCGAATATCTTTCAGCCTTGAGCAACACCGCCGCGCTTCACGGTAAAGCCAACGGTTACGTTGTCTGGGGGGTGAAGGACGGCTCTCACGAAGTGATCGGAACCACATTCAAGCCTGCCCAAACCAAGAAAGGCAATGAGGACATCGCGAGCTGGCTTTTGCGGCTACTCAGTCCGCGGCTGCACTTCAAATTCTACGAAGTCGTCCATGAAGGTCAGCCCGTGGTCGTGCTCGAGATTCCGCGCGCGGAAGGCCGCCCGGTCCAATTTCAGGGCGTCGAGTTTATCCGTGTGGGCTCCTACCGGCAAAAGCTCAAGGATCATCCTCAAATCGAAAAAGACCTCTGGCGTGTCTTCGACACCACGCCGTTTGAGGAGCTCATCGCCTTGCCTCACGCTGATCCTGCGGACGTGCTTTCTTTGCTCGAATACACCGCCTATTTCGAGTTACTCGATCAGCCGCTACCCACCGACCGCGACAAGATTCTTGCCCGGCTCGCTGACGACCGGCTGATCGTGCCCGATTCCGCCGGCAAGTGGAACATCACCAACCTCGGGGCCCTTCTCTTCGCGCGCAATCTGGAGGAATTCAAGCACCTTGGCCGCAAGGTCGTCCGCATTGTCGTCTATGAGGGCAAAGGCCGGCTCAAGACCTTGCGCGAGCAACCCATCCGCAAAGGTTATGCCGTCGGATTTCAGGATATGCTCACCCAGCTCAACAACCTCCTTCCTCGCTCCGAGGTCGTCGATCACGGTGTCCGTCGCGAGGTGCCCCTCTATCCCGAGCCCGCCATCCGCGAACTCATCCCCAATGCGTTAATCCACCAGGACCTCACTCTCACGGGGAGCGGACCCATGATCGAAATTTTCAAGGACCGCATGGAGATCACCAACCCAGGTTCTCCCTTGATCGAAACGGGCAGATTTCTCGATAGTCCACCCCGCTCACGCAACGAAGCGCTCGCCTCCTTCATGCGCCGTCTCGGCATCTGCGAAGAGCGCGGCTCGGGCGTCGACAAAGTCGTCGCCGAAACAGAACTCCATCAACTACCCGCGCCGCTATTCGAAAGCCCTGAAGGTTTCACCCGGGCGGTGCTTTTCTCCCACAAAGCCCTGCGTGAAATGGATCGAACTGAACGCTCGCGAGCCTGCTACCTCCACGCCTCCCTCCGTTACGTCGAGCGTGATGTGATGACCAACTCCAGCCTTCGTGCCCGTTTCGGTATTCAGGAACAGAACAGCGCTTTCGCCTCGCGCATCATCCGGGAAGCGATGGAGGATGGAATGGTCAAGCGCGCCGATGAAACGCAGGGAAGAAAGCACGCCAAATACCTCCCCTTCTGGGCATGAACACGGGCCAAATCTTATTTGATTGGAAGCCCCGCCAGACCCTTGGTCAGTGCCTCAAAGGCCTGTTCCCCAATACTTTCCTTATTTGATGGTTATTTGATTTCAGCCCCCTTTCGCCATGCCCCGACCCGACGCCTCATCCTACGACCTCACCGACGCCGAGAAGCGCGACCTCATCAAGCTCATCGAGCAGGGCAAGCCGCTCCCGGATAAATACCGTTTCCTCCTCTTCGCCGACAAGCGCGAGGTCGAACTCGTCTGGAACGGCAAGTCCCGCGAAGTCTGCACCGCCATCCTCCCCTTCCAGACCCTCGAACACATTGACGAGCCACGGAAGGAAAAGCGCGACGACGAGGAACTCGGCCTCGACACCGGCGGCCGCCAGATCAAGGGCTGGACCAACAAACTCATCTGGGGCGACAACAAGCTCATCCTCGCCTCCCTCAAGGCCGGCGCGCTCCGCCGCCAGATCGAGGACGCCGGCGGCCTCAAGCTCATCTACATTGACCCGCCCTTCGACGTGGGCGCGGACTTCAGCATGGACATCGAGATTGGCGGCGAGACCTTCCACAAAGAGCCGAACCTCCTCGAACAAATCGCCTACCGCGACACCTGGGGGCGCGGCGCGGATTCCTTCATCGCCATGATTTACGAACGCCTCATCCTCATGCGCGATTTGATGCACAGCGACGGCAGCATCTACGTGCATTGTGATCCAAGGGTGAATTCGCTGATACGGATCTGCCTCGATGAAGTGTTCGGCAAGAATCGTCATCTGAACGAAATCGTGTGGAAACGAACGAGCGCAAAAAGTGATGCCGTCTTTTGGGGGCCGATTCACGACACGATTCTCTTCTACTCGCGAGGGGAGAATTACACATGGAACAAGACGTTTCAGGAATACGACGAGAAATATCTGGAAGCGAAATACACCAACCACGATGCCAGAGGCCGGTATCTTACCGACAACCTGACAGCCGCTGGGTTGCGCGGTGGCGATTCTGGGAAACCTTGGCGAGGAATTGACCCCGGACAAATCGGCGGTCATTGGAAAGTAAACCGTGAAGCTGTTGAGTCGCTTGTTGGCAAGGAACAGGCAGCGAAGATGAAGACTCAGGAGAAGTTGGATTTGCTCGACGCCAACGGCTTCATTTACTGGCCGTCGAAGGAAGACGGGCGGCCACGGTTCAAGAAATACATGGGGCAGGGCGTGGCCATTCAGGACATGGTGACCGACATTCCTCCGGTAAACTCCCAAGCCGAGGAACGTATTGACTATCCCACGCAGAAGCCCGCCCCCCTTCTCGAACGCATCCTCAAAGCCAGCAGCAACGAAGGCGATTTGGTGGCGGACTTTTTCTGCGGGAGCGGCACGACCGCCGCCGTGGCCGAAAAGCTCGGGCGCAAATGGATCGCCACCGACCTTGGCAAGTTCGGCATCCACACCACGCGCAAGCGGCTCATCTCGGTGCAGCGCGAGTTGAAGGCCGGCGGCCAGCCCTTCCGCGCCTTCGAGGTGCTCAACCTCGGCCGCTACGAGCGCCAGGCCTATCTCAACGTCGCCGGACGGCTCACCGGCAAAAAGAAGGAGCAGGCCCTCGCCCGCAAGGAGCAGGAGTTCCGCCAATTGATATTGAAGGCGTTTCAGGCTGAACCACTTGGAGCGCCCTTGTCCGCCGAAGCCTCGGCGAAGGCGGAGGGCCGTTCTTCCTTCGAGGAGTTCTTTCACGGTAAAAAAGCCGGGCGGCTCGTGGTCGTCGGCCCGATCAATCTACCCGTGGGGCGCCTGTTCGTGGAGGAAGTCATCACGGAATGTCGCAAGCGCGGGGCGTCGCGCGTGGACGTGCTGGCGTTCGAGTTCGAGATGGGCCTATTCCCCGCCGTGCTGGACGAGGCCAAGCACAAGGGCATCGACCTCGCCCCCAAGACCATCCCGCCCGAAGTTTTCGACAAGCGCGCCGTGGAGAAAGGCCAGGTGCGCTTCGCCGATGTGGCCTACATCGAAGTCCGGCCGTGTCATGGCAAGAGTCGCGGACCGGCCGACCCGGTGGATCCCCTCACCCTCGCCGTCGAGTTGACTGATTTCTCGGTCTATTACTCCCAGGGTATCACCGATGCGATCTCGGCCGACCTGAAAGCGGGCAAGAGCGAGGTCGTCTGCGAACAGGGCAAACTCATCAAGATCAACAAGGACAAGGAAGGAATCGTTACGCGCGACGTGCTGACCAAACACTGGACGGACTGGGTGGATTACTGGGCGGTGGATTTCGACTACGAGAGCCGCAAGGAAATCATCAAGGTTCCCACCCGCATGGGCGTGGAGGGCGAGCTGCCCGGCGTCGTGAAGGACGAAGGCGAATTCATCGACTTCGAGGAACGCTGGACCGGCGCCTACATCTTTGAAAACGAATGGCAGAGCTTCCGCACCCGCCAGGATCGCAACCTCGAGCTCACCACCGCCAGCCATACCTACGATAAACCCGGCCGCTACACCGTCGCCGTGAAGGTCATCGACATCTTCGGCAACGACACGATGTCGCTCGTGCCGGTGACGGTGGGTTAGCCACAGGACCCTATGCCCCAACAGAAGACCACTCATTTATCTACATCCTCAATTTCCGACCGAGGATGCGTGGGCCATGTTATAATGAAGCACTATGCAGCACGGCACCTCGCTCGCGGACTTTGTCCGCATTTCGTCCGCTACCCCAATTTACCGCTACCTATGCGTGAGCGAGTTTGGCAGGCTGCTCGAGGGATGTCTTCGACTTACTTGCCCGTTCAAATGGGCGGCCGGCGACAACGGAGACCCATGGGAGAACCTACTTTTCCAAACCAAGGTGATTCGGCCTGACGGAGTCCCGCTGAATACGGGTGCAGAAGGGTGCAAAATCTACGCGCATAGCTGGACGACGATTCCCGAGTCTGATGCCATGTGGCGGCTTTACGGGCAGGGAGAAAGCGTGAAAATCAAGACGTCGGCTGGCGCTCTGCTGAGAACTGTTCAGGGGCGATTTAGAATCGTGGCAAATCAGTTCATCACGTTCAAGATCGGCGCGGTCGACTATCTTCGTGATGACCAGGTTGTGGATTCATATGCCACCATCGAAAGATTTCGCGAGCGCCTAGACGATCCACACGAGGCAACGATGCTCAAACGACTCGCCTACCGACACGAGGAAGAGGTCCGTCTTGTCGCCTACGATTTTGACGATCGAAATCGACGTCCGGAGTTAGGCGATTTGAGCATCCGTGCCTACCCTGAAAATCCATTTCATCTCGATGTAAAAATCGAGCCCCATAGCGAACAGCCATGGATTGAGGAGGTAGTGATCAATCCAAAGCTGGATTCAGAGCAAGCGGCTCTATTGGTGGCCCAAGTAACGGCCAAGGGATTTCCTCGGGAGCAGATTCCAAAAAGCAACCTTTATGGCCGCAAGAATATCACCCTCAGGCTTCCTGACAATGCCTCCGCGTCCTGACCCAAGGCGAGTCTACCCGCCTGAGGCGGCAAGCTCACTTGAGGCGCGGTAAGGGGATCAGGCTGGGCTTGGGATATGGCCCACTTTATTCGCCAACTTCGGATCTGGATCTCTCATCCATGCGTTCACCTTGCGACTTACTTCGGACAAGTTGCCGCAGTGCAAACACTAACTCATCCATCGATTCGTTGTGACTGTCTGATGCCGCACCTCGGAAAGGTTAAATGGGATCAATACACTAACCGGTGTCGCCCTCCATAGACTTGGCGAAGGAGGTTCCAGCCTCACTGAGTCCAGCCACAACCCAAGCCGACGGGGGCCCATGGTCGCCAAGCTTGTCATTGGGTCCCAATGCGAGCAGTGAGTAGGTTGCACATCCACCCCATGGAAGCATTCCTGATCATCCTCGGTCTCTATCTGCTCCTGGCTTTGGTGGCGTTGCCCATCTGGGTGATCATCAAGCTCGGCAGTCACGCCAAGGCCCTGCGCCAACTGCAGGATCAGGCCAGGGATCTGGAGAGCGAAATTATGGAGCTGCGCCGCAGCGATGAGACCCGCAGCGCCGCGGCCACCCCGGCACCCATCCCCCCGGTGGAAGCCCCGCCGTCCTTCACCCCGACGCAGCCAGCCATCATCCCGCCAACCCCGATCATGGTGGAGCCGCTCCCGCCTCCGGTGGCCCCGGTTCCGCCGCAGTCGCAACCGATACCTCCGGTTGCCCCGCCGCCCTTGGTTCCCCCATCCCCTCGTCCCGTTTTCGTGCCGCTGCCCCGCACCCTGCCCGGCCTCAACTGGGAACAGTTCATGGGCGCCAAGCTCTTTGCCTGGCTCGGCGGGCTCGCGCTCTTTCTCGGCGTCGCGTTCTTCGTCAAATACTCCTTCGAGCATAATCTGATTCCGCCCGAGGTGCGGGTGGCTCTCGGCTTTGTCATGGGTCTGGCTCTGATCGTGGGCGGCCTGAAGATTCCGCGCGAGCGCTATGCCATCACGGCACAGACGCTCATCGCGGCGGGGGTCGTGTCCCTCTACGCGGTCACGTTTGCCTGCAACTCGATCTACCACTTCGCGTTTTTCTCCGCGCTGCCGACGTTCCTGCTGATGGTGTTGATCACCGCGACGGCATTTCTCATTGCGGTGCGACTGGAGGCCCGGGTCGTCGCCATCCTCGGCATGCTGGGCGGTTTCCTGACCCCCGTGTTGCTCTCCACCGGACAGGACAATCCCGTGGGCTTGTTCGGTTATCTGGCATTGCTTGATGCCGGGCTGGTTGCGGTGGCCCTGCGCACCGGCTGGCGCTACCTCGTGCCGCTCAGCGCCGGCGGCACCGTGCTCATTCTCCTGGGCTGGACCGACAAGTTCTTCACGGCCGAAAAAGGTCCGGTGGCCATGACCGTGTGTCTGGTTTTCTCGGCGCTCTACCTCGCCGCCGCCGAGTTGGCCCGCCGTCGGGAGGACGAGTCGGATGAGTTCACCTGGACCGCCGTCGCGCTGCCCCTCGTGGGTTTTGCCTACGCCTTTTTCTTTTTCGACTATCCCGCGCTAACCACCCGCGCCCCGTTGTTTTTCGGTTATGTCGTCTTGCTCGATGTCGCCCTGTTGATCCTGACATGGCGTCAGGCCACCCTGCCGCGGATCCATCTGTTGAGCGGGGCCATCACCTTTGTCCTGCTCGCGCTCTGGACCACGCAAAATCTCACCGACGAGCTGCTGCCGTGGGCGCTGGGCGTCTATCTGGTGTTTGCCGCCTTGCACACGGCCTTCCCCCTGCTGCTCGAGCGTTGGCGACCTGACTCCACCCCCACGTGGTGGAGCCAGATTTTCCCTCCGCTCACCCTGTTGCTGATGTTGGTTCCGCTCCTGAAAATCGAAACGGTGTCCTTCCTCCTCTGGCCCGCGATGTTGTTGGTGGATGTTCTGGCCATCGCGCTAGCCGTGATCAGTGCCTCGCTGGCGGCCGTGGCCGCCGTGCTGGTGCTCACCCTGCTGGCCGCGGGGCTTTGTATTTTCAAGTTGCCCGTCGCCGGCGGACTCGAGCCCACCCTGCTGCTCGTGATCGCTGGCTTCGCGGTGTTCTTCTTCGCCGCGAGTTTCTGGCTGGTGCGCAAGCTGGGCGACCGCCTGCCTCAGGGCGCCGAGTCCCTGAACTCCCTGTTCGGTGATACCCGGGCCCAAATCCCCGCCTTTGCTTCCCTGCTCCCGTTCATCCTGCTCATCATGGCCTGTGCACGACTCACCGTGCCGGACCCGGCGACCATCTTCGGCCTCGGCCTGCTCCTCGTGGTGCTCACGCTCGGGCTGGCCCGGATCCTCGTCATCGCATGGCTCCCCGCTTGCGCCCTGGCCGGCATGGCGGCCCTCGAATACGTGTGGCATACCCGGCACTTCGACCCGGCGGACGCCGCGGGTCCCCTGGGATGGTATGCCGGCTTCACCGTCCTGTTTGCCGTTTATCCTTTTCTCTTTCGCCGTCATTTTGAGCGCTGCACCGGCCCGTGGGCCGTGGCCGCGCTCAGCGGGGTGGCCCATTTTTGGATGGTGTATCAGGCGATCAAGCTGGGTTGGCCCAATGACCTGCTCGGCGTGGTGCCCGCCCTCTTCGCCCTCGCCCCGCTCGCCAGCCTCTTCGTCATGCTCAAGACCACGCCGGGCGACTCCCCGGCCCGCCTAAACCAGCTCGCGTGGTTCGGCGCTGCCGCCCTGTTCTTCATCACGCTGATTTTCCCGATCCAGTTCGATCGGCAATGGCTCACCGTCGCATGGGCACTCGAGGGGGCGGCCCTGCTGTGGCTTTTCCAGCGCGTGCCGCATGCCGGTTTGCGCGCGGTCGGCACCGTCCTGCTCTGCACAGCCTTTGTCCGGCTCGCGCTCAACCCGGCGGTTTTCTCCTACCACATCCGCGGCGAGACCCCGATCCTCAACTGGTATCTCTATGCCTACGGGCTCACCGTGGCGGCGCTGTTTTTCGGTGCGCGCTTGTTGGGGAAACCGGATCCCACGGGCGCAGCGCTCCCCCAGCGCGTGCTCGGGGC
>JAIPKB010000128.1 GCA_021733795.1 Akkermansiaceae bacterium | reverse complement strand
CTGTCGGTCTGGGGTGACGGGAATTCGGTTGTGGATTTGTGGTTGAAAATCGGGGGCGTTCGTGGTGTCATGGGTTACGGCAAGCATCGCCCCGAGTTGCCGAGTTTCCACCTGCTCCCAATGTCCCCACCACCTCTCCCGCTCGTTCTCGCCATCCTGCTTGGCCTGGTCTCCTGCCGCCGCGAATCTCCCGCACAAGATGCCACACCCGCGCCGCCAGCCCCCGTCGCTGAAGTCGCGCCGCCTGCAGTTGCTGCCGCAGCCGCCCCGTCCGTCAATCTGGAGACGTTGTTGAATGCCGCGTTGGAAGGGGATATCGCTGCCGTGAAGAAGGCGCTTGCCGACCCGCAAGCAGCTCGTGCGGCCGGTCCCGATGGCCGCACCGCGTTGATGCTGGCCGCATTCAACAATCATACGGAAACGGTCTCCTTATTGTTGGATTCAGGGGCGGAGATCGACGCCCGTGATCCGACCGGGCGCACGGCATTGATGTATGCCAGCAGCGGCCCCAGCGATGCGACCGTGGCATTGCTGGCGAAACGGGGGGCCGGAGTGAATCTGGCGGACTCCGAAGAACACTGGACCCCGCTGATGTTTGCGGCGGCCGAGGGCCATACCGGAGTCGCGCGGATTCTGCTGGCCGCCGGAGCCAATCCACTGGCGGCGGACATCGACGGCGAGGATTCCGAATTGTTCGCCCGCAACCGTGGGTTCACCGAGCTTGCTGGCCTCGTCGCTGCCGCCAAGGCGAGGGTCGGTGGCTCCCGGTAGGATTGGCGCTGGCGCGCTAACTTGACGAGCATGCCCTTGAGGGCTGACATTAGCGGACCGGGGACGCGCCCAATGGCCGGTGGCTGGAGGCGAAATTGCAGGATCTTTAACATATCTTGATATAAAAAGACGATCTTACGACATTCATGGGTGCATGAGGATCGGTCGAATCGATTTTATAAAGCATTGTAAAATCAATGATTTTACCGATTTTCGCTTTACATATTCTGATACTTTGGTATTATACAATGGACACAATCCACGAATTTTTCATATCTCTGACAAATTCTTCTTGCGGAAAACCATGGAATGTGGAAATTTTTGCCTGTCGCGCTCACTCCGGTGGACAAGACTCCCCCCCCCTCCGGGGACAGATGTTTCAGGTTGGACTTGTTCGGCTTGAGCTGAGGTTTCCGGATTTCCAGTAAGTCAAACACCCGATTGTTCGACTGATTCTCCCCCCATCTCCCGAAGTTTTCAGTGATCCCGCGGATCGCTGCCGGCCTTGGGTGATTGGCCGTCAGTTGGATTATATCAATCCCCCCAAACATGAAAACAAAACAAATAGCGGTTGTCCCGACCGCGCTCACAGTCGTTTGCCTGCTACTTGCCGGCAAGTCCCACGCGCAATCCGCCAACCCGTCGATCCCGGTCGGGAGCCTTACGGCTTATCCCACCACGGTTCAGACCGGAACCAAGCCCACCCTGACCTGGAACATTCTCCATCCGAGCATGGTGCAGGACGTCGCGTTCGTCAATCCGCCCGGCACCCTGGTGGCCACAAAGGCTATTTATGTATCGGTTCAGGCGGTAGGCACCGGCATTTCGGGTTGTTCCGGCAACCCGGTGCCGGCCAATACCCAGTCGATGACCGAGGCACGGTTGAGTTTGAATGGCAGTGCCTACAAGCAATTGTTCTACGGCAGCCAGTCCGACGTCGATCCATCCAAATACTTGTATATCAAGAAATTGAAAGCCGGCGACACCGTGGACTTCGGCGGGCGGTTCGTGGCATCCGGTGCCTGGTCCCCGTTCTACACCACCCGGAGTAGCAATCTGCAGGTGATCGCGCTGCTGGACGGGCAAACGATTCCCACCACGCTGCCGCTCTACCAGCAGAGCTACCTCGCCAGCTATCTGCGGCCTTATCTGGGTGCCGATAGCAAGGTGAGGATTGGTTCGATGAGTGTGCTCATCCTGATGGAGTTCGATCGGACCAACCGCACCGAAAAGTGCTTCGATTACCAGGACTTCGTGTTGCTGGCGACCTTCAGCACCCAGCACCCCAACAACGGCAATGGCAACAACCTCGACGGCGTGGACTCCTCGAATCCCGGACAGGGGGGTGGCGGTCCGAACGGCGAGGTCGACCCCTCGGGTGGGGTGGATGATGAAATCCGTTGATTCCAACCCATACCGACCATGAAAATTATGCTCAGCAGAACACTGGTAATGCTGTTAGGGGTTGCAGGGGCCGCCTCAGCCAGCGAAGATTACCTCAACGTCATCCGCCAAGTGCAGTTTCCGACCGGAGTGCAGTGGGATGCCACTGTGGCCGACGCCGGGCAGCAGTTGTCGGCGTTGGCGATCGACCCCGGCGGCGCGCGGTTCGAGTTGTGGACGTTGAAAGGCTCTCCGTTGCAAAGCCGCCTGCTGGATTCCCAATATATCGGTGCCTTCGTGCCGATGGCCACGGTGGCGGTGCGCTCGGAGGATCCCTATGAGCTGATTCCGCGAACCCGGGCGGACCGGCCGTTTTATGTGGATATCACGGTCAGCGGCTTGAAGGACGTGGGTAGCCCAGTCGAGGCGGCCACGAAGGTGAAATTCCTCCGGCATCTGCAGTCCTATGGAAGGGGCGGCACGGGGACCGACATCGACCGCTCGATGGCGACCCTGCTGAGGCAGACCGAAATCACACAGAATGGCTCGCTGACGTTGAGTTTCGCACTGACTGCGGTGCCGGGTGTCGACCTGTCCAAGGTGACGGGCGAGGAGCGGTTTTCGATCTTCTCGCTGGCGGATTATCAAGCGCCGGAAAACCAACTGGCGTCCCGTTTCATCCAGATCTGGCCGGTGGCGGATGGCTCGATTTCCGGGATCTCCCAGGGGCAGGTGCTGCGATTTGCCGTGCCCCAGCTCACCCTCACCCTCAATGATCTGTATCCGGAATCGACCACTTACGCGCAGGTCTACAAGGGCGATCCAAGGCTGGGACAGGTGGGAACGGTGGTTCCTGGATCGGCCATCACCAGGCATGAGTCCACCCCGCTGAACCGGGTGTTGCTGGTGAAGGACTATCAGAGCGTGTTCGATTCCGAAGGACGCTGGACGATGGAGATTGTCACCAGAACCCCGTTCGGAATTGACCGGCTGGCCTACGTGAGCTTTGACGTGCAAAAAACCCTCTCGGTGCGGGGAATGGTGTCAACGGTGGAGTGATTCACAGTTGCTTCGGTGCCATTTGCAATTCCTCCCTGAAATTGTCGTTCCGATAAATCAGTGCAAAGCGCGCCCCCCTTGAGGCCTTACATGAGTGGGCCGGGGACGGGGTGGCGCGGGGTCCTCCAGGTGCCGGCGGCGAGGGTGCCGATGGCCAGGCAGATGGCCAGGGCGAGCAGCGAGAAGCCGCCTGTCTGACGTTTGAGTTTGAGTTCGAGGACCATCCGGTTGCCGTCCACTTGCACGCTGCGGCCGAAGGTGAGCACGGTGCCGCGCTGGGGCAGGGTGACGTCGAGCGCCTGGGGCGCGGCCTCGGCGGCGAGTTGTTGGGTCACCAGCCGCTTGGCGATCTCGCGCATGGCGGAGATTTCTTCGGAGGTGTTGCCTGCCATCAGTTGGTCGAGCTTGCGGGGATCGAACTCCAACTGACCCTGCATCAGCGGGTTGGCGGCCGCGGCGCGGTCGAGCCGCTCGTTGAAATCGGCGGACATGTTGCGGCGGTTGTCGATCTGGACGCGCTGGCGGCGGGTATTGAGGCCGAGCATGGTCTGGTCGGTCTTGGTCTTGAATTCGAGCACGCGGGCATCCTCGTTGGTGGCGTCGTCGAGTTGGTTGCTGCGCAGGGCGTTGCCGAGCGCCTGGCTGGCGAGTTCCTGTTTGCCCTGTTTGAGGTAGGTGTTGGCCTGTGCTAACAATGAGGAGGCGCGTTGGGAGTCGCTCTCGCGTTTGCTGACGGAGAAGCTCATGTAGTCCTTGAGCCCGAACGAGCCGAGGGCTTGCTGTTGCTTGAGTTGGAAATCCCCCTTGTGGCTGGCGAAAACCCAGCCTTCGGGAACGAGCACCTTCCATGTTAGGTTTTCCATCGGGACGTTGAGCTGGGGGCCTTCGAGGCGCAGCGGGGCGGGGGATTGGGCGGCATAGACGAAGTGCACGCGGGCGGGCTGGTCGACCTGCGGCGAGGGGAATACATGGAACTGCCAGCCCTCGCCCTCACGGACCAGATTGGCCGGCTCCTCGTTGACCAGCACGTTGAACAGTTCGGCCTTGTCCGGCAGGTTGAGCACCAGGGTGCCTTTGGCGGAAACCTCCATCATCAGGTCCACGGCGGTCATCGCCTGGCCGCCGGGGGCCAATAGGGTGGTGAGTTCGCCCGAGGCCACCCGGAGTCGTTGCAGGTTGGTGAGTTCCAGTTGTTTGAGGGTGATGGGCAGCGGGCCTTCGGGGTCCGCCACGCGGTAGCACATGAGCGGGGCGATATTGCCGGCCATCGCGCCGAGTGAGGCCTGGACGACGGACCAGTCGGTGCGCTGCCAGCCGCGGGGGAGCTGGCCGGGCTCCAGTCCGAGCCTGCCGGCGGTGCGGATGGCGGTGAAATACGCGCCGAGGCGGATGTCTTCCAAACCGATCGGGGTGAGCTGTTCCTGCCCGTGGTCCACGGTGCGGCGCTGGTATTGCAGTTCGACCTCGGTGTCGCGGGTGATGCCTTTTTGGAAACGGATTTCCCACAGCCCGGCTTCACCCGGGACGGGGATCAGGTCGGCCACGTCGGCACCGTTGGCCCGCACGGTGGCGGTGGCGGTTTCATCGAGCCCGGGGATGCGCACCCGCAGGGATTTGACCGCCGCGTTTTCGATGTGATAGGCGATCACCGCGCGGTTGAGCAACTGGCCTTCGCGGAGGGTGGCCTCATGGAAAACGCGGGCGGTGATCCATGGGTCGAGTTTGCCGATGGCCAGCTTGAGCGACCAGCCGCTGTTCAACAAGCGATAGACCAGCGGGGTGAGGCGGGAGTCGGTCGTGGCGCTGCCCTTGGCGTGTTCGACGTAATCCTTGGGGTCGAGTTGGAGCACGCTGTTGCGATCGACCACGCGGACTTGCATGCCGTGGCCCGGCTGAATGGTGAGGAGGCCGGACTCGCGGGAGGCATCGAGAACGCGCAACCGCGGCACCGGCCAGGCAGTCTGGGTGCCGGGCGATTGACTGGTGAGCACAAGGTTGAATTTCCGCAGGCCGATGCTTTTCTGCTGGAGGTTCAGGGTGAGCGTGCGTTTGCCGTTGGGCTTGCTCTCCGCCCAGTGGGCCAGGCCGTCGCCGGTGACGCTTTCGATTTCCAGCCCCTCCGGGAGTTCCACCTGCACCCGGAACACTCCGGCGCGGGTGATGTTCACTGATAGATCGGTCTCGATCAAAAGCCGGTCATCGCCCATGGTGACGAACTGCCTGATCTCGGCACGCAGTTCCGGGGCCAGGGCGGCGACTTTCACTTCGGCCACGGCTTTTTCCGCACCGTAGCGATAGGCGTGTTGCAGCGTGACCAGCGGCTGCCCTTCCTTGTTTTTCGGCAGCAACTGACGGCCGAAGTCCTCCGCATTGACCCGGGCCAGGCCTTCGGGTTCCACGGATTCCACCTGGGCGTCATCGGCACAAGCGACGGCGAGAAACCCGAGCTCGCCCGCGCTGCCGGCGATCCGCAGCGGGTCGAGTGTTAGAGAAACCGGCAGGGCGTCGGTGCCGCGCTGGGTTTCCACCAGTAATTCGAAGGCCTGGGCTTGGGCCGGGGTGATGGTGATCCGGAGTTCGCGCTTGCCGGGGTCGAATCGCCATGAGTCGATCGGTCCCTGGGTCACGTCGCTGACGGTGAAGCCCTCTGGCACGGTTAGCACCAGTGCCGAGACCCGCCCCTGGGCCGGGCGCACCGCGACCAGATGGCGGCCATTGACCACTCCCGGACCGGGCAGATAGAGATTGGAAACCTCGGCAAAGAACCGGGTTTCCTCCGCCGTCACATCGCGTTGCCGGGCGAGGGCTTGGAAATGGACCTGGGCATCGGTGTTGATCACCATCAGCGAACCGCTGTGGGTGGCTGGCAGGCCGGGAAGCGGTTGGATGCGGGCGGCACTGGGCGAGGTGAAATCCCAGCCCGGCTTGTCCCACTGGACCGAGATCTGTCTCATCGCCGCCTCGCCGCCAGGGAGATCCCAGCCCTTGGTCGGGTCTTCCAGCGGCATTTCAAACTGGGCCTTGCCGTTGAGGCGGCCCTCGCGCTCCATCACGATGAAGTAGCCGATCGCCTGGTCATGGGGGGCTTTCATCAGCCGCAGGCCATCGCCCTCGAAGCCGGTTAGCACGGCGGGTGCCTTCAATAGCAGAAATCTCGCTCCCGTTTCGCCACGCACCACCACGTCCACGGTGCCCCGCAACCGGCCGTTTGCGATTTGCCAATTGTGGGTCATCGACTCTGCGGCGGGCAGGTCTCCGGCGGGTTCTTCGGCCGCTTGTGCCGGGTGGGTGGCGAGGCTTGTTAGAATCAATAAGGCCGCCGCGGTCGGTGCCACCACCCGGGAGCTGAAGGTTTGCGCCAATCGCCAAACCCGCGGCAGCCACCAGAGGACCGCCGCCACCACTACCAGTAGGAAAAACAGCGAAACTCCACCGTGGATCGCCAGCAGGCCGAGCCCCAGTGCGGTGAAACCGATCACCTTGCGCCAGCGGTCGGCCCGGTACATGCCATGGGCCATGATGCCCAGGCCGGCGGCGAGCAGTAGCCAGACGCCCCAGTTGGTGTGTGCCCGCCATGGCGGCAGGTTGCCAATCTCGATCACGACCTGAGCCTCCTGCGGCACCACCGGAGCCGCGTATTGGAGTTCTCCGAGGCTGGAGCGCATGGAGTTCACTCCGTTGAGGGCCAACCCCGCGGCCATCAGAATCACCACAAGGCCACAGCAGAGGGCGATGATCTGGCGGGGCTTGCCCGCACCGGCGGCAGCCAACAAGGTCGCCAATACGGCGAACCCACCTAACAAGATGATGGCTCCGCGGTGGCGGGTGATCCAGGCAAATCCGTCCGCGGCAAGCGCCGGTTTCACTAGGTTGGCATTGCCGCCGCGCGGTACGAGCTGCCGTCCTTCGTCGCCTTTCACCGTCCATTCGCTGATGACCACCGGAGCGCCGAGTTTGGGGGCGGCAAGGGTCAGTCGTTCGGCCTTGGCGGCCCTTGCGCCGTAGCGCAGCGAGACTTCGACCGCCTGCTTCGAGTCCATGCCGGCCGGGAGCGGAATCAAGGTATAGCCGCCGTCCTGCCGCGCGTTTGCCGCCGTGCCATCCACCCGCACTTCCCACAGCGACACTCCTTCCGGAAGCACCACCCGCAGCGCGTTGCCCTCGCGTGATTTGACAAACATCCGCACATCGGTGGCCCATTCGCCATCGCGTGAGACCTGGCTGGATAGCTTGAGGAAATCGACCACTTGGGCCTCGGTTTCGCCCGGGGCGTACCAATCGAGCTTGGTGGAGATGGTGAAGTCCCGCCCGGTGTATTGCCACGCGCGCAGGGTGGGGGCGCTGCTCAGAACTTGGAACTCGGTGGGCAATTCGCTGGCATCCAGTTCCAACAACGGTCCCGTGGTTTCCAGCACGCTGAATTTCACCTGCCTCGGGCTGATCACCTGGACGTAGCCGCGCTCGCCCTGGACACCGAGCGGTCGCACCTCGCCGGGGGCCAGTTCACCGCCGCGCGGGTCCATCGGTTGCTCGAAGGTGAGCAGCACCGTACCCGCGCCTAACAATGGACGGGACAGCGGCACGATCAGGGTGTTTTCCTCGCGGCGCCAGTCGCGGCCGACGTTCTGGCCGGTGACCTCGATGTTGCCGATGCCGGCGGGCACGGCGATCCGCCACTCCGAGGCGGGCGCGCCGACGACGAAATAGTTCACCAACACACTGCCGTAGGCCGCGCCGGATTTGAGCGAGTAAAGGTGGAAGACGTCCGCCTGGATGCTCTGGCCGAGGGATTCCGCGGTTAGGCCGAGCTGCCAGGACTCCTCCCGCAGCCGGAACGCCAGTTGCAGGCCGTCGGCTTTGTTCGGAAAGGCCGAGAGCGGAATTTCCGCCACGCCGGCGTTTTTTCCGGGGACCAGGCGGTATCCGGGAGCGGCCACCGCGCCCACGTAGCCGCGGCGTGATTTTGTGCCCGGGAATGCGAGGGGCGGCAGTTCCCATAGTCCGGGTTTGGCCGCCTGGTTTTGTTCGAGTCGGAGACTGATCAATTGCCGGCCGGCCACGCCCTCTTTGAACAGGACCTTGAGCCGTTGCATTTTTCCTTTGGTGCCGCTGACCAGGACATAGTCGGCCACTGCGGCACCGCTGAGTTCCGCCACGGCGAAGTCCGCCGGAATGTCCATTTCCCACTCGCGCAAGGGCGCCTCGCGGATGTCAAGTTCCAGCTCCGCGCGGATCCGGCGGTCGGTTTCCGCCAGTTCGTAAACCGTCACCTCGGTGACCGCCACTTCCGCCACCACCTGATCCGCCTGGATACTATATGAATGCTCGGCAGACGGGAACCGATAGACGAATACCTGCCGCAGCTTGTCGTCCACGCCGGCCGGAAACTGGGCGGGTGCCAGTTGGATCAGGCCCTTGGCATCCACCACCTCGATCCGCACCGCACCGTCGTTGGCCACCCGCAACCAGCCGCTGTGGCGCAACGAGCCCACCGGAGTGAGCCGCAGCGGCTCCGCCCGCACCGGAAAGGCAGCGAGCGCCGCCTGCGATTCGATCACCAGGCGGCCGGTGCCGGTGATCGGTTGGTTGAGCTTTACCTCCAGTTGGCGGGCGTTTTCAGCGTCGTTGACGGCCCACCCGAGAACGCCCTCGCCGGTTACCGCGAGGACTTCCCCCGGACCGGTTAGATCGAAGGTGACTCCGGCGAGTTTGCCCTGGAGCACCCGCAGATCGATGACGGTCAACTGCCGCAGCAGGCCGCTGCCCACGCGCACGTCGGTGGTTTCCGTGCTGGAAAAGAACAATTCACCATCGGCCACCGTAGCGGTGGTGCGCCAGGCGAGAGTGGCCAGGCCGCCGGCTGGCAGGAACCCCAGCCAATCGGGCTGATCGGGCTGATCGGGTATGCGTTCCGGGACCACGCTGAGCTTGCGGTTGAACTCGGCTCCCTTCGGCAGTCCCGCCAGCCGCACCGGCACCACGACACCACCGGCGAGTTGAAACGAAAGTGTCCGCCAGTCGCCGTCCCGCTGCACCGGAACCACCAACTCCACCTTGACGGTTAGGTCGCCCGGGGTTTCGGCGATCAAGTCATAGACCTGGCCTTGGGCGGTCTTGCGCAGCGCAAGGTGCCAGCCATCGCCCGCCACCCCGGAAGCTAGCGCCGCTCCGCCGCATAGTTCGGTTTTCATCCCGGCTTCGGCAGCCTTCGCCAACGTGGTCAGGGTGAAGATCACGCTGTTGGCGTCGTCCGCCAGACGTCCGGTTAGGCGCGTGTCCGTCAGTTCCACTCCGAGCGAATCGAGGCCGCCGGGGAGCGCCTGTACGTCGACCGCGCCAGCCCCCCTGCCGACGAAGCTCATGCTGCCGCGCCCCTCCACCGGGACCATGCCCTCGGCCTTGACCACCCGCAGGTCCAGAGTGGGGTTTTTTTCGATCGTTAGATCGACTGTCATGGAGGTGGCCGCGCCCTGGCGAGGGAGCAGCAGGGAGGCGGTGCCGCCGTCCTTGAGCGGTTGTTTGGTTTTGACGAGCACCTGGATCTGCTCCGGCATTTTGGCGTCGCGAGCCTCCGGCAGCAAGGGCCGCAGGTCGAGAAAACGGCTGCCATCCGCAGTCATCCGCACCGACCAATCCTTGAGACCCTCGCCGGTGACCTCCAGCACCTCGCCGGCACCGCCCAGCGCCACTGAGAGCAGCTCCGGTTTCCCCTGGTGGATGCGGAACGCCAGGTCCTGCTCGGTGGTGGCTTCGGTGAGCGAAACGTGTGCTCTAACATCTGCGCTGGCGGAAAAGAACAACGGCGCGGACCTGGCCGCCGGTTGCCAGGGCACGAGCATGACGGGCTCCTTGAGTTCCTGGGCGAAAGCGGGGAGGGCGAGCAGGATGGCGGTTAGAATGGCGGGTGGTTTCATGGGGAGAAGTGATCGGTGGAGAAGTAATCAGTAATCAGTGGCGGTGGTCGGTGGTCGGTGGTCGGTGGTCAGATGGTTGGTGGAGAGGATGGCGGAAAATGCGGGAGGGGTGGGTAAATGGTTGGTGAAATGTCAGGTGGCGCGGTCTCGATAAGGCCTCATAAGGAGGGTGGACATTCCTGTCCACCAGCCAAAGAAGGGGGAAAGGAGAGGCCAAGAGAGGTCTGTTGGAATCTGCTTGGGCTTTTCTTTCGCATTCCTTTGGCGTGCGGCCCCGGCGGTGCCGCGCCACCTTGATGCGGGCAGGGATGCCCGATTTCCTTGATGTGGGCAGGATGCCCACACTCCTTGTGAGGATGCCCACGCTCCTTGAATCATGCTTGCTCTCATCTTGTGTCTTGCGTCTTGCCGTCTTGCGTCTAACGCATTATATCGATCATCTCCAGCAACTCCCTTACGCGGCGGGCATTGAGATAGAAATTGCGGACGGTGGCCCGGGAGTCGGTGAAGCGGGTGAAGTCGATGACGGCGGCCATGGGGCCGTTGCGGAGTTTCTCGGCGGTGAGCATGGCGAGGCCGGCGAGCTGGAGCGAGGGATTGGCTTGGTCGAAGGCCGGGACGGAGGGGTCGTAGGGGATGCTCCAGGAACGTTCGACCATCCGGCCGGTGGTGGTGTCGCGGAAGCGGACGCTGACCTCGCCGAGGTCGCCGCTGCCGGAGGGGAGCGGCTGGACTTGATAGAGCGCGACGCCGGCCTCCTCGGCGGCCAGTTCGGCGGCGTCCACGGTATCATTGCGGAAATCCTCCTTGTTGAGCCGGTGTTCCTCGAAGCCGACGAGTTTGTAGCCGCCCACCCGTTGCGGATTGAAACGGACCTGAACCTTGACGTTTTCCGCCGCCGGACGGAAGGCTCCGGCAAGCTGTCTGGCAAAGGCGTTGGGTTCGTCGGTGGCGGCATCGACGACGTGAAACCGGCCGTTGCCGTGGCGGGCGAGTTCCGCCAGCAGGCGGTCGTTCAACTCGCTGGTGCCGATGCCGGCGACATCGAACGCGAGGCCGGTCTGGCGCATCGCCTTGACGGTTTCGGCGAGGCGTTCGGGATCGGCGTTGCCGAGGTTGGCGGCGCCATCGGTGAAGAGGACGATGCGGTTCTGGGCTCCGGTTTGTTGGCGGGCGGCGGCCAGTTGGTTGGCCAGGGTAAGAGCGAGTTCCAGGTTGGTGCCGCCTTCGTTGGCGTCCTGGTTGATCATGCCGAGGAGTTTGCCGGCCTGGTCGCCGGGGAGATCATCCGCCAGCAGCCGCGGCTTGAGGGAGAAGCCGACGACGGTGAGGTGGTCACTGGGGGTGAGCAGGGTAGCGAGTTCGCCGAGCGCGCGGCCCAGGGCCTGGCGGCGGTCGTCGCGGGCCATTGAGCCGGATTGGTCGATGAGCAGGGTGAGCCGGAGCGGTTGGCTGGCGCTGCGGCCGGTGGCGGCGGTGCGGAGGGCGACTCTAACGAGGTTGCGGCCGGGGACCAGCGGATGGCCGGCTTGTTCGATCATGGCGGCGACCGGTTCGCCGGAGCTTGGCGACGGGTCGCCGTATTCCATGGCGTTGTAGAACTGCTCGACGCGGATGCCGGCGGGATCGGGAGTTTCGCCCTTGGCGAGCGCCGCTTGGGCGGTCTTGGACGAGGTGTCGCTGATGCTCAGGGAGAAGGTGGAATAGGGATCGGTCTCGGCGGACAGCTCGATGCCAGGATCGACGGGTGGGGGCGGGGTGATGGATGCCGGTTTGGCTTTCATGTTTTTCTTGTCCTCCGCCAATGCCCTTTTCCCGTCTTGATCGACCCTTAAAGCATCATCCGCGTCGGATAGCTGGCGACGGAGGTCATCGCCCGTGACTTCCCGGCCCTTGGCTGGGCGATCGCCCGACTGTTTCGAGAGTTCCGCTTGGGCGGCGGCTGCCAGCGTCTCGTGGTCGGCGAGGATGTTTTGGCGCTCTTCGCGAAGGGAGGCAGCCTCCGCCGGCTCCTTGGCGGCTTTGAATTGCTCCATGGCTTCATCGGATTTGCCATTCGCATAGCCAAAGCGGTCTTCGCTGAGCAGGGGATCCGAGGCGGTCTCCCCACTTCGACGACGGAGCATTTCGCGTTCGGCAAGGGGGGCTGACAGGTCGCGTTTGAGGCCGCCTGAAACCGGTTCGGTGGTGAGGATGCCTGAGCTGCCGGCACCCCCGGCCTTTTGGCTTTGATCCTGCGACTGCAAGGCGAGGTTGGCCCGGGATTTGATGGCGGGCGGGGGAACTCCGAGCTGGCCTTCGCGGGCCCGGGTATCCGATTCTGCGAAGAAATAATGATCCCTTCCTGCGGGCTCGCCAGTGGCCGGTTGCGGGCCACGGAGGGACTTGGCCATGTCGAAATTGGCATCCGCGGGTTCACCTTCCATTTTGGCAACAGCATGTGAGGCGTCGCGGGGCGCTTCTTTGGCTTCGACGCTGCCTGAGGAGTTAAACCAGCGGCTGATCGCCGGAACGTCACCGAGGGTTGGGATGGTATTGCCGGTGGGTTGGGCCGGGGCGGGGGGGGCACCGGGCGGGGCTCCGCTGGCTGGGGCGGTGCCTGAATCGTCCGAGACCACGGCTTTTCGGCCTTCGTCCTGCATTCCCCAGGTGAGGTTGGGGCGGGTGCCGTGTTGGATCATGGGCGGTAGGGCCTCGACGGGTGGGGGCGGCTCGTTGGGTCTGGCGGAGCGGGAGGTGGATTCCCCAGGTTGAGCAAATCCGTCGGCATCCCCGTCCCGCAGGGCCAGGTTGCCTGATTTGAGTTCGAGTGCCTTCAGGGTGGTGAGGGCACCGTCGATTTCTTCGTTGGTGGCAATGCCGTTGACGACGATGCCCGCGCTGGACTGGGGTTTTGCGGGCTGACTCGCCTTTTCTCTTCCCGCCAGGCGGCCGTCGATGGTGTCAGTCGGTTTGGAGGTTGTGGCGGGTTTGCTGCCGCCCGCGCCGCCCCAACCGCCGCCGAAGTCGTCGCCATTGCCGAAGTCGGTGGACGGTTGGTTGGCGGGTTTTTCTTTGGGAACGGCGATGGCCGGGCCGTCTGCGGTGCTGGCGGCGATGGCCTTGGCCATTGAAGACGAGGGTGAGGAAGGCTTGGCGGGGCGGGCGGAAGGCTCGGCGGGGCGGGCGGGGGAGCCGGCAATCGACTTCTTGTCGGCTGCTGCGGTTGCGGACAGGCGGTCGACTGTCGTGCCTCGTGCTGCGATAAGATCGCTGCGGCGACTCAAGCTTGCGTTCTCGCTGCGTTGGAATTGGAGTTCGCCATCGGCTCCCGGGAGGTTGGGGAGGCGGATGGGCTTTGGAGTGCCTTCGATAAGTTCCGGAGGGTATTCGACGTCGAGGGTAGCACGTTTGTCACCGCGGTCACCGGCGGCGGCGACGGGAGATGAATTCTCGTCAATGGCAAATGTATCAACTCCAGTATCAACTCCATCCTTCGCAGAGAAGTTCCTTATCTCCTCGTAGGCCAGCCTTGGGGATTTCATCGAAATACTTCCGGCTCCGAAGAACGCTCCCGCCACGAGCAGTCCTGCCAGGCAAGCGGCGAAGGCGGTTGCCCGCCAGAAGAAACGGCGGCGGGGTTTTCCGGGTTTGGCGTTGGCCGTCAGCGGTGCCAGTTCCGGGGCTCCGAAGATTTCATCGAGGACCCTGCGTTTCTCCGGCGGGAGTTTCCAGGAGAGATCGGGTTGGGTGGCTTCGGCTTCGGTGAGCAGGCCGTGGAGGGCGCGCATCCGGCGGCGGAAGACGAGCAGTTCGGGGCGGGTTTCGCAGAGACGTTCGAGTTCCGCTGCTTCGAAGGCCGAGGCGTCGCCGAGCACCCACGCCACGATGCGGGCCTCGAGCGGCTCGTCGGCTACGGCGGTGAATGGGGGATTATCGGACATGGGAGTGGAGGTTGCGTCACCCTTCAGCGGATTCGATTCCGAGTTTGCGGAGGGAGTCGGCGAGGTTTTTGAGGAGGTGGTGGAGGCGGTAGCCGACGTTGCCGACGGAGAGGCCGGTTTGTTGGCTGATTTGGTCGTATTTGAGTTTGCGTTGGTATTTGAGGCGGATGAGTTGTTGGTCCTGGGGCGGGAGTTCGGCGATGAGGAACTGGAGGGAGCCGATGGCTTCGAGTTGGCCGAGTGCTTGTTCGGGGTCGGGCTCGGCGCTGGGGAGTTCGGGTTGGGAATCGAGGGCGGTTTGGGAGCGGGACTTGCGGAGGTGGTTGAGGGCGAGATTGCGGACGGAGCGGAACAGCCAGGCGCGGGGGTTGGTGACCTCGTCCCAGTGGGTGTGGAGTCTGAGAAACACCTCCTGCACCAGGTCCTCGGCGGTTTCCCGCTGGCCGACGATGCCATAGGCGTAGCGCAACAACGGTGACTCCTCCTTCGCAAACACCTCTTGGAGGGTGATCGGCTGGTCGGAAGGGTCTGGAAAGGTTGGCACCGGATCGGGCCGCGCTTCAGCCTGGGTGCAGGTGCTGGCGGTGGGTATTTCCATGAATCATCTGAATCGGGAGCATGCTTCTCATTTGGTAAGACCCGCGGCGAGCAAAATTCTTGGAAGATTTTTTCAGAAAATATCGGATTGGGATTTTCAAACCGCAGCGGGGAGGGCAGGATCGGCGCGCATGGAAAGCAACGAAGTCCTCAGGCAAGCCCTCCGTCAGACCAGTCCCAAGGCGGTCGCCGCCGAATTGGGGGTGTCGTTATCGCTGGTGTACAAGTGGACCGAGCCCGCTGCGGTGGATGGTTCCGGCAGCCGCAATCCGCTCGATCGCTTGCAGAAGGTGGTCGAGTTGAGCGGGGATGTGGGGATCGTCGAGTGGCTGTGCCATCAGAACGGTGGGCATTTTGTGCGGAACCCCAACATCGAAGGAGCGGGGATCGAGCATGTGGTCACCGCCACCCAGGAGATCATTTCGCAGTTTTCCGGGCTGCTGAGCCAGATTTCCGCCGCGGCGATCGACCAGTCGATCAAGCAGGACGAGGCCGATGACATCCGCGAGGTCTGGGACCAGCTCAAGAGCTATGCCGAAGGATTCGTGGTGTGCTGTGAGAAGGGGGATTTCGAGCAAATGATGAGGATCCCGCAGCCATCGAAAGGCCCCAAGCGGCTGTGGCCTGAAGGCGGAGTGTAGGCTCCCTGGTGGGGAGTGGATCAGGACGTGCCATGGCGGATTTTTGGAAATTCGCAAAGTACTGATTTGCAAAGCAAAAAGGCTGTTTCCAGAATCGGAGGACGAGGGGATTGCGCCGGAGGTCCAGCCGTGCTAGTGTAGGGTGTTATGAAAAAGCGCGTATTGTGTCTGGTGACGGACGGTTTCGAGGAAACCGAATTGGTGACTCCGGTGAATCTGCTGCGCCGGGGTGGCGTGGAAGTGGTCGTCGCATCATGGGATGGCGACATGGTGGCGGGTCGCGGCGGAATCCGGTTGCTGCCGGATGCGGAATTCGCCGCGGTGGATCCAAAGAGTTTTGATCTGCTGTTTATTCCCGGCGGGCCCGGAGTGATGGACTTGCGGGCCGACGGCAGGGCTGCGCGACTTGCCGCGGAGTTTTATGCCGACGGCCGGATGGTGGCGGCGATCTGCGCGGCACCGCTGCTGCTGAAGGACGCCGGCTTGTTGGATGGCCTCAGGTTCACCGCCCATTTCAGCGTGCATGAGGAACTTCCGGGGGTGGTGGATGAACGGGTGGTGGTGGACGGTTCCATCGTCACCTCGCGCGGCCCGGGAACCGCCGTGGATCTGGGCCTGGAACTGGTGCGGTTGCTGATGGACCAGCAAACCGCCGATGAGGTCGCGCAGGGGATCATGGTTTGATGAAAGTTTGTTCTTGAATTCGGTTGGTGGCGGGTTATGCTCGCGGGCATGGACAGCATTCACGGACACGATGTGATAGAGATGATTCAAGCCGCCGGCCACCCGTTCACCCGGGAGGCCTTGCTAACGGAGATCGGCGGGCGCTTTGGCGCGGATGCGCGGTTTCACACCTGCTCGGCCGAGAACATGACCGCCAATGACCTGGTGGAATTCCTCGCGGCGAAGGGCAAGTTTTTCGTTAGCGAGGAAGGACTGACGATTGATCCGGCAAAAGTTTGCCAGCATTGAGGAGTCCCGACGACAGGCTGGAAGCCGAATACTGTTCAATTAGGCGCGAAGGATAGATAAATTCAACCACGGATTACACGGATGTACACGGATAAAAGAGAAAACGCGGAGCGCTATCCGTGCCAATCCGTGGTCAAAAATTCTTAAGTGGCCGGGATTGGGCTGGAAGCCCGTCTTCCACGTCAGGCGGGACGCCGGACTTCCTTTCACAAACCCTGATTGGCGGCAGTAGATTGACCGCGGACGGCGAGTCGGCGGCGGATTCGATCTAACAGGATCGCCAGCCGCGGCATGGGGATGCCGGCGGCGGTGGCGCGGCGCAGCGGTTCCTCCCAGATGGCGGTGGTTTCAACTTCGCGACCGGCTAGAAAGTCGATCATGCTGGACGGGCGGTAGGGGCCCATCGGGCGGGTGCGGTCGATGTTGAGGTCGATGAGTGGGTCGTCGAGGTTCATCCCGAGGGCACGGGCGGCGGTGATGATTTCCGTCATGAGCGCCCGGATTTCGGCTTCGATGGCGGGGGAGGCGAGCAGGACGTCGGTGGTGACGCCGCCTTCGGCAATGGCCAGTCCGTTGAAGGGGATATTCCAGACGAGTTTCTGCCATTGGGCGGTTTCCAGGCTGGTGGCGGTCTCGGCGGGGATGTCGGCGGCGGCGAACCGGCGGGTGAGTTCCGCCGCGCGGCCGCGGGCGTCGGGGAGCCACTCGCCGATGGCGATTTTGCCGCCGGCGCTGTGTCTCACATGGCCTGGGGCGAGGCGGTTGATGCAGACAAAGCAGAGGCCGCCGAGCACGCGTTCGGGGCCGGTGATGGCGGCGATGGTCTCGCAGTTGCCGAGTCCGTTCTGCAGGGTGATCACCTGGGTGCCGGAGTGGAGTAGCGGTGGCAGCACGGCGGGCAGCAGGTGGTTGGCGGTGGCCTTCCAGGCGACGATGACCAGGTCCACCGGGCCGATTTCCGCAGGGGTGCGGGCGGCATTCACTGCTGCCAGATGAAAATCGCCGCGGACGCTCTCGATCCGCAGGCCGTCGCGGCTGACTGCCTCGAAGTCGGAGCGGAGCAGGAATCGCACGTCCGCGCCATGTTGGGCCAGGCGACCGCCGTAGTAGGAACCCACGGCACCAGCCCCGACCAGTGCCACGCTGTCAAACGTCCAGCTCACGTGGCGGAGTTACTCGTCCTTGAAGGG
>JAIPKB010000127.1 GCA_021733795.1 Akkermansiaceae bacterium | reverse complement strand
GCTGTGAATTTGATCGAATCCAAGCCAAACATCATGATGGGAAAGCCGGTGATCGCCGGCACCAGGATCACTGTGGAGTGCGTTCTTGAACGATTGGGCGCTGGTGAAACCATCGAGACCATCGTCGCGGAGCATCCCCGACTGACCCGCGAGTCCGTCCTTGCGGCCGTTGAATTCGCGGCCCGCGCGCTGCGTGCCGATGTGATCTATCCGGTTTCCGGCAACGCCGCATGAAGCTTTTGGCTGATGAGAATCTCGATCTTTCCGTAGTGGCCCGGTTGCGGGAGGCCGGTCATCAAGTGCTTGCCGTTGCCGAAATGGAACCGGGAATCTCCGATGATGTGGTATTGAGTTTGGCCAATGCGGAAACCGCTATGCTGATCACCGAGGACAAGGACTTCGGCGAACTGGCATTCCGCCAGGCGCTCGTCCATCATGGGGTGATTCTCATCAGGCTGGCCGGCTTGCCCGGCGCATCCAAGGCGGCACTGATCCTGCATTTGCTGGAAACCCATCGCCACGAATTGCCCGGTTCGTTCACCGTGGTGTCGCCGGGCATGGTGCGGATTCGCAAACGCGATACCCCACTATAGTTAGGAAGAGGTGGACGCGAGTAGATTCGCCTATTCATGACGCCTTGGTGTGCGGGCGGGCGCATTTCCCGCGCAAGGCTGGCGCCCCCCGGCAATGTCGCTAGGGCCGATGGGTGCTCTTGCCGGTGTAAAGCGCATAATGGGTGGCGATTCCCGGACTCAGGCGCGGTTCACCGCCGGGGGTGAATTCATAGTGGATCGTCTCGCAGCCGTTCGCCTCGTAACCGAGGCTCAGTTGGATCACTTGCGAGGTGAACCGCAACTCCAGCGTGTAGCCGCCGTAGGCATACTCGTCAAAAAACGACTCGAATCCACCCCCCTGCGCAAGGTGCGCGGCCAAGGCGTTTTCCATCGGCAGATTGCCCAGGCGCGCGATTTGCGCGAGCATGCCTTCAAGCAGGCGCGAGCTGCCGAGGCACCCGGCAAGGATCCGGAAGTCGTTGGTCCCGTTGGCCAGCGAAACGCCGGGCAGGTGCATGCGGTCCAGCCGGAAGGTCTTCTCGATCCCGCTCCGGTGGCAAAGCCCGATGAGATACCCTCGGCCCCGGGTTTCGCAATAGCGCAGCGGCGTGATGGCCCGACGCGCACCCGGCAACCCGCCGCCGAAATAGATCACTTCCAACGGCTCGCCGGAAACGAAGCGCCGCTCCAGCTCTTCGCGTAAAGCCGTCAAATCAGGGTCGGTGTCTTCGTTCACTGGCGTCGGGATGTTTGAAATCTGGGGAGGTGGGGGGGCGCCGCTTGCCTGGGGAATCGTGGGCCCTTTGCCGATTGCCGCTTCCCTGCCTTCCACCCCGAGCAGCTTGTTCCCCCAGGCGACAATCCCTTCAACAGAGTTGTGGACAAAGGTGTGTCGTCCTAATTCCACGCCGTCGCAGTAGAGAATGAGGGTCGGAAACGCCCGGATCTGCCGATGGCTGAAATCCTCCATCGTCCCAGGCGTCTCCCGACTGCTATAGGAACGGAACCTCCAACCGGTCACCTCCGCGGCCTCCTTGGCATTCTTGAAAAGGTGGCCATAGATGATTCCGTCTTGGCCATCACCCGTTGGTGGCGACAAATCGAAATGCTCGAGGAAGACTCCGGGCGTCGTTTCCGGCGTCGGATAATCCATGTGGGGGACGGGCACTGATCCCGTGCTCTTGATTTCGATGAAGACCGGATCTCTTATGGATGGGTGTTCGCGGCTGTTAGGCGAGTGCTGCTCCAGCCCCCCTTTTATCTGATTCGGATCGGAATTCACAGTCGCCGGATCGTTGGGGAGGGTCATACAGATTCGTTGGATAGTTGGTAGTGATCTCAAGAGATGTCGATTGCATTTGGGTCACCACGCTTCACGCCCGATGGAAATAGCGCGTGTGGTCCTTCTTCTTGGTGGGGGCCAGAGTTTGATTGAGAAGCATGTAAACCGATGTCCCGGGATGATTCACCAGTGTTGCGGTTAACCCGCGAAGCAGCCGATGAAGGCCGTCCCCAATCCTGCCCACTTTCCGCAGAAGAATGAAGTTATCAAAGGTGTCAACCCTGGCGATGCACTTGCGCTCGATCTTCACCGCCTTGCCAGGGCCATTCGGATGAACACACTGCTGAAGGAATTGCAGGACCCTGAAGTCGGCATACTGCTGAGGGTCAACCCCTGTGACCAAGCGAAGCTCCTCAAACATCTGTCTCGATTCAGCGTCCACAATCTCACTCATTTTTCTATCAATTTCTCTCATGTGATTAGAAATATTCGTTCATTTCGCGGGGCTATTGCGCTCTTCCTGAGTGGGACATCAAGCTGAACTACGCGGATTCCGGATTTTCTGGTGGTTTGGGAATGGGCATGCGGGGTGGGGCGGTGGACCAGTGGAGGGCGGCTTCTTGCGGGCTTAGGCGAACGCCTGGTTGGCGCGGTGGGCGAGGTTGCGCTCGGGGCCGCTGAATTCTCCAAATATTGCGGCTTTGCGCGATAACCCAATCCAGCGGGTCTGGCAAAAACCGCGCCAAATACGACGAAAATTGTTCCTGAAAAGTGATGGTACAAACAACCCACCGTGTGGCGGAGCAAGCGGCGGGTCGGGATTTGGATCGCTGTCTTGTCTTCTTCTTTTGTTTCCCAAAGATGCCAGATCCCCCGCTACAGCCGTAATCAGGAACTGGTTCATTGGGTCTCCGTTCACAGGGGGCGGAGCGTGGGGTTCGTCGCTCATTGATTGAATGAAATCATGCCTTGGCTTTCCTTTGGATAGAGCTACACGCTTGCGTCACCTGGTTCCTGCCGACCATCATCGACGCGGGCCTTCACGAGTTTATAGTGTGATTGGAAACGGGCCTTCCACTGCTCATTTAGCAAGGCACGAAACAGGCCCAGAATGCCGGCTCGGCTCACAAGGTCGGGACTGGTGATGTCTATCGACGCGCCCGTCATTGGCGCCAAGGCCTCCAGTGCTCCATCCCCCATCCATCGTCGGTAGTAATCGGAATTCTCCCAGCCATAGTTGATGAGCGAGACAAACCTGCCGTCATGCAACACCCGGATCATCGTTTTGCGGCAGTCACAGCGTGGATCGGTGCAATACATGTCAATAAAGGTATATTCTCCATCCGGAAGCTGTGGGCTTTCCCCAATGCGCACTGACCGCACTTGATGTTTGGCGCCGATGATTTCTCCAGCAGGGACAAAGTTCATTGGGAATGAGCGATTGGTATTTTTTTGAGCAACAGGATCACATTGAACTATCTCGGGCACAAGGCGTCACTTACCAGAGACCATTCGCTCGTCAGGCGGAATCGGCATGCGGGGTGGGGCGGTGGACCAGAGGAGGGCGGTTTCTGCGGGGGTTAGGGCGTAGGCGTGGTTGACGAGGTGGTTGATTTGTTGTTCCAAGGCGAGGGCTTCGGCGGCGCGGTGGCGGGCGGGTTCGATGGTGGTGGTGTGTTCCTGGCGCAGGGCTTGGAGGCCGGCGACAGTGAGGGGGAGCTTGCGGCCGCGTAGGTGTTTGACCTCGGCGATGAAGGCGTCGGAGTCCAGCGCGGTGAGGTTGTGGAGCTTGTTGGAGGGCTTCTCGATAGCGAATTCCACGCGCAGCCAGTCGTGCAGCACACGATGGGTCTCCTGCCGCGACGCTGTGATCTCGATCAGACGACGGACGGCGGTCTCGGCGGCTTCGCGGATCGCGGGTGTTGGTTCGGCGATGGGGAGTGACTCCATCAGTCGGCCCATGGGCGACAGAGCTTCATCCTTCATGTGCGGGAGGTAGCGCCAGTTGTGCCACCACATCAACGGAGAATTCAGCACGGCAAGTAGGTAGAGATCATCACATGTAACGAAGAATGTCTTGTTGTTGCCAAAGAAGCCCTGGGTATCCAGCGCATAGGATGGATGAAATTGGATTTCCTGATAGGTTAGCTTTGGCTTCTCGAACTGTTTCCAGTAGTCAATCGAGTCCTGAATCTCGAACCATTTTTAGGAACCGCTCTTGCGTCCCGTCCACTCGGAGCCTTCCCATTGCTCGGGTTTCGGTTCAAGCCGTTGGCGGAACCGGTTCAGGTGCGTCTTCACCGCCGGATAGGCATCGATATCGATTCCACGGCGCGTGAAAATGATCCATGTATTCTGCCACTGGGATTGCCAGCGGTTCACATCCTGCCCCCGGAGGTAGGGATAGATAATCTCGGCACTCTTCGGATCGTCCCTGATGATGTCATCGCGGGTCTTTGAGTCGATCAGGAACGCCTCGTTGCATCCCGTGACGATTCCACGGAGCGGCTTTACTCCTGCGAATTCCTTGAGTGGCCTACCCGTCCGCTTCAATTTGTCCATCAGGGCCGTGACGGCGGCCGGCTCCAACTGCCAGCTTCCCACGGCGAGTTGTGCGATATCCATGGGCGCACCTTCGCGTTCGATTTGGACGGATAGGTCGTCGATGCGGAGTTGCTCGCGCGGGATGGTGCAGAGGCGGGCGGTTGCCGGTTTCGGGGCGGCGGTGGGTTTCTCGGCGACGATGATGCAGGGGAAGACATCGGCATCCTCGAAGATTTGTTTGGCGTGGCCGAAATCGACGACGGAGCGGATCCAGGAGTGGGCGCTGAAGAAGCGGCGGAGGGGTTCGCCATAGCCGGCCTTCATCCACTTGTTGGTGACGATGTAGGACATGAGGCCGCCGGGTTTCAGCACACGGAGGCCGAGTTCGTAGAAATAGACATAGAGGTCGGCCATGCCGTGGAAGCTGGCGTAGTGCTTCTCCAGCCACGGTTTGTAGGGGGTGAGAAGTTCCTGCCGGACATAAGGCGGATTGCCGATGACCACATCGAAACCGCCTTGGGCGAAGACTTCGGGGAAGGCTGCATGCCAGTCGAAGGCCTTGGGGTGGACGGCGGGGTCGGCAACGACGCTGTTGCCCTCGCGGATCGAGTGGTCGAGGGAGGTGAGGGCCTTGCCGTGGGCGGCGGTTTTGATCCAGAGGCTGAGCTGGCAGATCTGGACCGCCTCGGGATTGAGGTCCACGCCGTAGAGATTGTGCTGGAGGATGCTGCGGCCGGGGTCGAAGAGGGTGCGCTCGCCGCGCAGTTCCTCGAGGCGTTGGTTGGTGGACTCGTAGATGGCGTGGAGTTGGTCGAAGGCCTCGATGAGAAAGGCGCCGCTGCCGCAGGCGGGGTCGAGGATGCGGAGGTCCTTGAGCACCTCCTGCCAGCTTTCCCAGAAGGCGACGAGGGCCTTGCGCTGGGGATCGTTGAGGGTGGATAGATCGTAGGCGGCGGGGTCGGCCAGGGGCTTGCGGGCGGTGGCGGTGGCGGCGGCCTCGGCGGACGCGCGCAGTGCCTCGAAACGGGAGTCGAGCACGGCCCCGAGCGTCTGGCCGACGATGTAACGGGTGATGAAGGCGGGCGTGTAGAACGCACCCTCCTGTTTCCGGCGGGTACGGGCATCCGGGCGGGCGGCGGGCAGGCTGCCGGACTCGATGTCCTGGCGGATGCGTTCGAGGTCGGTGATGGACTGCTCGAAGATGTGGCCGAGGATGTCCACATCGATGACCGGTCGGAGTTCACCGGTGGAGCCGGTTTCCGCCACCTGGCGGGCGGGGCGGAAGTCGTGGTCCGCCAGATCGCGGAAGAGGGCGCAGACATCGTCCGGGACGGTTAGGGAATCGAGTCCGGGGTCGTGGGCGAAGAGACCGCCGTTGTAGGCGGGGATTTTCAGGCCCGGATTGCCCTGGTCCACCGAGCGGAACAGGCCGCGGAAATTTCCCAAATCGGGCGCGGGTTGTAGGGATCGGCGTGTTCGAAGGCACCGCGGACGGTTTCCGGCGGCAGCAGGGAGCGGTCCTCGCAAAACGCGCAGAACAGGATGCGGTCCAGCAGTTTCTGGGCGCAGCGGAGGATCTCCCCGGCGGGCACGGCGGGGTTTTCCGCGCGGAGGTGGGCGAAGACCGACAGCCGGAGTCCGGCATAGAAGGCGTAGAAGCGGTTGGTCACCTCGCGGCCGACGGTTTCCGACTTGGCGAGCAGTTCCTTGAAATGGCACTCGCCGGTGGCGGGCACCACGCGGTCGGCCCCCAGCAGGAACACGAAGCGGCGGAGCAAGCCGTCATCGTTGGCGAGGCGGACGGTCTCGAAGCGCTCGTAGGTCTGCTGGTTGGAGCCCTTGTGATAGAGCCGGGTCTCGCGCATGGAGGTGACGAGGATCCAGTCGCAGGGCAAATTGATTGCGTAGCGGTAGCACTGGTCCACGGCGGACATCCTGCGGCCGCCGAAGGGGATCTCCAGCGGATCGCGGGTGCCTTTGCCTTCCAGGGCTACCACATACTCTTCGCCGTTCGGCCGGAAGCGGCCGAGCACGGCATCCACCTGCTGCCCGTCCACGACGACATGGGTTTCGCGGGACAGCGTGTGGCAGTCCGGCGCCTGCGCGGGCCGGGTGTAGCCGAGCAGGTTGACGAAGATATCAGTGAGGAAATCCGGGAGCAGGTCGGTTTCCTTGAGCGCGTCCGCGCGGCCGGAGGCGATGAGGTCCGCCCAATGGCGCAGGCGCTGCCGGGAATCCTCCACCACCGGCGGCCGCCCGAAGTGAAGCAGACGCTGCCGGATGACCTCCGGATGGAAGAGCGGTTTGGATTCGACGGGCATGGGCGTGGGCGCGCGGGCGTCGCGGCGGGGTGAGGTTAGAACGAGGGGTGGGCGGGTTCAAGCGCGGAAAACACCGTAATCCCGGCACCCCTCACGCCGCAAGCGACCCGTATCAGCCTGGCCGCGAGCTTCCGCTCCACCTGGTCGCGCTCGAACCGGAGCCCACGCTGGAAAGTTCCGCGGAAGAAGAAGTGGCAAAGAGAATATCAGATTCACTCTTGACGTGGCTCAATCCCGGACCGTGGCGAGCGGACGCGATTTCCAGAGCGATCCATTGGCAGGCGCGTTGTGACCAACGCGGCCACTGAAGATGCCGCGCGCTGTGGGATAGCCGGTTCAAAAGCGTGCTGGTGGCCAACATTCACCTCGATCCGCTCGACCGACTGGAGCTTCAGACGCCCGGAAATTGAGCGCATACCGACCTGCCCGCTGCTCCCACGGCCTTCAATTTCCCGAGGCCACACCAGAGGTCCCTTAACCTCGATGAAACTGATCCGGCTCTCCTTGTTGGCGGGTTAGATCCCCAGCCAGTCGATGGCTTCGTCCAACCGGGTGACCGCGTGATCGGCTCCGTGTTGTTCCAGTTCGGCGCGGGAGAACCGGCCGGTGGCCACGGCGAGGCAGCGTGCGCCGATCGCCCGGGCGCAGGCGATATCCTTGGGAGTATCGCCGATGATCAGGGTTTCACTGGCGGAAAACCCACGTCCGAAGTGGGTCCGGGCCCGGTCGAGGGCGATTGGTCCCAGGCGGTTGCGGTCGGCATGGTCACAGCCGTAGGCACCTACCGGGAAAAAGTGCGCCAGGTTGAAATGCCGCATTTTGGCCGCCGCGCCAGTGGCGGTATTGCCGGTGAGCAGGCCCAGCGCCGCGCCAGTCTTCAGTGCGAGCGCCTTGAGCACGGTCACCACGCCGGGCAGCACTCTTCCGGGAAATCCGCCGTTCGCCAGATTCCACTCCAGCCGTTGGTGATAGACCTCGAAAAATGCCGCCACCGTTGCCGGGGCCGGAGTGACCCCGAAGTGCTCGTGCATGGATGCCACGATTCCCAAGTCCGTGCTGCCGGCCAAGTCGAGGGGGGGACCACTGCCGCCGAAGATCCGGCACCCGGTCTCCTCCAGCGCACACATCCCCGCACCCCCGGTATCCACCAGAGTTCCGTCGATATCGAACAGATAGAGCATGACCAGGGCCGTTTTCCATCACCCATGCCGCCGCCGGCAGGTGCTGCCGATGGAACGTCAACGGTGGAATCCTACGGGTTGGCTACCTCCGGGGTCTCAGCAACCTCGGTTGGGGCGTCCTCCAATACTTCATCCGGCACTTCGTCGTCGAGGTCGTCGTCATTCTCCGGGGCATCGTCATCGGAGTCGTCGTCCTCCATCAGTTCGCCGTGATAGAGATGGAATTTGCGCTTGCGCTGGTGGGTCGGCAACGGGGCGAGGATCATCGCCAGTGCCCGGCCGCTCAACCGTGCCGGCTGATCGATCTGGGCCATGGTTTTGAGATCATCGACGATTCGCTTGAGCGTTTCGAACCCGAGTTCGCGGTGGGCATTTTCGCGCCCCTTGAACTGGAGCAGGAAACGCACCTTGTGGTTGGCGTCCAGGAAACCCTCGGCGCGGCCAAGCTTGATGTTGTAGTCGTGTTGGCCGGTTGAAACGCGGAATTTGACCTCCTTCATCCGGGTGGAGCTTTTGGACTTGGTCTTTTTAAGCTTGGCCTGCTCGTATTTGTATTTCCCGTAGTCGATGATCTTGCACACCGGCGGGTCCACCTGGCCTGCGATCTCGACGAGATCGAGGCCCAGCGACTGGGCTTTGGCAAGTGCTTCGCGGGAACTCATCACGCCGAGCTGTTCGCCCGAGGAATGGATGACGCGGACTCTCGGGGCACGGATTCGGTCGTTGATCCGCGTCATATCGCGGTAACGACCCCTGTTTTGGTTTCTTTGTGGCTTAGCTATGGCTTTGTCCTCCAATGGGTGGCTGCGGCACACCGGCGCATGAAGCGGTCAGACCACCACACGCACCCGGTGCGAAGATAAACGCGGAACGATCAACCGGAAACCAGATCATGGATTGACAATACCAGCGAGCCGGCGGGTAAACCGACGGGTTGCGGAGCTATTTGCTGCGGTTCGTTCCATATCAGATCAAGAATTCCAGGAGTCCCTGGCGGGGGTGTTCGGGCGCGCCGGAGTTTCGCCGTGTCGCGCCGTTTTGGCCCCCGCAGCGGATGTTTACCAGATCCTCCCCCCTGCGGCAAGCTTGTTTTGCGTTTTTTTTTGGAGATGGGCGCTGTGACCCGCGCGGCCACGTGGGGGCCACCCTTTCTCGATATCTGCGCGCTCAGTCACCCGTTTGGCTTGGTTTCGGAACCGGGGGGGTCTCCGGGGTCGGGGCGCACCTGTTTGGCCTGCCGGGAGCGGATCACGGTGAACACCAGCGATACCACCAGCAGCACGGTGCCGAGCAGCAGGAACGACATGATCCGTTGCGCTCCCTCCAGCTTCGCCACCCCGATCACCAGGATGTAACCCACGGTAAGCAGCAACGTGTTGTGACCCAGCCAGCGGTATTTCTGGGACTCAGTGAGCAAGGTCATCAGGTAGTAGAATACGGCGAGGCCGACCCACGCCGCAGGCACCCAGACCAGCGGCACGAGGTGGTAGAGGGCGTAGGGGAAGACAATGAAGGCAGCGGTCAAATAGGCGTTGCGCATCAGGTCGGTTTTCAATTCCAGCCGGTCTTGCTGCCAATTGAGGATCCGCGCGCTGGTCAACGCGATCACGCCGAACACCAGGCTGATCCCGTTTTCCTCTTTCACCAGCGCCATGTAGCAGCCCACCACCACCAGATAGATCAGGAAATTGGCGATGATGATGAAGCGCGAGCGGAACCAGATGGCGGTGGTCACCACCAGCAGGCTTTGGCCGGACAGCCAGACGAACAACTCCGGCAGCGGAAACGCCTTGATCAACGCCATGTTCAGCGCCGCGTAGCCGGTCATCGCGTAGATGAAGGTGGAAGCCCGGCTTTGCTCGCGCACCCAGAACATCACCGCGATCCCCAGCAGCAATAGCGAGGCGGTCACGTTGGCGGCAATGAATGAGTCGCCGTAGCGGATGAGCGTGTGCAGCAGAAACAGCACGTAGCCGCCGCAGTTGAACACCGATCCGAACAACACGATCGGTTCCTCCGTGGTGCGGTCACGCCGCCAGCTCATGGCCACCGCATGGATGACCATCCACAACCCGAGCATCCAGAGCCCGGCCATGGGGCCGTCCACCACTTCCGGCTTGTGGCCGAGGATCGGGTTGCCGACGGCCCAGATGAAATAGGTGCAGAACGCCAGCGGCGTGGTCAGGACGATCAGCCAGGGGTTGTCGAACTTCCGGCCCGCCAGCAGCGCATAGAGGCTGAGCGCGGTCACCATGCCGAACAGATACCACGGCGTGCCCACCGCCAGCGCGGAGGCGTAGCCGGTGACCAGGGCCAGCGTGAGCTGGAACACGGTCTTGCGCCGCCAGGCGATCCCGAGATTGATGGCCACCGCGACCGCCAGCAGGGCCGCCTCAACCGTCGAGTCGGCGGCAAACACCGGGCTGGCCCCAAAGTAACTCAAACGCAGGGTGGCGAAAAACACCAGAATCATCCCGGCCCCCCGGAAATACCTGGCCAGCACCGGAATCGGCTGCTGCAACAGTTTCGCCAGCACCAACAGGCAGAGCGCGAGCCCCCAGCCGATGCCCGACGGCAGCGCGGGTGGCAGGTTCGGCCAAGGCAGCGACATCGCCAGCGCCACTCCGATGGCCAGCACCAGAATGCCGACTTTGGCGAACAGGTTCTGGCCGACCGCTGTTTCGAGTTCCTCGCTCTTTTTCTGGGAATCCGCTTCCGGGGCGCGAGCCCGTGCCGGGGTCTCGCTCATGCCGAGTTCCCGCTCGATGCGGGCCAGTCGTTGTTCCAAGCGGGCGAGGGTTTCCTCGACGTTGACCGCTGTTTGAAGGGGAGTGGGTTCGTTCATTTGGGTTTGTTGTCGTCCACGACCGGTTGCGGTTGCTTGTGCCCGCAGAAACCCACGGCAACCGGTGCCCGTCGGGGAGATTCCCTTCGTGGCACCGGTTCCGTGGGTCAAAGCCCGAGGGTTATTTCAGGCCTTTGACGTAGGCGGCGATCGCCTTGGCGTCGTCGTCACTCAGTCCCTTGACTGGCTTCATGGTCAATTTGCCGCCTTCCGTGACGCCTTCCTTGATGGCCTTGATGATTGCGGCCTCGGAGGGTTTGGTGACGGTCATGTCCTTGACTTTGAGCTTTTTGCCCATCGAGGTGGTACCTTTACCGTCCTTGCCGTGGCAAGCCACACACTTTTTGGTGTAGAGGGCGGCACCGTCGGCGGCGCCGGCGTTGAGGGTGGCGGCCGCGAAGGCGGTGGCGACGAGCAGGCACATTTTGTATTTCATGGTCATGGTTACTATTTGTTTTGTTGTTGTTTGGTTTCATTCGCGCGGACGGGCATCACCTGATGAGCATCCATGCGACTGAGAGGGTATCCGGTTAATGGACGGCTCCATGCCGGAAAATATTCACCCTCATGCAGGGGGGGGGATTTCCGGCGGTGGGGTGGGTGGATTGTTGGATGGATGGGCAGAGGCATGTCAGTCGTTTTCCAGCGGGTGAGGGTCATGGCCTGCCACCGGCAGCCGTTCGGACAGGAACAGCTTGATCAGCACCGTGAGGATGATGAAGGGCAGGGCCAGCAGCAAGCCGCCCATCAGCCAGCCTTCCGCACCGGCGAACTCGAACTTGTAGCTCATCACGCCGCGCAGGCTCTTGGAGTAGAACTGACCGCCCATGACCACATTCCAGCGCATCGCCAGCACACCCACCAGAATGAGTATGGAACAGATCGTGTAGACGCTCCAGCGGACCTTGTCCGGGATCCGCTTGCGTGCGATCTGGATCACCCCGAGCGCCAGCAGCGGCACCAGCGTGCCCAGCAGGAGCTGGGCGATGCTCAAGGTGAAGAACAGGTGCTGCTGGGCCATGTATTCCATCACATGGAATCCTTCCTCCGCGGAATAGGCGCGGTGGACCCAGTCCAGCGCCTCCACGGTGGCATCGATCACCAGCCCGTAGAACAGGAACATGCCCATCACGTCCAGGCAGCGCATGTCGACGGCCCGGCCCCGGACCTTGCTGAGGAAAATGTAGACGAACACGCACAGGGCGATGCCGGAGACGATCGCCGAGAGGATGAAGATGATCGGCATGATCGCGTTGCCCCACCACGGGTTGGCCTTGATCGAACCGAAGATGAAACCGACGTAGCCGTGGAGCAGGAACGCCGACGGGATCCCGACGATGGAGATGATCCAGCTCATCTTGTGATCCAGCTTGACCGCCTGCGGCGACAGATCGGTGACGCCGACGGTGAGGGTGCGGTAGAGGAAGCCCTGAGGGCCCTTGACGGTGCTGCCCCACTGGACGAAGTTCTCCCGGTAATCCAGCCACAACTCCAATAACAGTACGGCCATCAGATACCACAGGTAGACGAAGCCGAAGATGGCCATCGGCGAGGTCAGGTGCGGGGTGATCATGATCTGATAGGAGCGGAAGGGATGGCCCAGATGGAACAACAGGGGCAGGGTGGCGCAGAGCATGAAGGCCAGCGCGGTGAGCAGCGAGAGCCGGTAAACCGGTTCCAGCGCCTTGACCCGGAAGACCCGCACCAGCGAGGCCATGATGAAGGCGCCTGCGACCAGTCCGGTGATGTAGGGGTAGAGCACGATGAGCACCCCCCACAAGGGATGGGAGCCGGATTCATTTGGATAAACATAGCCTTCGAAATGAGGGCCGGCTTCCGCGAGCAGTGTGGTGAATTGCGTGAACATGTTATCTGACCTCCTTATCGATGTTGGCGTACAAAAGTCTGGGGTTGGTGCCCAGGTGGGGTTTGAGAGTATTAACTTTGTTGTTTTGGACGAAGGCCTGCAACGGATCGTTTTCGACCGGATGCTTCAAATCCCCGAAGACGCGGGCCTGGGTCGGACAGATTTCAACGCAGGCGGGCTGGAGACCACGGGTGATGCGGTGGTAACACAGCGTGCATTTCTGAGCCGTGCCCGCCGTGCCATCGGCTTTTGTCTCGGGCGTCTCAGGAGTGAAGAAACGGCAGCCATAGGGGCAGGCCTGGATGCAGAAGCCGCAGCCGATGCAGTAGGTAGGGTCCACCAGCACCGCGCCGTCCGGCGCGTCGAAGGTGGCACCCACCGGGCAGACTTGGGTGCACGGGGAGTCAACGCAGAGGTTGCAAAGCTTGGGGACGAAGAACGACTTGAGGATGTCTTCTTTGGGCACCGTGGTGGGAGGGAATCCGCCGCGGCCGCCGTTGGGGGAGTCCACCAGCACCTCACCACGGGAGGTCAACTCGCCGGACTCCGGCTTCTTGATGATGTAGCGTTCGATCCAGGTGCGGAAATAATGGCTGGCTTCCGGCACATGGTTTTCCTTCTTGCAGGCATCGGCGCACAGGCCGCAGCCGATGCACTTGTCAACATCGATACACATCAGCCACTTGTGATCGTAGGGGTCATACCCGGAGGGCGCGATCCGCTTGACGAACTTGCCTTTGATCCACTTGGCCAGCGGCAGTGCGGCGAGGCCGGCCAGCATGCCACCAAAGGTGGCGAGGACTTTGCGACGGGAGACGGGAGGAGCGCTCATGGCTGTGGGGCTTCAGTGGGTTGAGTGTCGGGGGTGGCGTCAGGGGCGGGTGCCGCGGGTGGGTCGTCAGGATCGGGTGGCATCTCGGCTGGCTCATGGGGCAGGTGGCACTCGAGGCATTTGCCTTCATAGTGGTCCTTGACGACGATCTGCTTGAACGCTTCCGGACGGGTCGCGTTGGCTTCATGGCAGCGGAGACAGAACCCCTCGGGCGGCTTGGGCGGTTTGGCATCCTGGGCGGCGAGTGCTTTCAGGTTCATCGGGCCGTGGCAGCCTTCGCAACTGAGCGTCTTGTGGCCGCCCTTTTCCAAGGCGGCCAGGGCCTCCGGGAAGCGCTCGCCGCAGGCAACCTTGCCGGCGAGCGTGGTGTCCAGGTCCGCGCGCTCGATCAACGCGTCGCCCCGGTAGAATCCGTGTTCGCGGAACGACGCGGGGGTGAGGATCGTGCGAGCCACCAGGTAGCTGATCACGATGGCGAAGATCAGCAGCAGCAAACGGTTGATTTGGGGCGGGAATTTGGGGATTTTCATGGGAATCAATGCGATGTTTTACAGTTCGCGTCTGCCAAGCCAAGCGAGACCTCATTCAATGGCAGCCGGAGCAATGTCGGATTTGGTTAGGTGCTGATGATTGGCGGGGTTTGGATGTTGGATCGGGGCGGGCAATGGGAGGTTCGGCCAGCTAGTAAGCTAGAATTCAGGGTGGAGTAGGTTGAATTTCGGCGGCGGGAGCAACAGAATAGTCTGCGATGCATGGTATTGGGTAGGATATGCGCAATTGGATGCCAATATCCGCGGGGTTGCAAGAAAATTTAATGGATAATAATGAAATAGGCATCATTTTTTCCGCCACAGAGACCGGCAGGTAAGCACGTAGGCGCGTTCGTCAGAACGCGGGGCGGGTGGGGAGTGGCAGGAGGGAGGAGGCGAGGCGTTTCCCCCGCGCGCTGTGACCAGCGCGGCCACGGGGGCGCGAAGGCGCGTTCGTCAGAACGCGGGGCGGATGGAGAGTGGCAGGAGGGAGCGAGCGGGACGTATCCCCCGCGCGCTGTGACCAGCGCGGCCACGGGGCGGCGTGCTATTCCTCCTGGGTTTCGCCGGTGTGGCATTCAGAGCAGATCGGCTCCTCGAACTCGGAGTCGATGTGGAAGAACGTCACGCCGCCGGGGGTGACCTTCTGGAGTTCCTCGCCGGACCCCTGGGCGACGATGATGTGGCAGGCGTTGCAGTCGCTGCCCTTGATCGAGGTCTCTCCATCGCTGGCGAAGTGGAGGCCGTCGTGGCAGCGGAAGCAGCCGGGGGTGTCCTTGTGCCCGATGTGGTCGGGGTGGGCACGCCAGTCGGCCTTCATTTCCGGGAAGAAGTTGTTGGTGTAGATGGCGATGGCTTCGGTCACCAGTGCGTCGATCCGCTCGTCATCCGGGTAGTCGGCGCGCAGCGAGGCTTCGATCTTCTGGTTGGCCTCCTCGCGGGTGGCGTAGGTTTGGACCAGTGCCTTGACCACGTTTTTCTTGATCCATGGGACGGATGGATCGAGCCGGCCGAAGGCGAGCGAGCGGTCCACGGCGGCATTGGGGGTGAGGTATTTGTGCGACGGGCGGTTGTGGCAGTCCATGCAGTCCATGGAGCGGATCGGGTGCTTGGAAATATCGTCCTTGAACTCCTCGGTCCGGTATTCGGTGACCTTGCCGTTGGGGTCGGTGACGCGGACCCAGGGGATGTTAAGGCGGGCGTCGTCAGTGGCGATGAACTCGATTTTGTTGGCCACATTCATGTGCGAGTGGATGCCTTCCACCGGGCCCATGACCGGATCGCTGCCGCCGACCTTGAGGATCATCGCAACGGTGAAGGGGGTGTTGGTTTCATCGGTGAGGAAGTGCTTGTAGGTCTTCTGCAGGTCGCCGGTGTGTTTCTGGGACCAGTGGCAGGACTGGCAGGTTTCCTGGGCGGGCCGGTGGTCGACATTGTGGAGCTGGATGGGGCGGTTGAAATCGCCAAGAATCGTATGGTAGAGCTGGCGCACGCCGCTGACCTTGGTGCGGATGTAGTTGCCGGCTCCGGGTCCCACATGGCAGGCCACGCAGGCCACCCTGGCATGGGCGGAGTGCTTGTAGGCCTGGTATTGGGGGTCCATCGACTCATGGCAGGTCTCGCCGCAGAACGAGTTGGTCTCGGTCATGTGATAGGTCTGATAGCTGCCCAAGGCGGTCAGCAGGAGGAACCCGAGGCTGCCGCCGACGAAGGCGACCAGCATCCGCCGGTCGCGCTTGCGGGCGAGATTGACGTGGAGAATGAGGTGGGAGTCGTCGCCGGCGAGGCCTTTGCGCACGCGGCGGGTTTCCAGAACGTAGCCCAGCATGGTGATGGCCAAGCCCGTTAGCAGGAACATCGGTGCCACGACATAGGCCAGGATGCCCATGTAGGGGTTGGCGTGTGTGGCATATATATCCACTCCGAAGAGCAGGACGAAGGCGAACAGCGCCGAGAATGCCAGCACCATGCCGGAAAGGCTGACCCAGTTGCGAAAGCGGCTGAGGCGGTTGGCGGGGATTGGCATGGCAGGGGATGGAGTTTTTTCGCTCATTGATTTCGGGAGGTGGTGGTTGCGGTGGTTGTCCGGTATGGTAACGGGAAGTCAGAAAACTGGGACGGTTGCTTTGATCGGGTGGTAGATAAGGGTGCGGATCGGCAGGTGGGGAGGGATCACACGGCCTGCTGCACGCGGGCGGGTTCTAATGGAGAGGTCCGGATTTTTCAAATGGAATTTGAAAAATATCAACCCTGTGGGGGCGTGCCGTCAATTCCGCACGTCGGAGTGCGAGCGGATATGCTGGAATATTCCACCACTGATCCACTGAATGCCGCTGAAACCACCAATGGCAAATTGGAACAGCGAACCAAGTGGGACGGGAAAATCGGGGCCTTGTTGTCAAGACCCCGCTCAAGAGGCACTGCGGATAACAAGGCTGCAGTTACTGCTCTGATGCTATTTCTTGAAGGCGCGGATGTATTTGACAAGGTCCTTGGCCGCGGCTTCGTCGATGCCTTTGTCCTTGTAACCTTTCATTTTGCCCTTGCCTTCAAGGATAACCTTGACGCCGTCCGCATCGGCCCATTTCTGGCCTTCGGCGGTGGTGTAGTCGAGGACCTTCATCTTCTTGCCCATGGTGGTCTGGCCCTTGCCGTCCTTGCCGTGGCACGAGGCGCATTTGGCGGCGTAGGTTGCCGCAGCGTCGCCATAGGCGGCGGGGGCGGCGATCAACAGGGCGGAGGTCAGCATGGTGGCTTTGATTTCCCAGTTCATTGTGGTGTTGGTTTGGGGTTGCTTTGCTTGCGTTGGTCCAGCGGTGTTATAATCTACTTCTTAAAAGCGGATTTGCAAACCGGTGGAAATCATGTGGGCGCTGTAGTCGTTGAAACTGGCCGCATTGTCATTGCCGATGTAATAGCCGTATCCAAGACTCCACATCATGTTTGGAGTGATCCGGCGATTCATAGACACCGAAAACACGTGCTGCTCGATGGGGATGGATCAGGGGTTGTTGCCCTAGGCGGTTTGGTCGGGATTGGAGGTTTGGTTGGTTGTCTGTATCAAGAATTTGAGTCGGCGAGTCGACTAAGATGAGTAAGATGAGTAAGATGAGTAATGATCAGGTGGCGATGTGTATAGGGCATATTTAGTTGAGTACGGGGCCAAGTCGAGGGGAAAAGCGGAGCATGGATTTGCATAGTTTGCGCATATTTGGCTAAATTCCCCTAAAACTGACTTTTCATCCAACCGAAGCGGTTCGGACCTCAAAAACAGGGTGTGTGTGTGGGTGATTTCCGATCCGGGTTTGCAGATCGGGAGGATTTGCGGCAGGATGGGGCATGGAACCGGACGATGCGCCGCGCTGGACCGACTGTCACAACCACGTGCAATTGCTGCCGGTGGCCGACTGGGACGTAGTGCTGGCGGCGATGAGTCAGGCCGGGGTGGTCCGCTGTGTGGTGAACGCGACCCGGGAGGAGGAGTGGAGGGCGGTGGAGGAGCTGGCGGTCGCGTGGCCGGAGCGGGTGGTGCCCGCGTTTGGGATTCACCCCTGGTATGCGGCAGACGTGGCAGCGGGCTGGGAGGACCGGCTGCGGAGCTTGTTGGAAAGGCATCCGCGAGCGGGCGTCGGCGAGTGCGGATTGGATGGTCTGGCTGCGGTGGAACAGGCGGCGCAGCGGCGGGTGTTTGAAGCGCAGTTGGGGATTGCGGGGGAGCTGGGCAGGGTGCTGACGATTCATTGTGTGGGAGGGTGGAACGGCTTGTTTGAACCACACACAAAGGAGCCGCCGCCGCCGCGTTTCCTGATGCATGGCTACAGCGGTTCGGTGGAAACGGCGCTGCGTTTG
>JAIPKB010000126.1 GCA_021733795.1 Akkermansiaceae bacterium | reverse complement strand
TCCGATGAGGCCCACCGCAGCCAATATGGGCTCAAGGCGAAGCTGAACAAGAAGACCGGTGCCTACGACTACGGATTTGCCAAGCACATGCGCGACGCGCTGCCGCAGGCATCGTTCATCGGATTCACCGGCACACCGAGTGATTGCTAGGAAATTGCTTTTCCAGGTTGGTGCGCATGAGGGGCAGAGGGGGTAAAAGCTGAAAAACTGAAAGCCGAAACGCTGAAAAAAGAGAAGACCGGGCGTTTGCGGCTGGATTCATGGGAGGATCTCTTCAACCCGGAGAATAGCCTTCCAGCCCCCGTTGCCAAGGAAAATCGGAGGGGAATCGGAAGTTGCGCGCCTCCTGACTCCTGACCTCCGACCCCTGACTCCTGTCCTACCGCCCACCGAATCTCCCCTTGAATTTCCCATGGCCTACCGGGCCGCAAGCTGGTAGGCTGGCGGCCATGAACCACCACCCCTGCGGCGACACGCACAGCAAAACCATCGGCTACCTGTTGTGGGTTTTCGGGTTCACCGGAGCCCACCGGTTTTATTACGGCAAGCCCGTGACCGGAACCATTTGGTTTTTCACGCTGGGATTGCTGGGAGTCGGGTGGCTCATCGACTTGTTCCTGATCCCCGGCATGGACCGGAAGGCGGATGACCGGTTCACCGCCGGCCAATGCGATTATTCGGTGGCGTGGATCCTCCTGACGTTTTTCGGCCTGTTCGGGATCCACCGGTTCTATATGGGCAAGCTCGGCACCGGCCTCATCTGGCTGTTCACCGGCGGGCTGTTCACCATCGGCTGGCTCTATGATTTCTGCACCCTCAACCGCCAGGTGGACGAGTGCAACCGCCCTTGATTGTGTGCGCCACCCGCCTGCGGGCCACCGATTGCCGGTTGCCTGATTCCGATTCTCTGGCAGATTCCCGCTATGTGCAACAGCTACCGGATCACTCCCAGGCGCGGCTCGGCCAAGGAACTCCATGAGAAGGTCTCCGGGGCCGCGGAGAACCTTGGCGAATCCCTGGTGCGCAAGTCTGATTCAGGTGTGGTGGTGACCGCAGGTCTGGGGGTGGAAGTCATGCGCTGGGGATTCCACCGGAGTTTCAATCCGTCGGTCAACAACGCGCGGGCGGACAAACTGGAAGGCGGAATGTGGGCGGAGGCCTGGCGGGAGCGCCGCTGTGTGATTCCGATGACGCTGTTCTACGAGTGGGGTCCGGGTAGCGGCCGCCGGAAGCAGGCGTTCGAGTTCCACGATCCCGCTGACGATTTCCTGTGGGTTGCCGGAATCTGGGAAGAGCACCCGGAACTCGGCCGGTGCCACTCGATGGTGACGACCGACGCTTCGCCGCTGATGGCCCCTGTTCATGACCGGATGCCGGCCATCCTGCTGCCATCCGAGGTCGCGGGTTTTCTGAATGGCGGATCATGGGACTTCCAGCCGTATGCCGGGCCGCTCGCTGTGACGCCCTGCGCCAGTCCGTTGGCGCGACCGCAGACACCGGACCCTCAGCAGTCTTTCAGGAATTTCCCGCCAGCTTGAGCGCCGGTTCGGCCACGTGCGTGCCCGGCGGATTGGTTAAGGGGGATCAAGAGAGGTTTGGGCGGGAGAAGGATGAGGTTCCGTTTTGGTGTCGCGCCCACGGATGCGGGACATGACTTCAGAGCGTTTGGCCGGGGTGAGGACGTCGGTCAAGGTAGCGTTCGGAAGCCCCGGATAATGACTGGCTCTTCCGGCAACCCTCTGCTTCAATCCAGCCCATGCAGCACGTCCTCATCACCGGAGCCTCCCGTGGCCTTGGCCGCGCCCTTGCCCTTGGATTCCGCGCCAGGGGCTGGACCGTGAGTGCCTGCGCCACCGATCCGGTGGCCATCCAAGCCCTCGCCGAAGAACTCGGCCCGGAGCACCTGGCGCTGACCTGTGATGTGACGCGGCCTGCCGATATCGGGGGCTTCGCCGCCCGCGTGCTGGAACGATCCGGCCCGCCCGACCTGCTGCTCAACAACGCGGCGGTCATCAACCGCAGCGCGCCGCTGTGGGAGGTGTCGGGGGAGGAGTTCTCGCGTGTCATCGACGTGAATCTCAAGGGCGTGCACGCGATGATCCGGGCGTTTCTGCCAGCCATGATCGAAAGGGGCAGCGGCGTGGTGGTGAATTTCTCCTCGGGTTGGGGCCGCAGCACCTCGCCGGAAGTTGCGCCATACTGCGCCACCAAGTGGGGGATCGAAGGCCTGACGGCGGCGCTGGCGTCCGAACTGCCGGCCGGACTGGCGGCGGTCGCGCTGAATCCGGGGATCATCGACACCCGGATGCTTCGGTCCAGCTTCGGCGATGCGGCCGGAGCCTATCCAAAACCAGAGCAGTGGGCCTCAGCGGCGGTGCCGTTCCTTGCCTCGCTCGGTCCCCGGCACAACGGACAGGCGCTGACGGTGCCCGCCATTCGGTAACAGGCTGAGTAACGGGCCTCCACAGACCCCAATCGTTGCCAATTAGCAACGAACCAACCCCTGACACATCTCCCTCACATGAATCCGCAGGCAATCCCCCGCCCACCACCAAGGAACCGGCCGCTCTATGCGCTGCTGGTCCTATCAGTGATCGCGACAGGCCTGCTGTGGCGGTCGCGGTTGCTGCCGCTGCCACCGTTCGCCTTCAAGTACGGCGGAGACGCACTGTGGGCTCTGGCCGTGTTCCTCGGGTGCGGATTCCTGCTGCGCGGCACCTCAACCCAGAAAGCGGCCCTGATCGCCCTGTGCCTTGCCTGGTGTGTGGAGTTTGCGCAACTTTATCATGCGCCGTGGATCGAGGCGATTCGTGTGACTGTGCCCGGAAGGCTTGTGCTGGGCTCCACTTTCAACTGGCCGGATCTACTGGCCTACGCACTTGGAATCGCGGCGGGCGCGCTCTTGGAGTTTCAATTCAGACGCCCCACGCAGAAGTAGAACCAGTAGCGCCAGACCTGGTGGAAATACTGATAAAACTGCCGGACTTCCGGACCTCCGGGATCGCGTAGAGTTCCTGCCGTGACGGACCTGCTGGCAGGGATCACGCGATCGGGTCCGGACAAACGGCACGACGCTGGCACTTGAGGCAGAACTCGCCCAGATAGAGCCGGTCGATCCAGTTCATCAGCTCCCGCAGATGACCGCTGTCCCTGGTGAGGAAGCCCGCCTCGAAGTTCCGCTTGTCAGCCCCTTTAGCCCCCAGGCCGGCACCCGTCAAATTGGCCGAGCCGACAAACGCCTGCTTGCCGTCGATGACGATGGCCTTGGTGTGGATGCGCGGGCACAGAATGCGCTCGAACAGATCACTGGTGAGGAGGTTGGGATATTTGTCGAAATCCTGCCTGAACCGGGGGCCTGGCTCCTTCGCGTGCATGAGGCGGACACTTACGCCGGTTTCGACGAGGTCGGAGAGAATCTCCAGCAGCGGGACGAAACGGCGGCCCTTGGGGACGTGAAGATCCTTGATGTCGGCGGTGACGATCCACAGGAACTTCTGTGTCTGCGGCAGCAGTTCGACAATGACTTTCTGGTAGATGGCTTCGTTGAGGAGCAGTTGCATGGGAGGGCAAAACAATGGTCAAGAGACCTGGGCGGTTGGTGCTGAAGGCAATCAATCGGTCGCGTCAGGTGGCGCGGGCTTGATTCAGCGGAGGGCGTGACGTCCTGGCAAGTGAATTGCCCGGGCAATAGAGCCCAAGCCTCGACCGGACAGCCTGACCAAACGCACTCGGAAACCGAGGCATCCCGGTTCAGGTGCCGGGGATCAGGGTTTCACAAACACCAGGAAATGCTGTCAGGGAAGGAGGTGGCGGTTTTCCACCAGGAGGAATCCGCAGGCTTCGAACTCCTGCTGCGCCCGCTCGCCGCGCTCCAGCCAGTCGATGGCCGCATGCCCCATGACCTGGGCGATTTCGCGGCCCATGAATATTTTTCCGGTGCCATCCGGCGACGGGGGGCGGTGGCGGTAGGGGGGTGGTGCTGCCGGGTTTGCCGGAACGCGGGCGGGGAGTGCCGGAGCGGGAGTGGTTGGGTCATGATTCCGCCAGACCACGAAGCAGACGGAGAGGCCGGTCAAGGCCACCAGCAGAGGTCGGAGGAGCTTCATGGGCGGAAGTGGTGGAGTCGGTTGCGAATGCTTGCCGCAGTCAGTGGCCGGCGGGCTATTGGCGGGAGGCTGGCCGCCGCAGGCTCATCGTGCCGTGATCGCCGGTGGACCGGTAGCCTGCCTCGAACGTGTCGCGGGTGAGGCGGCCCTCCACCCGATACGTTCCCAGGCCCCCGGGAAGGGACATCCTTCCGGACAGTTTCATTGAGCCGTCGCTGGCAGGGCGGGCGGGCATGGTGTGGGTGTAGTCGCCGAACCGGAGGATCCCCCAGCCGGCACGGTAGCGGAAATCATAGTGGCCGGGTCGGTCCGGTGCCGGCCGGACGATGCACCACAGCGGGCCGTGGTGGCCGTTGACAGCGCTCTTCCAAGACCCCTGCCAAGGACCTTCAGCGGTGGCGGGTGGTCGGACCATGGCATCGGTTGCGGTTTTGAAGCCGCGTGAATAGGATCCGGTGCCGCATGAGGAAAGGATGAACGCGAGGGCGGCGGCGAGGGGGGGCAGGCGGAAGGTCATGGCAGTGACAGGAATGGGATGCGCTGGTGGTGGGTGGTAGCAGGCGTGGCGCACGCATGGTAGCCGACGGTCGGGCATTTGTCGCCACCGGATTGGTCGCCCTCTGCCCTCTGTCCTTCTGCGCCCTGCGCCTTTCAAGCGCCCCTCCGCCCCTGACCCCTGACCCCTGACCCCTGACCCCTGACCCCTGACCCCTGACCCCTGACCCCGCCGGCCACCTCCCAGCCACCAGCACCTGTCTACCCGTCAGATTCCCGGAAGCGGGGTTTTGGATCGCCATTCCGCCGGCACCGTGCTATGGAATCGCCTGTTCCGGCCCCCACCCGGATCAACGCCGCCACCGCCATGCCCGCAGCCCCGTCCAATCCTGCCGAAATCTTCACCCGCTTCGAGCGGGGTGAAATCCAGCGTGAAGAACTCCACTCGCTGCTCGCCCTTCACGCCCGCGAGTTGATCGAAGAAATGGAGGAAGACCACCGGAACCCCGCTGCGGCCCTGGTGGAATACCTGCTTGCCCGCCGCGCGGTGGGCCGCCTGATCCGCCGCCACGGCGGCAAAACCCTCCGCGAGGTACTGGTGGCCCTTTCGCAAATCACCGACTTTCCTCCCGCCCGCCATTTGTGGAACGCCTCCCATCCGGACGTGCCCCTGCATTGTTTCCTGCGCCTCCGGAGGGAACCGGTCTTCCGCATCCGGGAGATCCGGCCCCTGCCCGAGCACGCGCTCGTCGTGGTCTGCGAGTTCGGTGCCGCCGGCCGCGGCAAGGCCACGGTGCGGTCCATCACCCTCACCCGCGACCAAAACTGGGTTTTGCATCAGCCATGTGCAACAGCTACCGCATCGCCCCCAAGCGGGGGCACGACAAGGCGTCCGCGCCAAGGTTTCGGAGGCTGCGGGGCGGCTTGCCTCACCGCTGGGGAGAAAAGAAGTTGACAGAATAATTTGATATCGTACAGAACTTCGTGAAGCCGATAAAGACCGGTGGCGAGGTGGATCGCCGCAACGCCGCGGCGTACACGGAAAAAATAAAGGGAGCGATACGATGAAAAAAACGTTGATTTTGTGTTCTTGGTTGCTGGTCGCCGTTCTGGCATTCGCCGGGGAGCGGGTTGCGCTGTGGCCGGAAGGAAAGATCCCTGATTTCCAGACCCAGCAGATCGCGGCGACCACCCAGGAGGTGAACGCGCCGGAGTTCAAGGCGGCGGAACATGCGATGCCGTACCTCGACTGGTACGAGGCGCCGGCGACGAAAAACGGCGGATGCATGTTGCTCATTTCCGGCGGCGGTTATCAGAGTTGCTGCGACGGGGTGTGGATTGACCGGGTCGCGAAGAAGTTCACCGAACTCGGGTTCGTCTGCGTGAGTCTCACCTACCGTACGCCGCGTCCGCAAGGGTTGCCGATCTACCAGAGTGCGTGGGAGGACGGGCAACGCGCCGTCCGTCTCGTCCGCAACGATGCGAAGAAGCGCGGCTTCGACCCGGAGAAGATCGGTGCGTTCGGGTTCTCCGCAGGCTCGCACCTGACGGTCCTGCTCGCGACGAGCGCGCTCACCCCGGCGTACGGGCCGGTCGACGGACTCGACCAGCTTCCGTGCCACGTCAACTGGGCGGTGCCGATCTACACCGCCTACGCGCTCACGGACGGACTCACCGGCCCCAACACGCGCGACGGCGACGCGATCGACGTAAAGCTCTCGGACGTGTTCAAGTTTGACGCGAAGACTTGTCCGATGGCGCTCTTCCACGGCGGGGCGGACAGCTATTCTCCGAACGGCTCCACGCAGATCTACCGCCAGCTCCGCAGGATGAAAATCCCGGCTGAGATCCATCTCTTCGCAGACCGCCCCCACGGGTTCATGGGCGACCCGGGCAAGGGCGAGGACGGCACCGCCTACGACCACTGGCTCGACCGTGTCGCCGAGTACCTCCGCCAGATGGATTTTGACGGGCGTCTCGGTGCGGAAGTCGATCTGATGACCCGCTATCCGGACAACGATGCGCGCGGCGAATACAGCAAGGAGCCGGTCTGGCCGGAAGGCAGGATGCCGGATGTGCAGACGAACCAGTGCCTGCCTTATCTCGAGTGGCACATGCCGAAGGAACTCAAGACGAAGGCGATCCAGATCATCTACTCGGGCGGTAGCTACATGGGCAACGATCCGGATGGATTCGAAGTCGCGCCGGCGCGGCGCTACCTGAACGAAAAGGGGATGACGGTCGTGACGATGAAATACCGCACGCCGCGTCCACAGGGTGGTCTGGCCAAGCACACGACGGCCTGGCAGGATCTGCAGCGCGCCGTCCGGATCGTCCGCAGCGAGGCTGCGGCCAAGGGGCTCGATCCCGACCGCATCGGCATCATGGGATCCTCGGCCGGCGGACACCTGACGCTGATGGGCGCGACCAGCTCGAAACACCGTTCCTATTGGCCGATCGACGACCTTGACAAGCTTTCCTGCAACGTGCAGTGGGCGGTTGCGATCTATCCGGCGTACGCGCTCACGGACGGCGCGGAATCCCCGAATGCGAAGGGCGGCAACGAGGACGACGCGAGGCTCGTCCCTGAGTTCTCGTTCGACCTTGCGACTTGTCCGATCCTGTTCATCCACGGCGACGCGGACGGTTGGGCAGCGATGAATTCGGTGAAATGCTGGGAGCAGCTTCGCCGGATGGGAATCCAGTCCGATCTCCACACGCTGGTCGGACGCAGTCACTGCTTCCAGGGGAAGGCCGCCCCGGGCACGGGCAGCTATACCTGGATGGGGCGCATCTGGGAATTCATGAACCACAAGGGACTCACAAGTAAAAACACAGCCATCCCACAGGATGGTATACCTGAGGGATGAAAATGGGCTGGTGTTAGGTTAAGAATCCAGCCACCCGGCAGGGTGCATGAAAAGAGAAGACCGGGCGTTTGCGGCTCGATTCATGGGCCGATCTCTCCAACCCGGAGAATAGCCTTCCGCCCCCCGTTGCCAAGGCAAATCGGGGGGGATCGGAGGAGGTTAGAAGTCTGTAGTCTTAAGGTTTCAGCGCCGCCCACCGACATCTGTCCTGCCTGCGCAGCGCACAGCCGTTCTTGAATGACTGGCGCCTGCTCTCAGGGTGCCACCTTGTCCTGGGTGTATTGGATGCTGGCACCGTAGAAGCGGAGGTTGGTTACGGTAGCAGTGGCGCTATGACCGAGACGATGAGAATCAGGGGCAACGGCAATGTCGGCATCGGCACCACTTCGCCCGCCGCCCGGTTGGATGTCGCAGGCTCCGTCAAGGCCACGGCGTTCACCGGCGATGGCGCGGGCTTGACGGGAGTTGCGGCGGCCTCGCTGGCCATCCCTGCGGGCATGGTGCTCATTCCCGCCGGTGCGTTCACGATGGGAAACAGTGTCGCCGCTGATACCGACATCACCGACGCAGCCCCGGTCAGCGTGACCTTGTCGGCGTATTACCTTGCGGTCAACGAGGTGACCCTGAGCCAATGGCAAGCGCCTGCCGAGCGAGGCGGAGTGGGAAAAGGCGGCGCGGGGTGGTCTGGCGGGACAGCGGTTCCCGTGGGGCGATCCCATCACTCAAAACCTGGCGAACTATTACAGTAGCACCGCCAGCTATCTCTATGACTTGGGACCCAACGGCTTCAACCCCATTGGGAGTGTCCGGGGAACGTCCCCAGCGCCGGGCGAGGAGTCCGGCACGAAACCGCGAGAACCTCGTTGTCCGGGGGCTGGAGGCGGACCGGTTGGAAGCGGGTCCATTCGCGGGCGAGGTCCAGCCGGACTTCCAATCCGCTCACCTCCTCGATGGCACGGGTTTGGAGTGTTTCAAGGTCGATGCCGTAATTGGCGGCGGTCGCCTCCGGGTTGCCGTAGCGGCGGTAGTGACGCTTGACCAGGTTCCAGTCCGGTTCGCGGCAATGGGGGCAGCGTCGGACCAGCATCCCCCAACGTGAGTCGAGTTATTCATCTAGTTGCCAGGACGCCTGATAACAATCGGGGATTCATTTCTGGAAAACCCCGACATGGTAGAACTCGCGACCGGGGGGCGGGTTTGAAACCGGCAGGATCACCGACTGCCCGGCCGGAAGGCTTGGCTGGTTGAGCTCCCCGAGCGGGCTCCAATGGATCAGGTCGGTGGAGCGCTCGACGACATACCTGACGCAGGGGGCTGCGGCGCGGTTGACCGCGAGCGCCAGCTGGAAACCCGGCGGCGGGCCTCCCGGCAGGCGCCCGATCATCAGCCCCCTGGCGGCATCCCACTGGTCCGGACGGCCATCGAAGGCGAATTCGAAGAGGTTGTCGTGGTCGTCACCATCGGGGTTGTCCTCCGGGCGGGTGATGCCCGCGGCGAGAATCTGCGAGATGTGCCAGTGCTGCTGGGCCCAGGTCACATAGCACTCGCCGTAGGCGGCACGCTGAGCGGCCAGTGGATCGGTTAGAGCCACGGTGTACATGCTGAAGTTGTCCGTCTCACCCGGCCGGACGTTGCCGCCGAGGGTAACCGTGCCGGCTCCGAAGGTCTTCACATAGAGCCTGTAACTCAGGCCGCCAATGGCGAGATCCAGCGTGCTGTCGATGAAGCCGGCCATCCAACTCGGGCGGGCCGAGTAGCGGTTGTCATAGGCAATCCACACGGTGACCGCCTCGGCTGCGTCGAACTCGAGGAACTCGGTGGCCGTCGAGAATTTATCATCGTTCGCGGTCTGGATGAAGGCGGCACAACTGAGTTCCGGCGGGACGCTGGTGTAGAAGACCGCGTCCCGGTCAAGATAGGCGAGGGCACCGGGCCGCAGTCCGCTTTCGATATAGCGATAGAACCTGCCGGAAATCGCGCCGAGCTGGGTGATGGTCGGAAAGATGCCGGTCTCGACCCCGATGGTCACCGGCATGGTCGCGGCGGGAGCGGGAATATTCCGGACCGAGTAGCCGGCCGGTGAGCCGTCGGCCCATGCCAGGATCGAACGGTCGCCGCCCTCGGCGGTCGAGAGGATGTCGTAGCCGGTGTAGGCTCCGGCATCACCGTCGGCCCACAGTTCCCAGTGGTATTGGGTGATGTCGGGCCCCTGGGTCGGCCGCAGCATCTGCACGGCGCGGCGGCCGGGCCCGGCGTTGAATTCGTTTGAAGCCCACATGACCGGATCGACCCAGGGCGGAGCCGGCAGCGCGTTGTGGACCGCGGGGTCCTCGATGACATGCCAAACCGCGAGGCCCTCGGCCGGCAGCACGTTGTCGAAATGCAGCGGACCGGTTAGGCCGGCCGCCAGCTCATAGCTCAAGCCACTGCCGCGGGATACCAGCCCGGTGATTGGTTCGAATAGCGAAACCCCGGTGATGAGCACCGAGTACATCGACGCGTTGATCTTCTCGCCCGGCGCGACATTGCCGCCGAGGGTGATGTTGCTGCGGCCCGGGAACGATTTGCGAAACAGGCTGAAGCGCACCGTTCCGATCGCAACGTTCAGTCCCGTGTCGGTGAACTCCCCGAGCCACTCTGGCTTGGTCAGGTAGCGGTCGTCGTGGGCGATGTAAACGTCGATATCGGCGCTGGTGCCGAAGGTGATTAGGTCTGACCTGGTGCTGAACTTGTCTGAGTTCGCGGTGCGGATCCGCATGGCACGTTCGAGCGCCGGCGGCACGGCGGCGTAGCGCGCGGGATGGTCCAGATAGGCCGTCGATGCGCCCAAACCCGAACGGTTTTCGACCAGGAAATACTCGTCGTTGCCGCGGCATGGGTCGTAGAGCAGGCCGCCGCCGCTGCCGTCGCCGCCCGCGGCCAGGGGATAGGTGCCGTCGGTCCGGACGACCGTCGGATTGAGCCAGCCGCTACGGATCTTGTGGAAAGCGTCATGATGGTTGCTGTTCGCGTCCATTACCGAGTACGGCCCCGGCTTGGACGGCTTGAAGAAGGAACCCTCGACATACATATCACCGCTGCCGATGAGGATGTGCGAGAGTTCGTGGGCGAAAAGCCCGAGGTTGGCGGCCCCGCTGCCGGGATAGACCACCGCGACCTCCGGGATCACGACCCCATCGACGACCAGCGGTTCGACCGTCGGATACTGGAGGCTCGCCGCCGCCCGCACGACTCCGCCTTCGTAGGATTGGGGAATCACGATCAAGACGATCAACTCGTCGAACGCCAGGACACCGTCGTGATCATCGTCGTACTGGAGGAAATCCACGGTGCGGTTCGCTTCGCGCACCGCCTCCCACCAACTGCGCTGGTGCCAGGTGATCCAGCCGTCGTGGTTGAGGTCGGAGTCGAGAATCCCGTTGCCGTTGGTGTCCTCGTCGGGCTGGAAAATGCCGTCGGGACCGTCCAGATCGCCGTTGTGGTTCAGATCTTCGCCGGGATCAATTACGCCGTTGCCGTTGCGGTCCTCGGGCAGGTCCTCCTTGTCGGCCAGGCCCCAGTAGGTCGTGCCTGGCTGGATGTCGGCGGCGAACCAGCCGAGTACTCCTTCGTTTTCGAGTGTCAGGCGTCCGCCCGAGTTTTCCTGATAGTAGTTGGCCACGCTGTAACCCGGGCCGAAGAGGATGTCTTCGACGTCGGCCTTGACCGGGGCCGGGTGGTCCGGCCGGGCCGGGTCCCAGAGCAGCGTGAGGATGCGGCGCTTGCCAACGGTCGGGCGCAGGAAACTGCTGCCGCCCATCGCGTAGGGCCGGGTGAGGTCAGGCACCTGCTGGGCGACGAGGGTGGTACTCAAATGAGCATCGCCCATCGTGGCATTGCCGTCGGCCGACGCGGCCCATTGGATGGTGACCGTGTGGGTTCCCGGTGCCAGTCCTTCACGGCTGAAGGTGAACGAACGGGAGCCGAGGACATTGCCGCTGGCGTAGATCACCTGCGGCGGGTTGGCTGGTTGGCCGTCAACGAGCGCGCGCAGGAACATGGTGTGGCCGGAGGACGCGTCGGCGGTCCCGCTCAACAGGACTTCGAGATTCGCGGGCTCGCCGAGGGCGATGGTTTCGGTCAGGCCGGGAAAGTCAACCCAGGAGGACGAGTACGTGGTCATCTGGGAGGCCTGGGCGGCAACCCCTAACGAGCGCTCGAGGGTTCCTTGCGGGCAGTGAAACACGCAGAGCGTGCGGTCACTCACGACTCCCGCACCGGGGGCTCCCCCCCACTGGATGTAGATGTCGTGGACTCCCGCCGCGAGGTTTTCCTTCACGAAGGTGCAAGTCTGCACGCCATCGAAGCCTTCGGCCGCAATCCGCACGTCACCGGGCTCCGGGACGCCATCGATCACCGGGCGCACGAACATGCTGTCGGAAAGGGTGGTGATCAACACCGTGCTGAGCGTGATCGTCACGTTGCTGCGTGCCTGCAAGGTGACCTGGACCGCCATCCCCGGCATCGTCGCGTAACCGGGACCCCGCGACGCGAGGGCACTTTCGACGGCGGTGACCAGCCCGCCGCTCACCGTCGAGGCGGGGGCGGACTTGACCGTCAGGGTCATCGCCCCGAGCCGGCCGGTGTTGCCCGAGTCAACCAGCCATTGGATCTCGACCCAGTGGCCGCCCGAGCGCACGTTTTGCACGACGAACGAAAACGCCCGCGCACCGGTCTTGGTCTCCTGGGTGAACAGGACCGCCGCAGGCCGCGCCGGTTCGCCATCGACCAGCGCGCGCACCCACATCCGTCCGCCGCTGATGCTGGCTTCGGCACTGAACGTCACCTGAAGGTCGGCCGCCTCCTGCGTCAGGATGCCCGCCTGCATGCCCGCGACATCGACGTAGGCGCTCGAGGTGGTGGTCAGGGCCGTGGGATTCGACACCGACACCAAGGCCAGTCCGGCCTCGTTGGTGGAAGCACCGGCCCGCTCGACCAGCGGACCGAAAGCCAAGGCGATGACCGGGATCAGAGCCCCGGTGCGGGAGATGAATTGGAGGCGGGCAAGGGAGCGGTTCATGACAGGATTGGGGGGGTTAATGGTCTGGCATTGGATTGGCGATCGAAAATTTCACCCGGCAGATTAGCTTCCTTGCCAGCATTGCCAAGAAAATTCGACATGAAAATCACCCTATCCCTTTTGCCATGCGGGTTCCAGCCGGATTGGGAAATTCGGATAGCCTAACCAAGAAACATGGGTCATCAATACTGCCGCCACCAAGACCACCTTCATGCCCTCCCCGCGCCCACAAAGTGCCGCAGGTGCCACGAGCAGACCCATCGGCTCATGTCTCTGCCAGATCAGTATGCATATGGGTGAGGACCGGCAGCTTGAGCCCGCGCGTCGTGTATCCGGGTATGATTTCTCCCTCGACACCTGTGCGCTATCTCATGTTCTGACGGTGCCCCGCCAACCTCCGCCCCCTGACTCCCGACCCCAATTCAATGTGTTAGATCACAGCGTTCAAACTCTCACCGTATCTCACCGTATGTTATGTGAGTGTCCCCGTTGCCAGTTCAAAGAGGATTGCGCCTAATCGAGAAGATTCAGGGCTAGTGCACCGTCCTGGGAATAAGTCTGCATTTAGTGTATGGTGTGCTATAATCTGAGCCATGGCTCGAACAGCACCACCCCTTGCGTTAAATTCAGATCTAACCGACCACCTCCAAACATTGCTGAGGCAAGGCACACTCGAACAGCGTGTGGCGAAAAGATGCCGGGTGCTATTGCTTGCCGCAGAGGGTTTGGGCAATGTTGAGATTGGAACGAAACTCGATTTGCACCGAAACGGTGTTGCTAAGATCCGCAATCGTTTTACCAAAGACGGATTGGATTGCCTTGTGGACGCCACCCGCCCTGGCAAGCCATCCGTCCACACCGCACAAACCAAACAGAAGATCGTGACTACTGTGTGCGGCAAACCTCCCAAGGGCTTGAGTCGCTGGAGCGCTCGGACGCTTGCGAGCAAGCTGAGACTCTCGAAATCATTCGTTCATAGTGTTCTGGTCTAACCCGAAAAGGATTACAGCAATCGGTCCACCGATCCAACCGAGAGCTTGTTCGATTTCTGAAAGACTTCGTGAAACAATATAACAAAGAATGCGGGCCATTCGTGTGGACCAAAGGTCCTGAAAAACTCAAAAAGATCATCGAGCTCACCAAAGCATATCAGGACCAAATGCAGACTCTTTAACGGGACGGTGCACTAGATCGTCCTGCTTTTCATGCAACAGCGCGTCCGGGGGACAGTAGGATTCCGCCGCGCCAAAGGCATGGATCGCCGCGGCCGAGACGTTCGATGTTCCAACGGCCATGCTCCAACTCAGCCAGTTCGGCGATCGGATCCGCGCCGGGGTGGTCGCCCAACAGGTCTCCGATCACGGGTGGCGGGCGAAGACGGTCTTCATCCGTCAACGGGCGGATGCCCAGCCCATATCCGGCCAGGGTTTTCTCCCAGTAAGCCACCTGATGGTAGTTGGAGAGCTTGAGGTCGGGGGGAGCTTTTCCCACGGCTGCATCGAGTCATCGGTAGGCCGGGCGGAGGCGGTGTAGGCCTCGTGCGCCTGCCGCGCCGCCGGCTCGAGCCGGACCAGGTCGCCCGTGGGCAAGGGCAGCGGGTCGATCTGGAGAAACGCGCGCACGGTCATCGGATCGAGCGGGAGTTGGAGCAGGTTCCCGCAGGGTACCCAGGCGGCTGCGTCGAATTGGCGGGCCCTCGACAAGGCGGGATCCAACAACACGCCGACGCGGGCGCCCAGGGTGATGGCGATGACGCATTCGGCGCGGGCGATGTCGCCGGGGGCGTGGCAGAGGACTTTCACCCGGCGGGGGTCGAGCCCGGCGGCGGTGAGCAGGGCCGGATCCACCTGAACGATATAATGCACCGAGCGGTAGCCGAACTCCGCGGGTTTGAGCCTCTGACTCACATCCTCGCTATTGGCCCAGTCGATGACGAAGGCCTTTTCGATGATCCCGCAGACGGCATTGACGTGGGCGGAGGTCTGGCAGATGATGCGGCCGCCGCACAGGTCGGTGAGGCGGATCAGCGGATCGGGCGCTTGGGGATCGGCGGCGGTTTGATAGGTATCGCGTTTGCGCAGGATCTTGTCGGCCAAGCTCGGCAGGCCCTTGGCGCGGACTTCCACCACCGCCAGCGGCGCGGCGGGCGATTTGCTGGAGTGCGACCGTGAGAAGGCCCTCGTAGATCTTGTAGCCGGGCGCGGCGGCGGCAAAGCGCGGCACATGCAGCGCCACCCATTGTTCAGCGGTTAAAGCGTCGGCGGCGGGATCGGTGAGGGAAGGGCTCATGAGTTTCAAGTTTCAAGTGTTAAGTTTCAGGCGAAGAGCAGGCCGGATGCGGAGATTCGAGAGATTCAAGAGTCTGGGAGGCTGAAAGTCAAAGGGCAAAAGTCGGCACCTGACTCCATTCTTCCCATTCAGGTGGCCCCATTCATGCGGGCTCCAGCAGGCCTAGCAGATTCTCCCGGGTGAGCAGCGCGGCGTCCTGCGGGCGTTCCAGAAACGGACTCACATCGGCGAGGATCGCCCCGAGGTCGGACCGTTCCAGGCGATCCCGCGCCAACGACCTCCAGGCCTGTGCGTCCGACCGACCCCCGTCTTGCGTCTGATCCAGCGCATTTTGCAGCAGGGTCAGATTCGGTGCCACCGGCGGACGCTGCGAGAGATACCACACCAGATCATACCAATCCCGGCCCTTGGCGTACTTGCGGTTGATGACCGCATGCAGCTTGCCTGCCAACAGCGACGGCAGATCGTAATGCTGGAGGAAAAACGTCAGGTGCCGGGTGACGATCCGGCGCTCGCAGCGCGCACCGGTGGGCGGGCGGGTGTCGATTTCCACCTTGATCGCCAGTTTCTGTCCGGGCATGGAGGCGAGCCCCGCCTCGTGCAAAATCCCCGCCACCCGCACCCAGCCGGCATGCACCACCTTGCGGTCGTTCCAAGTGACTTCCGGCAGGAATCCCGCCAACTCCAAATCCCGCTTCACTTTGCCCATCCACGCCGCGCCGGAATACTCCCCGGCATCCACCAGCGAGAAATCCAGATCCTCGGAAAATCGTGGCAGCCCGTGGAGCAACCGCAACGCCGTGCCCCCGACGAATGCCAGGTGCCGGAATGCCTCGCTATCGTGAAACGAGCGCAGCACGAAGGTCTGGAGATATTCGCGCAGCCGGTTGAGTGCCACTCCCGGCTCCGTTACCCCACGCACCAATGTCAAGGCTTCCTCTTTCATAGCGTCACCGTGCCTTTCTCCGCGTCATCCGCCAACCGCAACCAGCACGCGGCCGCCCGCGCCAGCCGTGGACTGTGAAAGCGTCCGGCATACGCTTGGAGGCGGCTCGCGTCCACCCGCTCGTGATGCTGGTAGCGCATCTCCTCCAGCCGGTCTCCGTCCCATTCGCCGGGGGTCAGATGCCAATGGTCCAGCAGTGCCTTTTCCGGCTCCGCCACGAAAAACCCGCCGCTGCTTTGGGCCACCTTCTGGTAGCCGAAGAAGCACTCCTGCTTGATGTTCCGGTATTCGAACACCCCGAACGGATTCTCGAAGGTTTGCGGCGAACGGGGGCTCACGCTGGTGAACCGGACCACCCGTTCCGGGATCAAGTCATGGAATCCCAGCGCCCACAGCCCGCTCAGATACGATGGCCGGTAAAGCGATCCCGCCATGGCCTCCGCCGTCACCGTCACCCGCCGATACCGCTCGGCCAGCGCATAGTGTCCCCGCCGCAGTCCGATCACACGGCCCTGCTTCATCCACCGCGAAAGCTGCACCCGGATGCCCTCCCGCCCCTCCGCGAACGCCTGCACCAACAACCCAAGCTCAAAACTCGGCTGCGTCCCGGTCAGTTCCAATAGGGAATCGAAATCCATGCGCAATCATTAACACGAATGTTATCGTTTGCAAATAAAAAAGTTTCCAAACGACCATCGGGGATCTCTTTAGCCGGGAAAAGGCGAAAGAGGGGCGCAAAAATGGATTTGGAGCGTTGCTGGAAGCGAGCGGGCCACCTTCTTCACTACCCGCTATTTCGGCGAGAACCCCCCCGATTTCGACGATTTTGATGGTTTTGACATCGAGGACGAACGCGAGTTTTCGTTAGCCGGACTGGCCCCGGCAGCCAGGAAAAAACTCCGTTACGAATACGACTTCGGCGACGGTTGGCTGCATGAGATTCTCGTCGAAAAGCTCCTGCCGCCGGATCCGGCCATGAGACATCCGGTCTGCACCGCCGGTAAGAATGCCTGTCCGCCCGAGGATTGCGGCGGTATCTACGGCTATTACGACGTGCTCGCCGCCGTCAACGATCCCAAACACCCGGAACACGAGGAGCGGCTGGAATGGTTGGGGGGGAGCTTTGATCCTGAAAGCTTCGACCTCGACGCGGTCAACAAGACCCTGAAACAGCGGATCACATGGTAACCGTCCCGGCCTGCCTGAATCAAGAACCTGGCGGTTTTCCCCTGTGGTGGAAAGGAAACTGGCCTTGGGAATGCCTCATGATTGGAACGGCGCGCGGCCCCGTGGCGGCGGATTGCATCCGCCAGACCCCGGATCGGGGCTCCGTCCGTCAAAACTCCCCGATCATTCTCTGACACTTCCCCCGTTGCCGTCAACCTTGCCGCGCGGGGATCAGGAATGCATTTGGAATGCCCTCGTCGAGCGTGGCCAGACGACAGTCGTGGCGGTCTGCCAAGGTGGCAAGATGGGCGTCGGTTGTGCTGGCCGCGGTCACGCACCATCCAGGCCACCCTGCGCTTGCGGAGCAGTCATCTGGCAAAAAAAGATGCCGCTTTCCCAGCGAGCGAAGCATTCCTGACAACACCCGTGCCGCCTCCGCCACCGGTAGTCGACCTCCGGTGCGCTGCACCGAAACGCGGACAAAGCCCAACTCGGGGATCGCCGAGGTGACGAGTTTGACACCACGCGCCGCCTTCATTCCGCCAATCCACGCCGCCGCCCGGCGGTGGTCGGCATGATCCGCCCAACCCCAGGCGACCAACACATTGACATCGAGCAGGTAGTTCATCACGGGAAATCGGTGAGCATGGCACGCACGGCAGACGTCGTCAGTTCCTCCCGTCCGGGTTGCGGGGAAAAGATGATCGCGCCGGTGAATTCACAACGCTCCTGCCCCGGCAAGGCGGACTCCTTGCCCATGCCGGTCGCCCGGCGGCGCAAATACTCCGACAGGCTGGCCCGCTCCTGTTTGGCCAGGGCGCGGATCAGACCGGCCTCGGCATCACTGACTTTAAACGTGATCGTCGGCATGGGTAATACCGTAATACCAAACGGCGGCGGTGCAAGTGCTTTTTCAACCGCTTTTTCGCCGCAAGGTTTTTCCGCGCCTTCCTCGCCGCCAGGTCAGGGGTCAGGGGTGGTAGGGCGGGACGGCCTCGGCGCGCCCACTTGTCGCCAACGGCGCGAGGTGAGAAGGAAATTGTCGGGGAGTGCCGGCTTCCAGTCGGCTGTGGCACGCATCCTGCGGGCCACTCTTCTGCGTCAGTGGAGCATGATGTGAGCCAAGCGGTATTCTTAGCCGCAAGA
>JAIPKB010000125.1 GCA_021733795.1 Akkermansiaceae bacterium | reverse complement strand
GCGCTGGGGAAACGCAGGCGGAAGAGGGTGACGCCGCGGACAGCATGTCCGCTTGACTCAGCGGACAGCATGTCCGCGCTCCGGCGACGTCAGTTCCGATCCATCGTTCCCGGCAACGCCAGCGAAAACAGGGTGCAACACGCGCCCAATCCGTAGGCCAGCCACCTCAGCGGCTCCTGACCGAGCATTAGCGAAAAATAGTAATACGCCTGCTGATGCGGCGATTGGAAAACCCACCCGGGAAGCGTCAGCGTGGCGCATACCACCAGCGAGGGAATGCACATTAGGATCATGAAGGTGGCGCATTTCCTGCTAACGCCCTTGGTCAGCAACTGCCACGGGCCCGTGATGCAGATCATCCGCAACAACTGGGTGAACCCAGAAACCCCCTGTCTCAACAGAGGCTTGTACTTGTGAAAACAATCGTGGAAAGAATATCCAGACATGGGGTGATGAGGAAATCGATAAGGTGACACGCCCCCAGAATACAAAAAAACCACTTGTTGACAAGAAATATTTAAAAAAAATCAATATTTCCTGATATTCCCCCTTTTCCGGGATACCCGTTTGGAATTTATCATGGACCACCGATGCTTCCCGCTTGCCTTGTCCGCATGGGCTTCCCATGCTTTGGGCCATGCACCAGACCGCCGCCACCCTCAAGCAACTCCTGCTCGAAAAATCCGTCCGCACCGGATCCTTCACCCTCGCCTCCGGCCAACAAAGTGATCTCTACATCGACTGCCGGGTCACCGCGATGGACCCATTTGGTGCCAACCTGATCGGCGACATGGGGTGGCACGCGGTGCGCTCGAAAATCCACTCGTTGCACCACCCGATCCAAGCCATCGGCGGCATGACACTGGGTGCGGATCCGATTTCGCTGGCGATCGGCATGACCTCCGCCCGCAGCCATCCGGACGAGGCCCTCCAAGTGTTCACCGTCCGCAAGGAGCCGAAAACCCACGGCCAGGGCCGCCAAATCGAGGGCAATTTCCAAGCGGGTTTCCGGGTCGTGGTGGTGGATGACGTGATCACTACCGGCGGCTCCACCCTCAAGGCGATCGATGCGATCGAGCGGGAAGGCGGCACGGTGGAGTTCGCGCTGGTGCTGGTGGATCGTGAGGAAGGCGGCAGGCAGGCGATCGAAGCCCGCGGCATCCATGTGATCTCGCTGTTCACCCGCAGCAGCCTGCTCGGCGGCTGATCCCCGAAAACGCCGGCTTCCGGGGAAAATCGCTCTTCGGTGAAAATCGCGCTGGTTTTTCCACGTTTCTGCTGTGATGCTGTGCCCGTGGCTGGCCCAACCCTGTTTTCATGATCCACCGTTCCAAACTTCCGTATTTTTTTCTGGCACTTTCCGCCGTCCTCGCCGTCGCTGCGGTGGTCGTGATGGTGGTCCGCAGCGGAGTGATCGAACGCTTCCGCCGCGCCAATGCCCCCGCCCCCGCCGTGAGCACTCCGGCCACTCCCGGCCCGGCCAATCCCGACCCGGCCAATCCCGGCCCGGTCACCGACCCGGAGATCCCGGCCCTCCAACAACCGCTCGACCCGGACTCCCCGGAAACCAACCTCCGCGACCTCGGCCTCGAGCCCGGCGTCACCGAAACCGACCCGGAAACCCTGGTCAACAACATCGCCAAAGCCCTCGAAGCCGGCGATTTCAACGCCCTCTCCCGCCTCCTCGACAATAACGTCTGCGACGAGAAAACCCTGGCCCAACTCAAGTCGCTCGCCGACCAACACCCGCTCAAAGTCCACCAACCCGACGGCATCCGCGAGATCGGCGAACTCGAACTCAACACCCGCACCCGCTGGAGCCTCACCCTCGACGATGCGGAACCGGGACGCGACCGGATCTACCTCGACCTCCTCAACCGGGATGGCAAGTGGGGGGTCGAAAAACTCATCCTTCCACCCCCGCCCGGCGAACCGGTGCCCCGGGCCGTACTGGCCGACCCCTTGGGCATCGCCGATTCGTTTCTCCAAGCCGTGCTCAAACAGGACTTCGAATTTGCCTGTGATTTCATCGATCCCAGAACCGTTTCCGATGTCAAGATCGCCACGCTTTGCATCATCTTCGAGGAAGGCAAGTACCAGCTCCGCAACAACAAGCCCCTCCGCGCCATGTTCAACCGCGGCGACACCGTGGGCTACCTCGCCAACGTCAACACCGTCGGCTCCCCCGATGGCACCGACGTCGCCCAGTTTGCCATGACCCTCCGCCAGCCACCGGCACCGTCCAACTGGATCATCTCGGAAATCAACCTCGACACGCTGCTGGCCGACTACGCCGAGCGGGTGGCCGGAGGCGACATCTATTACTCGCCGCTGGTCAAAAACCCGCTTGGGGGTGAAACCCTGGCCCTCTATTTCGAGTTCGATGAGGACCAGATCAATCCCCGCACCCGCCGCCAGTTGGAAATCGTCGCCCAGGTCCTGCGCGCCGATCCCGGCAAAAAAATCACCCTCAGCGGCCACACCGACGCCCTCGGCACCGTGCAATACAACAACCAGCTCTCCGGCCGCCGGGCCGCCACGGTCGCGGATTTCCTCACCTCCGTCGGCGTCTCAGCCACCCAGATCGTGACCATCGCCAAGGGAGCCAGCCAACCCCGGCGCCCGAATGTCACCGAGTCCGGTGAAGACGACCCGATGGGCCGCCGCGCCAACCGCCGCACCGAGATCTATCTGGATTTCTAACGCCGCAGCGGGTTTGACCGCTGATGTAGAGCCGTACGGCCACCCTCCCTATCTTGCATGGGAATCCCTCTCTGCGACCACCTCTGCGGCTTTTGTGCCGCCGCCCCCCCATTTGCGGAACCCGGCTGAAAACCCGCGAAATCGGTACTTGCCACCGCCATTCCCGCGCGTAGCGCCCGGCATGCCCTACCTGCGCATCATCGCCGTCGCCGCCCTGGGGGCCACCGCCGCACTCGCCCAGGACCTGCAATCAAACCTTCCCGGTTTCGACGCCTCACGGGTCGCCTTCAGCGCGACCGGCAAGATGGAGATGGGAATCGGCAATGGGGAAGTGGATGTCACCACTTTGGGCCTCCGTTCGTTCCTCTGCCAGCCCATCACCCCTGCGGAGGGGATCTACATCCTGACCGACCACCGCCTGGGCCTCTACGCCAGCCGCCGCCTCATCAACAACGTCTGGCTCACCGTCGGTGCCGGAATCACGCTTGGCAACGAACTCGACTACGCCACCGCCAGTGGCACGGACCTGCTCAACACCGATCCTGATTCGGCGTTTTTCGGGGTGGTTTCCCTGCGGGTGAAAGCCTGGTGAGGCAGGCCGTGTAGAACGGGTTCAGCGTTTCAAGGAAAGGGATTGCCCGATGAGGGTGATGAAGTCCTGGCGGTCGGCGGAGAGTCCGGGGCTGGCGCATTCGCGGGCCAGGGCGGCGACCAACTCGGCGTCGATGAGGCTGGGGTGATCATGGGCGAGCCATTGGACGTAGGCGCAGACCAGGGAGCCGAAGCGGCTGTCGGCAGAAGGTTCGGGCTCCGCTTGGCGGCTCACCGGGATGACGGCGGCGGGCTTGCCATCGACGGACCATTCGATGGTGCCGAGGGGGGCGGCGAAGGCGGCGGGCTCGATCTCGATGGCGATGGTGGTGGTGGTTTTGGCGGGAAGCCGGCTAGGGAGTTGGCCGGCGGGGAGCCCGACCACCGGGGCGAAGCCCAACAAGCGATAGAGGGAAACCGAGGCGGGATCGGCGTGGAAGGAAGCCTTGACGTCGTGAGCGGCATCCTGGGCACCGCGGACGGAGACGAGGAGCAGGGTGGCGGAGGGTTTCCACGGACAGGGAGCGGCCTCGGTGGTGATGCTGACGCCCTGGCTGATGCCGGCTCCGCCGACCGGGCGGAGGTTGAAGTGATTGAGGACTTCTTCGAGGCGGACGGCGTTGGCGGGCGGGAGCTGGTGCTCGGTGCGGACCGCATGGTTGATCCAGGTGAGGCTGGCGCGGCCGGCGTGGATGGGCAGAGGCAGCACCGGGTCGGTGATGACCGAGACCGAATCCCGCGGATTGATGGCGGGCAGGGCGTTGGACGGCGGTGCCGGGGTCTGCCGGAGGCGCTCGGCCACCTTGCGCAGGAAATCCTCGCCGGTGGTGGCAAGCGCGCGGTCGCGGGCGGCTGCCTGCTCGGCAAGGCGGCCGGAGGCGGCACCGGTGACTTGTGAGGAGCCGTTGCGGGTGCCGGGAGCCACCGGTCCGGGGGCGGGCAGCAGCGCGATTTCAAGCGGCACCTCCTTATCCCAGGTGGAGGGATCGAGTTTGACCAGGCCGGGGGGGGAATCCCCCGGGAGCTTGATGAAAATCAAGGTGGCGAGGACCACCAGAGCCGCGGCAGCCACCGGGAGGATGAAAGATTTCCACGACCGCCGCAGGGAGGCGAGCGGCACCACGTGATCCGTGAGATCGAGTTGGCGGGCAGCACGGACGACGCTGGCGCGCTGGTGGGGCAGCAGTTCCGCGGTGGCAGGGGCGAGGGTATTGGTGAGGAAGCTCTGGATGCCCTGAAGGTCCTGGAGGGCGAGCCCGATCGCCGGATCCGCAGCCGCAGCCCGGACCACCTCGGCAGCCTCATCCGCCGACAACTCGCCTAGCAGATAGGCGGTGAGGCGGGGATCATCGGGATGAAGTTTCATTTATGAGCGGAGTTCGTTGGGAATGAGTTCGCGGAGGCGTTTGAGGCCGGTGTGGATGAGAAAGCCGACGTTGCCGGAGGTGAGGCCGGTGAGTTTGGTGATTTCCTGGTAGCTGAGGCCTTGGTGGAATTTCAGCAGGATGACTTCGCGTTGGTTGGCGGAGAGGCGGTCGAGGTATTTCATCACCTCGGCGACTCGTTCATTCTGGTCGAATTGTTCGTCGGGTTGGAGGTCGGTGCCGGCCATGCGCTGCCAGCGGATTTCGTCGATGGGTTGGAGGTTCTTGTCTTTGCGGAGGAGATCGAGGGCGCGGTTGCGGCAGACGGTGAAGAGCCAGCTTTTGAGGTTCTCACTGACTTTCGGGATATCTTGCTGGCAGAGGCGGATAAAGGTGTCCTGCACCACGTCGCGGGCCCGGTCGAGGTCGTGAAGGATGGTGGTGGCGTAGCCGAGCAGGGGTGACTCGTATTCGGCCATGGCTTGTTCGACAAAATGTTCCATTGAATCCGGCATGGGAGGATCCGCTCCCGATGGCGGATTCGCGGAGAGAACGGGCGGCGGGGCCGGGTTCTTAGGAGGATTTCCTGAAGATTTCTTCAAATTCCGTGTCTTCTAAAGGGCTTCCGGGTTTTGGAGCAGGGTGGCGACCCGGTTGAGGAGCACTCCGGCACCACCGCCATCGACCACCCGATGGTCAAAGGTGAGGGCGAGGGCGGCCTCGGTGGCGGGGATGAATGCCCCGGCCTGCTCGCTCCACACGGGTTTTTTCACGGCCGCACCCAAGCCCAGGATCAAGGTCTCGTTGGGCAGCGGGATCGGAGTGCCCAGGGTCAGGCCAAAGCTGCCGAAATTGGTGAAGGTGGCGATCCCGCCCTTGCAATCGGCTTCGGTGACGTTGCGTTTGCGGGCGCGGGCGATCAGGTCGTCGTATTCGGGGATCAGCTCGGCCACGGATTTCTGATCGACCTGGCGCAGCACCGGCACCAGCACGCCGTCGGTCACCTGGACCGCCACCCCGAGGTCGAAGGCACGCGGGTGGACGATTTTCTCGCCGATCAGGTAACCGGCGGTGGCGGGGGCCTCGGCGATGGCGATGGCAAAGGCCCGCAGCAGGTAGAGCGGGAGTCCCGGCGTGGGGGATTGTTGGCGGCGGTGCTCCATCACCCGATCCAGAATCACCGGCAGGCCCACGGTCGCCAGCGGCCGGGTCCAACTGCGGCGCATGGCGTCCGCCACCGAGAGCCGCATCGGCGAGGCATGGCTGCTGGGCCAGGCTTCAAGATAATCGAGGAATTTCTCCAAATCCTCCACCGTGACGCGGCCGCCGGTGCCGGTACCCGCCACGGCGGAAATATCCGCCTCGCGCAGCCCCAGATCGTCCATCCGGACCCGCATCCGCGGGGAAATGTAGTGGGCGCCGAGGGTGCCCATCGGTACCGGCAGGCCCCTTACGCTGGGCACCACGGCCGGGGCTTCTTCGTACCCGTCGTCGTCGAGGGAGAAATGGAGATTGGACTCCCGCTGCGGGTGTTGTTCGGAGCCGGCCTGGAGTTGGCGCCTGGTTTCCACCGCCTCCAAGGTTTCCACGCCGGTGCGGGCCACTTCCTCGGCAGTGACATCCAGCAGGCCGAGCAGGGTGCCCACCGCGTAGGACACGCCCTCCTTGGCGCGGATTTCGCTGACGGTGCCGTGACAAAGGGTGGTCACGCTCATGACCGCCTTGTTGGTTTCCACCTCGATGATGTCCTGATCCGCGCGGATCGGGTCACCGACGGCCACGAGCAACCGGACGATGGTGGCCTCGGCGATCGACTCGCCGAGCTGAGGCATCAGGATGGGAACGGTGGGCATGGTGGGCAAAAGCTGAAATACTGAAAAGCTGAAATACTGAAACTTGGGAAGTTGGCGGACGGTGTCTCTCCAAACAGGGACGTTATAGGGCCAACGCACTCGCCGGTCAAACCGATTGTGATGGCGGCTGACAACCACGGATCCGCGGCAATTCGAACGGCATTGAAATCCTTCACTTGCCAAACCGGAAAATCCGGCGAGACTGGCCGTGACCTCACATACGCCCATGGACCCATTTTTACTCAAGACCCTTCATCTCGTAGGAGTTTTCGCTTTATTCGCCTCCCTCGGCGCGGTACTGCTCGCTGGCTCGGGCAAAACGTCCGCCTCCATGCTGCATGGAATCGCCCTGTTGCTGATTATCGGGGTGGGGTTCGCGATGTTGAAAAAGCCGCCGATGGGGGAGGCCTGGTGGATGATCAAGCTGGGCATGTGGGTGGTGCTGGGGGCGGCCCCGGTGCTGGCCAAGCGCAAGGTGTTGCCCACCCCGGTGGTGTTCGTGCTCTGCCTGGCCGCCGCCGCCCTAGCCGCATGGCTCGGGCTGCGGAAGCCGTTCTGAGGCTCGGCCATGCGGAGGGCCGTCCGTGGTGGCAAACCGCGGTTTTCCAGGAGCTGGTGAGGTGGGGGAGAATAGGTTCTATGGGTCCTATCGGACTTATCGGACTTATCGGACTTATCGGACTTATCGGACTTATCGGACTTATCGGTGGAGACGGTGGCGGCGGCGGTGGTGGCGGCGTGCGGCTCAGCGGGTCAGGGTTGGAGTTCAGGCAAAAGTTTTCCAAAAGTTTTCGCTTGATTCCCGGAAATGCACTTGTATGCTGCATACCTATGCGAACCACGTTGATATTGAACGATGAGTTGGTCCTCGAAGCCAAGCGGCGAGCGGCGGAACGGAGGTCCAATGTCAGCGCGATTGTGAATGAAGCGCTGATGGTTGCATTCCGCCCGGCACCGAATCCGGAAACCCCGCTTCCCTTCCAGATGCCCACGTTTCGCCCGGCGGGTGGCCAACCGGTCAACACGTCACCGACGGAATTCGCCGAACTCTTGGTTGCCGAGGAGATGGAGCCCTACGAGTCATGATCTTATTCGATGTCAATGTGCTGATCTACGCCCACCGGGAGGATCAGGTGGATCACGAATATTTCCGCCGGAAACTGGAAGTGGTGGTGCATCGGGCGACCTCATTTGGCATGTCCCCTTTGGTGGCCACCGGGTTCGTTCGCATCGTGACCCATCCCAAATTCCCCAACGGGCCCACTCCGCTCCCTCAAGCACTGGCCGTGGTGGAGAGCCTGATGCAACAACCCAATGCACATTGGATCGCTCCCGGCAAACGCCACTGGGAACTGCTGGCCGACTTGTGCCGACGAACCCACACCACCGGAAAATCGGTCGCGGATGCGCAACATGCCGCAGTCGCCATCGAGCACGCCTGCACCTGGGTTTCACGGAATCGGGATTTTTCCAGATTCGTCGCGGAAGGGCTTCGCTTTGAACGGTGGTCACCCAGTGCAGGAAACGCCGGGTAACCAGCACCCGCCGCCCTTTCACTCGTGAGCACTCACCTCCCGAATCCACCATGCCTCGCCACTCCTCCAACGTTCCGCCGCTCAGCGGTCCCGCCCTGGTGAAGGAGGTTTGTCGGCGGATTCGGCTGGCTCGCAGCGCGTGGGATGCCCACCGCAATCAGGCGTGCCGGCGGGAACGCGAGCGGGCGCTGGCCCTCTATGCCACCCTTGATGAGGCGGCCAAAGAACAGGTGCCCCAAGTCCTCCGGGTCTGGCTCCGCTACCGCAGCGAGAAATACTTCGGCGCCCATCGAACCCCGCCCGGCAGCCCGCGGCAATGAGGGTGGGTTTCGCATATCCCCCCATTCATTCGGCGGAATTTGCCACTTGTGTGTCTTGTGCTTGATCTCGTGACCGCAGGTCCCTAGGCTCCCGCCCGCCCGCAGTGGGGCCACGTTTCCCGTTTTTCAACCTACCATGAATGCCATCACCTCCAGCCTCGCCGCGATTTGGACCTCCTCGATCGGGAAAAAAATCATTGTCGCCCTCACCGGGGCCTTGCTCGCCCTGTTCCTGGCCGGTCACTTGGTTGGCAATCTGCTGATTTTCGCCGGGGCGGAAATGTTCAACGACTACGCCTACTTCCTCCACCACATGATCCACGGCATGGGGATCTGGTTGTTCCGCGTGGGGATGCTGGTGATCCTCGGGCTGCACATCGTGGCGACGATCGCGCTGACCCTTCAGAACCGCGCCGCCCGCAAGCCCTACGAGTGCAAGACCGTGATCCAGGCCTCCACCGCCTCCCGCACGATGATTTTCTCCGGCGCCACCATCCTGGTCTTTTTCATCTATCACATCCTCCACTTCACCGCCCGGATCGGCAACGAGTACGACACGCTAAACCGCTACAAGGAAACCGTCATCTCCAACGGCGCGCCGCTGGAGCGCCACAACGCCTGGCTGATGGTGGTGGATGGCTTCGGTTGCTGGTATGTGAGCCTGTTCTACGTCATCGCGATGACGCTGCTCTGCCTCCACCTCAGCCACGGCGTGGCCTCGATTTTCCAAAGCCTGGGCCTGCGCCCGAAAAAGTCCGAATCCGCCATCAAGCATCTGTCGCTCGCCTTCAGTGCGGTGATCTGGCTGGGCTTCATCTCCATCCCGCTCGCCATCCTGTTCGGCATCGTCAAGTAACCTCGTTTCCACCTTTTCATCGCTCCAATTCCCACTCCCCATCGTCATGATCCTCGACAGCAAAATCCCGTCCGGCCCGATCGAACAGAAATGGTCCAAGCACAAGATGGACTCCAAGCTCATCAACCCGGCCAACAAACGGAAATTCACCATCATCGTCGTCGGCTCCGGGTTGGCGGGTGGTGCCGCCGCCGCCTCGCTCGCGGAAATGGGCTACCAGGTGAAATGCTTCTGCTATCAGGATAGCTCGCGCCGCGCCCACTCGATCGCCGCCCAGGGCGGCATCAACGCCGCCAAAAACTATCAAAACGACGGTGACTCGGTGCGCCGCCTGTATTATGACACGGTCAAGGGCGGCGATTTCCGCGCCCGCGAGGCCAACGTCTATCGCCTGGCCGAGGTCTCCAACGCGATCATTGACCAATGCGTGGCGCAGGGAGTGCCCTTCGCCCGCGAATACGGCGGCCTGCTCGACAACCGATCGTTCGGCGGTTCGCAGGTGTCCCGCACCTTCTACGCCCGCGGCCAGACCGGCCAACAACTGCTCATCGGTTGCTACCAATCGCTATCCAAGGAAATCCACAAGGGCGGCGTCAAGATGTATCCCCGCACCGAGATGCTCGATGTGGTGCTGGTGGACGGCCACGCCAAGGGCATCGTCGTCCGCGATCTGGCGACCGGCGAAATCTCCAGCCATGCGGCGGACGCGGTGATCCTCGCCACCGGCGGCTACGGCAACGTGTTTTTCCTTTCCACCAACGCGATGGGCTGCAACGTCACCGCCGCCTGGCGCGCCGCCAAACACGGGGCGCTCTTCGCCAACCCCTGCTTCACCCAGATCCATCCCACCTGCATCCCGGTCAGCGGCGACTACCAGTCCAAGCTCACCCTGATGTCCGAGTCGCTCCGCAACGACGGCCGCATCTGGGTGCCGAAATCGCAGGAAACCGCCGCCAAACTGCAGAAAAAGCAGATGAACCCCAACGACGTGCCGGAAGACCAGCGCGATTACTACTTGGAGCGCAAATACCCGTCCTTCGGCAACCTCTCGCCGCGCGACATTTCCTCCCGCGCCGCCAAGGAAGCCTGCGACGACGGCCGCGGCATCGCCCCCACCGGCCTCGGCGTCCATCTGGACTTCCGCGATGCCACCGCGCGCCTCGGCGAGTCGGTCATCCGCTCCCGCTACGGCAACCTCTTCCAGATGTATGAGAAAATCACCGGCGAGGACCCCTATCAGGTGCCGATGATGATCTATCCGGCGGTGCACTACACGATGGGCGGCCTGTGGGTCGATTACAACCTGATGTCCAATGTCCCCGGCCTCCACGTGCTGGGTGAGGCGAACTTCTCCGATCACGGAGCCAACCGCCTCGGTGCCTCCGCCCTGATGCAGGGCCTGGCCGACGGTTATTTCGTGATCCCCGCCACCATCGCCAACTACCTGGTCACCCAGCAACCCGGCACCGTCACCACTGCCGCACCCGAGTTCAAGGCCGTGGAAAACGAGGTCCGCGAGCGCACCTCCAAACTTCTATCCATCCAGGGTGCCCGCACCGTGGACTCCTTCCACCGCGAACTCGGGATGGTGATGTGGAACAACTGCGGCATGGCCCGCTCCCGCGAAGGCCTCACCGAAGCCCTCGCCAAAATCCCCGCCATCCGCGAGGAGTTCTGGCACAACGTCCGCATCCCCGGCACCGGCGAGTTCGCCAATATGGAACTCGAAAAAGCCGGCCGCGTGGCGGATTTCCTCGAATTCGCCGAAGTCATGTGCTACGACGCCCGCGACCGCGAGGAATCCTGCGGCGGCCACTTCCGGCTGGAGCACCAGTTCTTCGACAAGGACCCGGAAGTCATCTCCGGCAACACCCAGGCCGGCGAAGCCAAACGCGACGACGTGAATTTCTCCCACGTTTCCTGCTGGGAATACACCGGTGCCGGCAACACCCCGATCCTCCACAAGGAGCCGCTCAAGTTCGAGGACGTCCACGTTTCCATCCGCAGCTACGCCTGATTCCAAACGCCGGGTCGTGGCTGGTGCGGCCCGTGGCTGGCGCGGCTCGCGCCAGGCCGTCGCGGCGGGTCGGCGTGGCTGGCGCGGCTCGCGGCGGGTCGGCGTGGCTGGCGCGGCTCGCGGCGGGTCGGCGTGGCTGGCGCGGCTCGCGCCAGGCCGTGATGGGGGCGGGTCGCCTCCAAGGATCTCCAAACACGCCCGCACCAATGCTCTCAGAATCCCCACGTTAAGCTTGGCAACCGGGCCGTGGATGCTGTGATGGTGCTGCCATGGCCTATCCGGACGAAAACTTCCTGCTGCAATCCGCCACCGCCCGCCGCCTGTTTCATGAAGTGGCGAAGCCCCTGCCGATCATCGACTACCACTGCCACCTCTCGCCGCGGGAAATCGCCACCAACCAACGTTGGGAAACCCTTTCGGAAATCTGGCTCGCCGGCGACCACTACAAATGGCGGCTGCTGCGGGCCAACGGCATCGGCGAGGATCGCATCACCGGCAATGCCTGCCCCCGCGAGAAATTCCAGGCCTGGGCGGAAACCGTCCCCTTCACCCTGCGCAATCCCGTCCACCATTGGACCCACCTGGAACTCCAACGGTATTTCGATATCGATCTGATGCTCTCCCCCGCCACCGCGGACGAAATCTGGGACCGGGCCAACGCGAAACTCGCCGAGCCGGACTTCTGCGCCCACGGGATTCTCCGCAAATTCGACGTACGGATGGTCGGCACAACCGATGATCCGGCCGATCCACTCAGCGACCACCTGGAAATCGCCGCCTCCGGCCTGCCCACCCGCGTACTGCCCACCTTCCGCCCGGACAAGGCTTTCCTCGTGGACCAACCGCCCCTGCTCAACGCCTGGCTGGAAAAGCTCGAGGAAGTTGCAGACACCGCCATTGTCCACTTGTCCGACCTGCTCTCCGCCCTCAACCAACGCCACGACGATTTCCACCAGGCCGGTGCCCGCCTGTCCGACCACGGACTGACCCGCTGCCCGGCCCTCGCATGCTCCGATGCCGATGCCTCGCTGATCTTCGACCGTGCCCGTGCGGGCAAGACCGTCAGCGCCGAGGACAAGGAACGTTTCTCGTTCTATCTGATGGTGTTCTTCGGCCAGCTCGACGCCGCCCGCGGCTGGACCAAACAACTCCACCTCGGAGCCGCCCGCGGCGTCAACCGGCGGATGGTCGAAAAACTGGGTCCGGACACCGGCTACGACACGATCGGCGACGCCCGCCAGGGCGACGCCCTGCTCACCTATCTCGATGCGCTCACCCGCGAGAACGCCCTGCCCAAAATGGTGCTCTACAACCTGAATCCGGCAGACAACTATTTGTTTGCCGCGCTCACCGGTGCGTTCCAGGACGGCAGCGTGGCCGGCAAGATCCAGTTCGGTTCCGGCTGGTGGTTCCTCGACCAGAAACACGGCATGGAAATGCAACTCGACGCCATCTCCGCCACCGGCCTGCTCTCGCGCTTCGTCGGGATGCTCACCGACTCCCGCTCGTTCCTGTCGTATCCGCGCCACGAATACTTCCGCCGGATCCTCTGCAACCTGTTAGGCGGCGAGGCCGAGCGCGGCGAACTGCCGGATGATTTCGAGACCCTCGGATCCCTCGTCGAGGCGATCTGCTTCGGCAATGCCAACCGCTTCTTCGGCCTCGCCGCAGGGTAGCTTGGACGCCCTTTCGGATTCCTTTGCCCAACGCCCTGTAGCGTCGCTCTATGAGCGTCGATGCCAATGGGAAAGCCAATACCTATCCCCGGGTTCCGAGCGGCACGCGCCCTTCGCACGACGGTCACAGACCGCCGCTACAATTCATGCCATGCACGCGCCCTTCGCACGACGGTCACAGACCGCCGCTACAACCACCCCAACTCCTCAATTCGCTCGCGATAAACCACCCGCTGCGGCCCCCCCACTATTCGCTTGGCGTCCCGCGTCTCAAGTGCATCATCGGCGGACACATCCATGGATTCACTCTTCATCGCCCTCGGCTCGATTGTCTTGTATCTGGCGGCCTACCACACGTATGGCCGCTGGCTCTCGCGCAAGTTGTTCCGGCTCGACCCGCAGGCGCGGGTGCCGAGCGTGGAGCGGGAAGACGGGGTGGATTTCGTGCCGACCTCGCGCGGGGTGGTGTTCGGCCACCACTTCACCAGCATTGCCGGGACGGGGCCGATCGTCGGGCCGGCGCTGGCCATCATGTGGGGTTGGGTGCCGGCGTTGTTGTGGGTGTTGTTCGGGTCGGTTTTCATCGGCGCGGTGCATGATCTGGCCACCCTGGTGGTGAGCCTGCGCAACCGCGGGATGACGGTGGGAGAAATCGCGGGACGGGTGATCAACCGGCGGGTGCGGGTGATGTTTCTGGTCATTCTGCTGTTCGCGTTGTGGGTGGTGCTGGCGATTTTCGGCTGGGTGATTGCCAGCGTGTTCGTGCAGTTTCCGGAGTCGATCCTGCCGGTGTTCCTGCAGATTCCGATCGCGGTGTGGATCGGCCTGGTGGTCCACCGCAAGGGGCGGGCGCTGTTGGGGCCGAGCACAGTGGCGCTGGGCCTGATGCTGGCGACGGTTTGGCTGGGTGCCGGTTGTCCGGGCGTGGCGGGTACCGGCGGGCTGCTGGGCGGAGCCATCCGCGGGTGGAACACGTCACTGTCAACCCTGCCGCTGTGGGCGTGGGTGGCGGTGCTGCTGGCATATTGTTATATGGCCAGCGTGCTGCCGGTGTGGGTGTTGTTGCAGCCTCGGGATTTCATCAACAGCCTGCAGTTGGTGTTCAGCATGGGGCTGATCGTCGCGGGGCTGGTGGTGGCCGCCTGCTGGGGCGCGCCGGCGGCGGATCCGCTGAGCGGGACGCGGCAGGTGTTGGAGATCGTGGCCCCGGTCTATCAGGCGCATCCGCTGCACGCGCCGCCGATCTTTCCATTCTTGTTTGTGACCATCGCCTGCGGGGCGATCAGCGGGTTTCACTGTCTGGTGAGTTCGGGCACCAGCAGCAAGCAACTGCGTTGTGAGACGGACGCGCAGTTCGTCGGTTACGGCTCGATGTTGTTGGAGGGATTTCTGGCGGTGCTGGTGATCCTGGCGGTGGCGGCCGGGCTGGGACTCGGCTGGCAGAGCGCTCATCCGGGCGTGCTCGGCGGCGAGCTGTGGCGCGAGGTTTATGGCGATTGGAAAGCGGTGACCGGCGGCAAGGCGATCGGTGCCTTCGTGGTGGGAGCTGGCAATTTCGTCGGCGCGCTGGGGATCGACCCGGTCATGGCGCGGGCGTTGATGGGGGTGCTGGTGGCGAGTTTCGCCGGCACCACCCTGGACACCGCCACCCGCCTGCAGCGCTACGTCGTCCAGGAGTTGGCCGGCACGGTGATGCCCGCCGGCGGCAGGGTGGAGCGGGTTCCGCTGTCGCGTCCGCTGGGCCTGTTGCGGACCACCCACGGCGCCACCCTGTTCGCCGTGGCCACCGCGTTTCTGTTGGCCTTGTTTCCGGGGCCTGGCAAGGGTTGGAGTTGGGAGACCATCGGCACCGGCGGCCTGATCCTGTGGCCGTTGTTCGGCGCGACCAACCAACTGCTGGCCGCACTGGCGATGCTGGTGGTGAGTTTCTGGCTGCGGCGGCGGAACCTGCCCACCTGGCTGGTGGTGCTGCCGATGGGGTTCATGCTGGCGATGCCGGTCTGGGCCTTGTGGACGGATGTCGGCCGCTGGATGGCCGGCGGGAGCTGGCTGCTGGTGGCGGTGGGGGTGCTGATGCTCGCCCTAACGGCCTGGATGTTCGCCGAGGCACTCCTGCTCTGGAACCGCGCCCGCGGCGTGCTGGAGAAAGATCCGTGAACGGATTGGCTGAGAGATCACTCGGATGGACTACGCAGTGATTTTACCGCTGAAACGCTGAGAACCCATCAGGTTCCCCGCCATCTTTTTGTCAGGTCGCCGTAGGCGTCGATCCGGCGGTCGCGGAAAAACGGCCAGATCCGGCGGAAGTCGTCGATCGCCTGGAAATCCAGATCGTGGATGAGGATTTCCTCACGGTCGGTGGCGGCCTTGGCGACAATCTGGCCGTAGGGGTTGGCCACGAAGGAGCGGCCCCAGAACTCGGTGTCGCCCTCGGTGCCGGTGCGGTTGACCGCCGCCAGATAGCAGCCGTTGGCGACCGCGTGCCCGCGCTGGACGGTTTCCCAGGCGCAGTGTTGGGCGTCGCCGAGGGTGGGTTTTTCCGCCGGCAGCCAGCCGATCGCGGTGGGATAGATCAGCACCTGTGCGCCGCCGAGGGCCATCAACCGGGCGGCCTCCGGATACCATTGATCCCAGCAGATCAGCACCCCGAGCTTGCCAAAGCGCGTGTCCCAGACCGGCCAGCCGCTGTCGCCGGGGGTGAAATAGAATTTTTCCTCGAACGCCGGGTCCTGCGGGATATGGGACTTCCGGTAGAGGCCGAGCAGCGCGCCATCGGCATCGTGAATGGCCGCGGTGTTGTGATAGAGCCCGGGGCCGCGATGTTCGAACAGCGAGGACACCAACACCACCCCCAGCTCGCCGGCCAGCGCACCCAGTTGATCCGTCACCGGACCGGGCAGCCGGTCGGCCAGATCAAAACGGTCCGGATCCTGAATGGTGCAGAAGTAGGGTGTTAGAAAAAGCTCCTGGGTCACAATGATTTGCGCGCCCGCCGCCGCCGCCTGGCGGATGAGGGCTTCGTGGCGGGCCAGGGATTCCACCTTGGAGGCGAACCCACGGGACTGGAGCAGGGCAAGACGCGGCATGCCCGGAACCCTGCCACGGAATGCCCCGCGGGGCAAGCGGGAAGGGTCGCGGAGCGCCGACATCCTGTCGGCTAGGTGAGGCCGACATGCTGTCGGCCACCAACCCGCGTCCGCCTTCGAACTCACGCTATTCCTCCGCTCAACCGGACAGCATGTCCGCCTGACTCAGCGGACAGAATGAACGCGCCCCGGAGCGCCGACATCCTGTCGGCTAGGTGAGGCCGACATGCTGTCGGCCACTACCCCGCGTCCGCCTTCGAACTCACGCTATTCCTCCGCTCAACCGGACAGCATGTCCGCCTGACTCAGCGGACAGAATGTCCGCGCTCCGGAGCGCCGACATCCTGTCGGCTATGTGAGGCCGACATGCTGTCGGCCACTACCCCGCGTCCGCCTTCGAACTCACGCTATTGCTCCGCTCAACCGGACAGAATGTCCGCCTGACTCAGCGTTCAGAATGAACGCGCCCCGGAGCCCCGAAATCCCTGCTTTTCATTGTCGGGCGAGGCGTTATGCTGGCGGCGTGATGCGATTTCCGATCATCGTGGGGCTGGGCAATCCCGGCCGACAGTATGAGGCCACCCGGCACAATGTGGGGTTCATGGTCCTGGAACGCTTGGCGGCGGGTTCCGGGGCGGCGTTCCAGTCGACCCCCCGTTGGCAGTGCCATCTGGCGAAGTTGCCGGGGGATGGCACCTTGCTGGTGAAACCCCAGTCGTTCATGAACCTCAGCGGGCGGGCGGTGCAACAGGTGCTCGGGTTTTTCAAATGGATCCCGGAGCAGATGCTGGTGGTTTACGATGACGCCGCGCTGCCGCTGGGAACCCTGCGGTTCCGGGAAAAAGGCTCGGCCGGCGGCCACAACGGAATCAAATCCCTCATCCAGCATTTGGGCACCGAGGCCTTCCCACGGTTGAAATTCGGCATCGGCGGCAGCGGTCCGGGAGAGATGACCGGGCATGTTTTGGGGAAATTCCGGCCCGAGGAACAGGAACTTTTTGAAAACACGCTTGCTAAGGCCGTCGAGGCAGTGCAGCTTGCGCGTTCCCAAGGCGTCGCCGCCGCGGCGAACCAATACCACACCAGCAGCAATCCACCACCCAATGCCCAATCCGATGAGTCGCAAATATCAAGGCCTGATCGTTCTTAACACCAAGTCGCTCGATGAAACCGTCGATGAACTGGTCAGCTCCGTCGCCAAGGAAATCGAAGCCGAAGGAGGCAAGATCGACAAGGTCACCCAACTGGGTCGCCGCCAGTTCGCCTACAACGCCCGCCATCTTGAGGCCGGGCACTACGTCAAATACAGCTTCACCGGGGAGCCGGACGTCATCGCCAAACTCCAGGCGCGGCTGACTCTCAATGGCAAGGTCCATCTGCAGCACTTCCAACGCATCGCCTGAGCTGAAAAATGTTCATTTGAACATTTTTTTCTTGACTTTTCTCTCGAAACCGTATTTTTCTCCTGCTATGGCCAATCTCAACAAAGTCATGCTCATCGGCAATCTCACCCGGGATCCCGAGTTGCGCTACACCCCCAAGGGAACTGCCGTCACTGATATCACCCTGGCGATCAACCGAATCTGGAGCAATGATCAGGGCGTACGGCAGGAAGACACCGTTTTCGTGGAGATCACCCTGTGGGGCCGGCAGGCGGAACTGGCTCAGCAATACCTTGCGAAAGGCCGCATGGCCTACATCGAAGGCCGCCTGCACATGGACACCTGGGATGACAAGGAAACCGGCAAGAAGCGCAGCAAGCTCAAGGTGATCGGCGAAGTGCTTCAGTTCCTGCCGGATGGCAAGGGCGGCCAGGGTGGCAGCGGCCAGGGTGGTGGCGCGCCATCCCAACGTCCCACTCCTCCGCAGCAGCAGCAGCAATCCGCCCCCCCCCAGGGTGGCTCCGCCGCTCCGCCCCAGGATAATTTCGCCGAAGAGGACGATATCCCGTTCTGAGGACGGAGGTTCTGACCTGATCGGGGAAAGAATGGGGGAAAGTGTCGGAAATTATCGGAAATCAGGGAGAGGAGTGTCGGAGAAATCGTCGGAATCAGGGGGCCGCATGAGGATTGATGATTCCCGATGGTTGATTGTTGAGGGATGAAGTGAGCTTGACTGGTTTGGGATTTGGCGTTCAGCGCTCCACCCCAGTTGCAAGTTCGCACCCATTTCGGGCTCATCTGCGGTTTTCAGATTTACACGCCGCTTGGCCGGGCGTATCCTTCCCCCGCCGTCCACCCCCCCACCCCCCGAATGTTCACCGCCACGAGGCCT
>JAIPKB010000124.1 GCA_021733795.1 Akkermansiaceae bacterium | reverse complement strand
AGCTTGGCCTCGCGGGTGCGGGCGCTGCCGTCTTCCTGTTTGCCGGGACGACCTTCGAGTTCCTCGCGTCGCATGGGTGTGCCGGTGCCATCGGTGCTGACATAGAGGACAGGGATGGCGGCATTCGATCCCGGCAGAGGGGAGGGGGCGAGGCTGGCGAGCGACTCCACCAACCCGGGAGCCACGGCGGCGACCATGCGGCCCAGATCGCGTGGATCAAAACGCAAACCGGCGAAGGCGTCGAGGTCGGCAGCGCCCTGCTCAAAAGAAGCACCAAGGCTGGCGACCCGGCAGATGAGCCTGGCGACGGCGGGGGTGTAACCGCCTTCCAGACCGAGTGCGTCATCGAGCGGAAAACGCCCGGTGCCGCTTTTACTATTGTGGTAGTAGTTTCGCGACAGGCGGATCCCTCCAAAGAGGGTTTCGACGTTGATGCCGCGGTCGTGATAGCAGGTTTCAAAGGCAAGTGGCTTTGCCGCGTCGGGAAATAGGGTGCGATCATTATCGAGGGCCTTGACGATTGCCTTGCCGTCGCGCAACAGTGCGTCACGCAGGCCACGTTCGATCCATTCCGGACTTTCACCGGATCCTTGGGCAATCAGGCGCGCCTTGGCTTTGGCGATGAAGGCTTCGGTTTCACTGAACCTTTCCTGGCACGCTTGGGCGTGGAGTTTTTTTAGAGTCCCGCACCTCGTCGGCGGTGGATGCTTCGGCAGTCCGCAGGGCGAGCGTGTGTTGGATGTTGAGTTGCCCGAGTTGCGCGGTGAGTTGGCCGAAGAGTTTGGCATTGTCGATGTCCTGGCGCAGTTGGGCAGCCTGGGTGACGGGCACGCGCCGACTGAGGTTGCGACCGTCATGCCAGCACTGGTACTTGAAGTACGGGCCGCGGCGCACTACGCCCTTGCCGTCGGCGTCCGGGTGTTCGCGGTATTCCTCGGCAAGGGTTCCGGGCTGCATGGTGGTGATGGCGGCGATTTGTTCCACGAGGGATCGCCGGATCTGTTCGATGGATAGGCTTGGCGGTTGCATCGGGAATGATTATGTCTAGGACCTAGCCACCGTCAAGGCCCAAAAAATGGCCAGGCGTCTGGCCTCTTTAACTTTTTTGTCCGGCACCCCCCGGACGATTCCCCCGACGATTCCCCTTGCGGCGGGTCCGCCAAGGTGCTAGGTCTCTCATCAGCCATGCAGGCGACCTCATGCAGCCCCTGCCAGACACCCCAGACGGTAACGAATCCGCCCGGTGGGGAGGAAAATTCGATGGGTTCTGGCGCATTTTGCCCCCAGGAGCGGTCAGCGGGGCCGAATCACCGAAATTTTGCCAATCCATTGGTTTGCAATGCACTGGACAAAGTGAACCCACCGGCCCAAGGGGTCCATGTAGCTTATTACGGTTATCGTTGGTACGACCCGCTGACCGGAAGATGGCCATCGAGGGATCCCATCGGGGAAAACGGCGGGGTGAATTTGTATGGGTTCGTGGGGAATGACGGGATCGCGTTGGTGGATTCTCTTGGTTTGCGATTTATCAACGGTCTAGAGGAGGATCCCGCTGGAGATGATGATCTATCGTGGCAGTTCCGAGAATACAAGGTTTTGATTTATCGCTTTGGATGGCATTGTGATGGCGAGGTGGTTTGCGAATGTAAGAGCTCACACCGAGTTTTCACTAAGGCGTTTTCTGGGAGTGCCTCAGCCTCCGCTGCAGTCACGTGGTGGAATGACCTTTTATATTACTATCCAAGAGAGCCATTGCCGGAAACCGCCATTCTCTTGCGCCCTCTTGAATATGAATACTGGGATGACTCTGAAGTCAAAGCAACTAACAACCGTGTATTTGACACAGCCAGAAAGGAGGTGCGGGATCAAATCGTTGATATGGTAACAAAGGAGGCCAAAAAGGGTGTGGTGTGCTCATACACCATCGATTGCACGGGAAAACTTGAAATGCTGGGAGTCTTGCCAAACGGTGACAAGGTACTCTACAATGAGGGTCCACTAATAGATCTGAAAAACAAACTCACCGAAGAAGCGGAAGAGCGTCAGAGACAACTGCGAGAGCGGCTGGAGCTGGATTGAATTGATGAAGTCAATTGGCGCATTTTTGTTGTTACTTCTCTGCTCATGCAGGGATGGTGGCTGGGTCGATCCCAAAAGCGCAACGGAAGATGTGGGAGTGCCTTTGGCCGGACTTCATGATTGTTCAAGGTTTTTCGATTCCCTGCAAGCAGACGCCATTATCCTTTCATGGTTAGATGATAGCGGTAGTTTCGTCGATGATGTCGCAATTGGCAATGACATGATCGTGGAGAGACTCCTCCAAGATATTCGTGATGACGATTTCTCCAACCGTCTTGGTGCGCCAATCGGGAGCGGAGTTCTAGCAATCGGAAGTGGCACGGTTTCCAGTGATGGCCATGTGCTGCTTGGTCGGATACAGCATTTCATGGTGCGTGACAACACCTTTTTTGCTCGGATTGATGAAGTGCTCTATAGAGTAAGGATTGACGATTTCATTAACACCAGTCGAGAGCACTTTTACCCAGATGGAAGGAAATATTGACTATGGTCTCAGTGTTAAAGGCCGAACTGTCATCGTGTGGTTTTCCATAATTATGGTCTTAGGTGTTAGAGTGGGATTTCAACGCTTTCATCGTACTTTGGGTCCGCTGTGGTCGTAGAATCCGGCGGATTGTTCCACAGCGGACGTCTGGCGGTTTGTGACAGCCGGGGCTTCCTCCTTCGCAAGGCTACGACGGACAGGTTGCCCGGACCCTACGCAGGACAGCCTCCGCGTTCCACTCCGCATTGCGGGCATTGTCACAAGTTGCCGTTCTCAATAAGACGCAGCCAAGGGCGTTCCACAGCCCTAACCGAGGCGGAAAAACCACTTTCAACGGCATTCTCAATAACAAGATCCGGCCTGTGGAACAATCGCGGCCAGCTGGATGTCTCACGACGCATGAAGGAATCCCTCAAGCATCTGCACGATCAAGCGCTGCTTGTTCTTGGGCAGCTTGCTCAAATCTTCCGCAAGCTGCTGGATTTTCGAGGTCGGTCCGCGCTTCGCGACCGCCACTCGCACGCGCATCTTTCAAAGGACCGCCCGCCCGTGCGGTGACTTTTTGGGTTGATAGGGAAGGGGGTAATGAAAGCACTCAAATGGATACATATCTTTATCACTTCATCCAACTGAATCCGAGTTCCTCGAAGCGGGCGCGGGCGGAGGGGTCGTAGAGATAGCTGCCGAGACGGGCGGCGAGGCAGGGGAAGCGGGTGTCCAGCGCGACCGCAAAGGGTTGGGTGGCGGTGGCGAGAGGGTCATCCAGGGCAATGATTTCACAGGACTCGAGGATGGGCGGGCTGGCAAGGGCGTTGCTGCGGTAAACGAGCGCGGCATCCAGCGAGCGGGCTTGCATGGCGTTGACCAAGTCGTCGCCCTTGCCGGAGAGCAGGGCGATGTTGCCGCTTTGATCGAGCGGAACGCCGAGTTGACTTCGCTCTAACATGAGACGGGTGAGATAGCCGAGCGCACTCTTCTCGGGATCGCAGAGACCGAGTTTCAGGCCGGGACCGGTGAGGTCGCCCAGCGACTTGAGTTGTTTCGGGTTTCCCTTGGGCACGAGCAGGATGATCCGGTTGCTGGAAACAACCGTGGACGGCCCGAAACGCTCGGAAACCATATCGAGAAACTTGGTGTCGCAGGAAAAATAGGCGGCGGGTTTGGCCCCGCCGTCTTTCATCATGGCGACGAGGGTGCCGCAGCCCTCGAAGACGGTGGTGATACGGCAGCCCTCGCGCTGCTCGAACTCACGAATCCGCTGCTGGATCGCGGGTCGCAGCATCGAGCCTGAAAAAAGCGTGAGTTCCGGCGTGTCGACCCACTCGTCGGCGATCTCCGGAATGGTGAAACCGGCCGCGCCGAAAACCTTGAGACCCCGATCAGCGGCGGTTAGATAGCGGGCGAAATGCAGGGCCCGGGCGGGAGCGGAGGATGATGTTAGAATGCCGAGGCAAACCGTCGTCGGGTGGCTTGCGAATTCAGATGCCGGAAGCCATTCGACATCGGGAAAGGTGCGGGCGACGGTGTGCCAGGCGAGGGTGGCATCCACCGCGCCGGTGGCCACATCCTCGACGATGTTGTTGACGGTGGGCTTGGTGACGATGACGTTTGCCTGGAAATCCGGGAGTCGGGCGGATTGCTCCAAGACCGCCCAGGTGTGCCTGCCGATGGCGGCGGAGCGGTCGGCCAGCGAGAGCCGGAGCCCCGGGCGGGCGAGATCGTCGAGCGAGCGGAGGTTTTTTGGATTGCCTTTAGGCACCACGATGCCGGCCGTTAGAGTGGTGACCGGGAGAGTTTCCCGGACGAGTCCTTTGGCGCGGGTGGAGAGGATGTAGGATTCGTCGGCGGGGAGAAAGAGATCGCCACCGGCGAGTTCGAGTTGGGTTTCGAGCGCTCCGGAGCCGCCGAATTGGAGGTGGATCGGGATGCCGAATTCCCGCTCGTACTGGCGGGCGATTTCGGTCATTGGTTCGCGCAGACCTGCGGCGCAGTGGACGAGCAACGGGACCACGGAAGGGCCCTGTGCAGCGGGTTTTCGGGTGACTTGCCAGACGGATGCTCCGAGCACGGCTAGCAGTGAGAGGATGATGAGACTGGTTCGGTTCATGACGGGTTTGAGGGAGAGCCAGCACAATGTGGGCAGGCGGGATGGCGATTGATATTGAGTTTGCTCATGCGCATCAAGGCGGTGTCGATGTGAATCAAGTGGTCGGTATGGGCGGGGGTGAAATTCGTTAGCAGCATGATCCCTTCGATGTTGGGATTGAAGCGGCGGAGAGTGACGGCGGCCTGTTCGTGGCGGAGGTCCCCGAGGCCGTCGTGGGTCATGAGGATCTGGCGATTCAAATCATCGGGGCGGAGAGTGCCGCCGTGTGCGAGGATAATGCGACCGACACCGGCTGCTGCGAGCGAGAAGGCGAGCGGACCGCCGAGACCGCCCACACGGGAGATGAAGCGGTGCTGGAGCGCAGGGTTTCCTGGGCCTCGTGGCTGAACCCTGGGACATCGCTTTGCCAGGTGTAGTAGTCGTGATAGTTCGGAGTTTCCATGACATCAGTCGGTCACGAGTTATCCCTCGCGGATGATGAGGGTGTGGAGATTCACTGATGGGGTTGGCGGTGACAGGTGTGTGTTCGGCGAGTGATGATGAGGCAGAAACCCCGGTTGCGGTTGTTGACCGCGCGGGCGGCGGCCTCACGGATGAGCGGATTGGTGGCGGGCGGGATGGAGGATGATAGGTCGGGAGGGATCTCGTTGACCGAGGTATCGAAGGTCTGGATTTTTCCGGAGACCAGACCGCCCGGGGTGCGGACGGCGATGCGATAGTGATAGAGGGTGGCGGGGAGAAGGTTGTTGAGGACGACGCGGTGGCGGGTGCCCTCACTGTCCGACTCGGCGGTTTGACCAAGCTTTCCGGTACTGCCGAAGGCGACGAGGCCGCGCCCGGCTTCAGAGGATTCCCAGAAGACTTCGGCAGAGGACGGGCCGAGAAAGCGGACGGCCGGGCGGACGGCGAAGGGAAAGGTCTGCGGGGTGGATTTTGGAGTCTCAGCCGGAGCGATGCCCGTAAGAACAGCGACGCAGGTGAGCATCAGCAATCCAGCCCGACGGGGATGGATGACTCGGGATATCAGTGAGGCTCTCGATGATATGAGCGTGTCGGGTTTGCCTTGTGGGCAATACCGGGTATCTTGAAGTTGCGGGGTCTATCCAGAGGATTGGAGCCCCCCAAAGTGGCTCATTCGGTGCCACTTGCCGGTTCGGCATCCGGGTCGACATCCGGGTCGACAGCTGGTTCGACATCCGGTTCGACATCCGGTTCGACATCCGGTTCGACATCCGGTTCGACATCCGGTTCGACATCCGGTTCGACATCCGGTTCGACATCCGGTTCGACATCCGGTTCGACATCCGGTTCGACATCCGGTTCGACAGCTGGTTCGACATCCGGTTCGACAGCTGGTTCGACATCCGGTTCGACAGCTGGTTCGACAGCTGGTTCGACAGCTGGTTCGACAGCTGGTTCGACAGCTGGTTCGACAGCTGGTTCGACAGCTGGTTCGACATCCGGTTCGACAGCTGGTTCGACAGCTGGTTCGACAGCTGGTTCGACAGCTGGTTCGACAGCTGGTTCGACAGCTGGTTCGACAGCTGGTTCGGGTGCGGGAGGAGGAGTCACCGCATCGGCGGCGGTCTCGACGGCGTCGTTGGCTTCATCGGCGGCATTTTCCACTCTCTTTTCACTGCAGGCGGCAAAGGTCAGAGGCAGGGCGATTACGGGGATCCAGAGTTTGTTTTTCATGGTGATGTTGGTTGATGGCTGGCTTGCGGTTGCTCCGCGAAGCCCAATACGGTCGTCCCTGGGGCGGGCATGTCAACTAAATTCGGGAGAAACCTGCATATTTTGCTCGTTGTCGGGCAGGTGTCCGGCGGTGCTCGGAAATACCCGGGAATATCCGGAAATACAGGTATGGGCGTGTTGAAATTCGCTCGCCATGGATAGAAATCCGCATTACGATCCGTTTTCTCAAAGCCACACCCCGTTTCCACGCCTGTGCTAGAACTTAAAGATGTATGTTTCACCATCCGCAAGGACGGTGCCGAGGTCAATCTCGTTGACAAGGTCTCCATCAAGGTGCCCAAGGGGCATTTCATGGCGATCGTGGGTCCGTCCGGTTGCGGCAAGACCACCCTGTTGAAGACGATCGCCGGACTCAATCCCGAGTCGGCGGGCGGTTTGTATTGGGCTGGCCGCGATCTTTCGGCAGAGGGGGATTTCCTGCCTTCGGAAATCGGATACGTGCCGCAGTTCTCGATCGCTTATGATCCGCTGACGGTGGATGAATCCGTGGAGGCCGCCACCCGGCTGCGTGTTCACTGCCGCACTACCGCCGAGCTGGACCACCGGATCGACCGGGTGCTTGAGGAAGCCGGCTTGAGCGGCATCGCTGACCGGACGGTGAAGGTGCTGTCCGGCGGGCAGAAGCGGCGGCTGGGACTGGCCATGGAATTGGTGTCCGATCCGAAAATCCTGCTTTGCGACGAGGTGACCTCCGGTCTCGATCCGCGGTCTGAGCGGGAGATCGTGCGCTTGCTCCATGATCTGTCGCGCAAGGACGGGCGGATCGTGATGTCGGTGACCCATTCATTGGCCCATCTGGAGCTTTACGATTCGATTCTGGTGCTCCACGAGGGGACGCTGGCGTTCCATGGTCCGCCGGAGAAGCTCACCCACTATTTTTCAGTGAAGGACAGTGAGGAAGTCTATCCCCGGTTGGCCACCCAGACTGCGGAGCGCTGGCAGGCGTCCTGGGAGAAACACGGTGCTTCCTACTACACCATGCTGGACCACAACCGTGAATTGTTGATCGCCTCCGGCAGCCTTCAACTCCCGACGGAGCCGCCGCCCGTCCATGAACGTGCCGCACCGGAAGCGGAGGATATCCTGGAGGATGAGGCCGCACCGGCTTCCCAGCCAGCCACCGCAGCACTTTTATCGTCGTTGCCAATGCCGGGGGTTTTCAGCCAATTTGGCACGCTGCTTTCGCGGCGCTGGCGGATTTTCTTCCGCGACCGCGGCCAGGTGGCACTGCAGCTCGCCATCCTGCTCTGCTTTCCCATTCTGGTGACCCTGTTCAGCGACAAGGCCTCGGGCAACATCCGGCGGTTTTCGGACACCCGGCAGGACGATATCAAGGCGGAAATCCAGGAGCAGCAGGACGTGCGCGGCGATCAGGCCAAGGTGGGTTCCGCCGTTTCCGGCATCATCATGTTTCAGGTGGTGCTGCTGGCCCTGATGGGCTCCAATAATTCCGCCCGCGAAATTGCCAGCGAGCGGCCAATCTACGAAAAAGAGCGGTTCGCCGGCCTGCGACCGTCGGCCTATTTGGCGTCCAAGGTCGCCTTCTTGTCATGCCTGGTCATCGCCCAGTCGTTGTGGATGGCGTATTTCGTCAATTTCTTCGGCCAGTTTCGTGGGGATTTCATCGCCCATGCGGGGTTCCTGCTGCTGATCAATGCATCGATGACGGCGATCTGCCTGGCGATTTCCTCGATAATGCGGACGGCCGAGCAAGCCTCGCTGATGTCGATTTACCTGGTGGGTTTCCAACTCCCGCTTTCGGGTGCGGTGCTGGCCCTGCCGGAAAGCATCGACGCCTTCACCCGTCCGTTCATCTCCGCCTACTGGGCGTGGTCCGGTTCGGTCGAATCGCTGCAGACCCAGGTCAATGACGCGGTCAAATCGGTGGTCGATACCTCGCTCTCCGCGCAGACGTTCTGCTACTACACCCTGGCCGCGCACATCGGTGTGGGGTTGATCGTGGCCTGGGCCGGCGTCCGCCGTCCGCAGTGGGATTGAGTCCCTGCCGAAATTCGCGCTGGTTTTTTTCGTGGCCCCGGTTACCTTTTCCGAGTCCGCAATCCATCACACCCCACTATCCAGTCATGGCCCGTCGCGCTAGTTCCAGTTTGCATCCCGGTGTCTTCATAGGCATCGCGGTCGCCGTTGTCATTGTGATCATCGGCGGCAAGTCGTTGATCAAGAGGAAACCCGCCGGGTTTGCCAACGTCAACCCGCTCAACATCGAGGAGTTTCTGGTAAACGGCAACAGTATGCGCGGCAACGAATATTCCATCGAGGGCAAGATCGATGAGAAACTCCGCTGGACCAGCACCCGCGGCCAGGTGGTGAGCATGCTGATCAAATCCGACAAGGGCGACGAGCTCATCGCCGTGGAAATCCCCCCGGATTTCAACAATCTCAATATCGAACGTGAACAACGTTACTCCATGCGTGTCAAAGTCCGGCAGGGCGGCATTCCCGTCGCCACCGCCGTCAACCGTCTCTAACTCCATCCCGCACCCCCACTCGTCGTGAAAGCTCCCGTCTTATTCCTGTTGTTGGCCAGCGGCATTGCCAGCGGCCAGATTGGCGTGCTCCCGCAAAACGGCGGCCAGGCCCCGGCCCAGCCCGGTACCCCCACGGACACCGTGGTGACCCAGCGCCCGAAGTCACCTGCGGCCAGCCCCTTCGGTCAGGAAATCCCGATGCTCGACCCCTCGGCGGAAACCATCACCATCGGCGGTGTGACCGTGCCGTTGGGCGACAATCGCGTGCTCAAGGCCCGGTTTGAAAAATACCTGAGCCAGCCAGCGGAAAGCGACGAGGCGGCGCTCCGATACCGCGAGGACGTGGCGGAGATCCTCGCCACTGTTTCCCCATTCCACAAGCCCTCGCCGAATCTCTACGAGGCCTTCAAAATCCTCCCCCGCGCCTCCTCCTATCCGGGCGACTCCAATATCTGCGGCACCCTCGCCGAGGCGGTCTATGTGGCGATGCTCGCCAAGCAGGACATCAACGGCCTCAAGCGGCTCAACGAGTCGATCGAGCAGGAAAAACAATCGATCATCCGTGAGGGTGACTGGCGCGCCCGTCACGAGACCGACAAGACCCTGGGCGACTCCAAGGGGGGCGCCGGCGACAAGGGCAAAGGCGGTGGCAGCAAGGCCGCCCAGACTCCCGGGACCGGAAATAACTCCCTCCACTACACGGATACCCTCCGCCGAATCGTCGAGATCGAGGCGCTCAAAAAGGCCAATATCCTGCGCACCGAGGGCCAAACCATCAAAACCAAGGCCCAATACCAGGTCAACATGGTCCAGTGGTTCGTCCAACGCCGTTTCGAGCATGTGCTGATGGCCGCGCGTTTTTACAACCAGATCTGGAAAGACGGCGATTCCACGCTGCGCATCGACAAGAAGTCGGACGTGGCCAAGCTGTTTTCCGAGTCGATGGGGGTGAGTCCCACCGTGTCCTCGCTCGACTCGCTCTCCAACGAGGCCATCCGCGAGGCGGAGAAATACATTCAGGCCTTCGAACTGATGCTTTCCCGCGGTGAACTCCATACGGCCTCCCAGCGGTTGATGGAAGCCTTCGCCGTCGGTGAGTTCCTTTCTCCGGTCGCCACCCTGCCGCTGGAGAAGAAGCTCAAGGTGCTCAACTACACCCGTGACCTCAATGAGGTGTACGGTGCGCTCCAGGCCCGTGACTTTGGCAAGGCCAAGGAACTGGCGGATCGCCTCAAGGGCGCGGCCAAGGATTTTCCATCGTCCAAGATGGACGGAGCCATCGCCGGTTACACGCTCGCCTCGGACCTCGCCATCGAAGAGGCCAAGGCCCACCTGATGGCCAAGGAAAACGACAAGGCGGCGGAGAAAATCGGTTCCGCCACCCAGATCTGGCCCACCAATCCCAAACTCGCGGAGTTCCGCAAGCTCATCACGGACTCCGGCCCGATGTTGACCGCCCGCAACGACTTCGACCGGCTGATTGCCGAGGGTAACTACCGCGAAATCGCCAAACGCCAATACGAACTCGCCCCGGCGATCCAGGGCGACGCCCAACGCGAGGCGGATTTCAAGACCATCATCACCAATCTGACGAAAATCGAAACCGCCCTCGGCAAGGCCTCCGAATTCAGCAAGGTCGGCCAGAACTATGCCGCCTGGGAACAACTCAAGGAACTGCGGGAGCAGTTCCCGGACGACCCCAAACTCGGTCGCGAACTCGAACTGCTGGCCCCCAAGGTGGCGGATTTCACCAAGGCGCTCGACCGCGCCCGGCAATACGAGGAACGCACTCCGAAACAAACCGGCACCGCGCTCGCCTGGTATCTCAAGGCCCGCAACATCTATCCACGGAGTGACCTCGCCGAAGCCGGTATTCAACGCTTGCTCGACGACATCATCCTCGATGATTCCTCCACCACGCCGGAAACCGAGACCGCGGCCACCTACGACGGGATGGGGGAGAACTAGAGGCGGCCTGCTTGACAATCCGCCGTAATCGACGAGGCTCGCGCCGATGAATGACCGAAGGATCGCGATTGTCGGAGTGGGACGCATGGGAGCCAACATGGCTCGCCGGTTGAAGGACTGCGGCCACACTGTGAGCGTTGTTTATGATGTCCGCCGGGAGGCTGCGGAACAACTGGCGGTCGAACTCGGGTGCCGGGTGGCCGATTCATTGGCCGCCGTCACCTCCGCCGCGGAGGTTGTGCTGACGGTGGTGACGGATGACGTGGCGATGCGGGAGTTGTTTCTAACCCCGGGCGACTCGCTGCTGGAGCGGGCTGAGGGGAAGTTGTTCCTGAACTGCGCCACCCTGAGCCCCGCCGTGCAGGTGGCGGTGGCGGAAGCCGGGGTCGCCGCCGGAGCCATGGTGGTGGAGGCCTGCATGGCCTCCAGCATCACCCAGGCCCGCGAGGGCACGCTCTATCTGATGCTCGGTGGCACCGCTGAGGCGGTGGCTGCGGCAGGCTGGATCCTGGAGGATCTGGCGCAGGCGCGCCGCCACGTCGGAAACCCGGGTCAGGCGGCCAAGGTCAAGGCGCTGGTGAACATGGTCATGAACAGCAATACCGCCGCCCTCGCCGAAGGGCTGGGGTTGGGGACCGCGCTCGGCCTGGATCCAACCCTCCTGCTTGAGATATTTTCCCAAACCGGTGCGAATTCCCGGGTGTTGGCAACCGATGGCGCGGACATGGTGGACCGCGAGCACGAGTGTTATTTTTCAGCCGCCCATGCCGCCAAGGACAGTGGGATCGCCAATGCCATGGCTGCCGCTGCCGGGGTCGCCGTGCCGTTGTCACTGGCCACCGAGGCACAATACCTCAGGCTCTGCCAACTGGGGCTGGGCGAACTCGACAAGTCCGGCATCGCCGAACTGACCTTTGCGGGCCGCGCTCCGGCCTGATTTCATCTCCAAATTTTGTCCGGGGTGGCGTTTTCCGGTTGCAATTCGGTGCCGGGCGGCTTGGAATCCGAGCGTGCGCTACGAACCAATCGATCCCCAGTTATTTTCCGGCAACCGTGACCGCCTGAGAGGCCTGCTTCAGCCAAACAGCATCGTGATTGTCAAAGCCAACGACATTTACCCCACCAACGCGGATGGCACCATGGCTTTCAAGCAGAACAGCGATCTGTTCTATCTGACCGGCGTGGACCAGGAGGATACCGTGCTGGTGATGATGCCCGATGCGATGGATCCCAAAGATCGGGAAATTATCTTCGTGAAGGAAACCAGCGAGCACATCGCGGTTTGGGAGGGGGAGAAACTCACCAAGGAGGGTGCCCAGGGTGTCAGCGGCATCGCCCGGGTGGAGTGGAGCAACACCTTTGCCTCCGCCCTGCACCGGTTGGTGCCGCAGGCCGAGCATCTTTATCTGACCACCAACGAGCACCTGCGGGCGGCAGTGGTGGTGGAAACCGCCAACGATCGCTTCATCCGGGAATGCCAGCAGCGCTATCCGCTGCACCGCTACCAACGGCTGGCACCGCTGATGCACCGGCTGCGGATGATCAAGAACCCGCTGGAAATCCCCATCCTCCAACACGCCTGCGATATCACCGAGGCCGGATTCCGCCGTGTGCTCGGTTTCATCAAGCCCGGCGTGGGCGAATGGGAGATCGAGGCCGAACTGCTCCACGAGTTCACCCGCCGCCGCTCGCGGGGCTTTGCCTACGGGCCCATCATCGGTTCCGGCAAGAACGCCTGCGTACTCCACTACGTGGAAAACGACCAAATATGTAACGACGGCGAGATGGTGCTGATGGATGTGGCCGCCGAATATGCCGGCTGGGCCTCGGATTTAACCCGCACCGTGCCCGTCAACGGTCGTTTCAGCCCGCGCCAGCGCCAGGTCTATGACGCGGTGCTGCGGGTCCTGCGGGCGGCCAACGGCATCCTCCGCCCGGGCATCCGACCGCTGGAATACCAGATGCAGGTGCTGGAAATGATGGAGCGGGAACTCGTCGGATTAGGCCTCATCGACGCCGCGGAGGCGAAGCAGCAGGGGCCGGACAAGCCGCTGGTGAAAAAATATTTCATGCACGGCACCTCCCACCATCTGGGACTGGATGTGCACGATGTCTGCCCGCCGCACGAACCGTTTGCCGAAGGCATGGTGTTCACCATTGAGCCGGGGATCTACATCCGTGAGGAAGGGCTCGGTGTCCGTCTGGAAAACGATGTGATCATCGGCAAGCACGGGAATTTCGACCTGATGGGCAATATTCCGATCGAGGCCGATGAAATCGAGGCGCTCATGCACCCGTCCGGAATTGTCTGACAGCAAGCTTGTTCGCAACCTCCATTTTCATTATCCCATGAGCACGTCACCCATCGGCATCGTTCTCGGTTCCGGACTTGGGCCCTTGGCGGAGGCGGTGGTGGTCGAGCGCGAGGTCCCGTTTGCCGAGGCCGGCCTGCCTGCCTCCACCGTGCCCGGCCACCAAGGGTGCTTCGTGTTCGGTAGTCTGGATGGGGTCTCCGTGGTGCTGATGAAAGGCCGGGTGCATCTCTACGAAGGGCATCCGCCGCAGGCCGTGACCGCCGGCGTACGGTGGCTGGCGGAACAAGGGGTGGGCCGTTTGATTCTAACCAACGCCGCCGGCACGCTCAACCCGGAATTCGCTCCGGGGTCCTGGATGCTGCTGGCGGATCACCTCAATCTAACATCGACTTCGCCGCTGCACGGTGCGGATTTCATCGACCTGACCACCGCCTATGACGCACAGTGGCGGGAGGTGTTCCGGACGGCGGCGGCGGCGCGGGGCATGCCCCTGCATGAAGGCGTTTATGCGGGATTGCGCGGGCCGCAGTATGAAACACCGGCGGAAGTCCGGATGCTGCGCACGCTGGGGGCCGATGCGGTGGGCATGAGCACCGTGCTGGAAACCATCCAGGCGCGTGCGCTGGGGATGACCGTGCTCGGGTTTTCCTGCCTAACCAACTGGGCCGCCGGTATCAACCGGGAACCGCTGGACCATCAAGAGGTCCTGACCGCCGGCAAAGCGGCTGCGGACGCGATGGTCCAACTGCTGCGCGAGGTGGTGGCCCGGGATTGAGGCCGAGCTTCCCAAGCGGCGGCTCGGCCGCGGGCCGCCCACTTTTCGGCCGGGTGGTGGGGCGAATGAGAGGAAGCTTGAGTGCTACGGTGATTATGGCTCGGTGACCTTCAGCCGGAAGAAACCCGCCGGGGAGTCTGCCGTAAGCGGATGGCGCAGGGTGACGGATTCCGTGATGCCATCCGAATTCGGTTGCGTTTCCTCAAGCGGCAACCAGAAACCAGTGGTTTCCTCCCATTGATCGAGCCGGGTGGACCGCTCGATCCGGTAGCTGAGGCCGTGGTCGCCCATCAGTCTACGGTGGCGGAATACCAACTGGCGAGCCCCATCCACCGCTTCCACGGTTAGGCCTGGAAGTCCCACGCGGGCGGGAACCCAGGGGTTCAAACCGAAGGCAAATTCGAGCAGGTTGGTCAGGCCATCCGCATCCGGATCGCCTGCCGGGCCTCCTTGGGCCGGCTCACCGAGACCGGCTAGGTCAAAACGCGAGGCCTGCCAGCGGGCGAACGCGCTGGCGCCGGGAGCCGGAAGGCGCAGCCCGGTCGCTTGCAGGCCGGTACCAAGCAGGGTGGTGGGCAGGTGGCCGGTCGGACAGGTGTACACCGCGACCACTTCACCGGTGGCGAGGTCCCGTTCTTCGATGCGCCGGGCACCATAGGCTAGGTTGTTAGGAAGGATGGTGCCCCAGCGGCCGCCCTGGCCGGCGACCTCGTTTTGATAGAACGCGGCCCAGGTGGAATCCGGCATCAGACCGGTGGCTTCCACCGGTGCGGCCGCCAGCGGCCGGGTGGTACCTGCCGGGTCGTCGTAGAGCACGATGAAATTGCGGGTGGCGGCAGCCGACCCACCGAAGACGGCGGAGCCGTCACCAGGGCGGGTGCCGAAGGCAAGGACTTGGACGGGAGCGCCGGCAGTGAGCAGGAATGCCGGCTGTTCTCCGCCCTCGCCGTCGTTGAGCAGTAGGCGAATCCAGCCAAAGGCGCCGGCGGCGAAGCGGGCATTGCCGGTGGGCTCGAGGACGATCCACCCGATATGCGTGCCGGTGACGTCGGTGACAAACTCCCCGTGGCGGAGGTCGAGATCGGTGGCGAGGAAACGGGGCGATGAGGAGCAGCGGACGAAAGTAGAACCGGTTAGAATCGGGTTGCCGGCACCGTCGTCGGCGGCGGCGGCGGAATCGTCCGCGTCGATGAACTGCGGGGCGTAGCGATAGGTGGCGTTGGGCAGCAGGCCGTCGACTCGCAGCAGGCAGGCGAAGGGCACCCGCGACGAGTTGTCCGGGGAGGCCCCCTGGATGAATTGCGGCATCATCAGTTCAGTGAGGCCCGCCACCCGGGTGGCGCGGACGGCGGTGGCTCCGGTGATGCCGCTGGCGGTCGCGGTGAGGGTGAAGACGCCCGCCTGCGGAAACACCAGGTCATCAAAAACCGCGCCGCCAAGGGCGGCCTGCCTCGAAACCGTGCCTTCCAGCAGGCCGGGTTGGCCATTCACACTCACCGTAATCATGCCGGAGAAATCCGCGGCGAGGGCACCATTCCGCCCGCGCACCTCCACGGTCACCGGTTGGCAGGGTGCGGCGGCTTGGGCAGTGGCGGGTGCATCGACGATGGCGAGCGATTCGCCGACGACCGGGCCGGCGGTGATCTGGATATCGTCGAGCCGCAGGTGCGCCCGGGAACCTAAACTGCCACTACGGAAATAGTATTTCCAGCGCAGCTCGACCAGTGGCTGGTTTTCCGTGATCGGCGGCAGGGTCACGGGGCCTATCACCTGCGCGTGTCCCGCCTGCGGGTGGCGCAGATACTCGACCAGCAGTCCGCCCGCATCGGCCACATCGGTGAAGTCCGCGGTGTCACCCAGGCGGTATTGCAGGCGAATGCCGTAATCACGGTCGTTGGGGTCGATGGTGCCGCCGGTCCAGGTGACGCGGATGTCCTGCGCGGCGGTGGTGTCGAGCGCGACGACTGCCGCGCCGACGAAGCCGGCTTCCGGGGTCTCCTGCACGGTTCCGGTGTTGATGAACCCCAGTCCGTCGGATTCCAGTCCGCTGATCCGGCTGCGGCTGGTTAGGTTGAAGGGCAGGGTCCATGGCGTGGTCATCGGGGTGGCGAGCGGGGGATCAATCAGGTCGGTTTGGAACAGCCGCATGGCCGGCGGGCAACTGCCTGCGGTGGCGGAGGAGGACCACTGGCTGAAGACGTAGGGCCCGGCGGCAAGCAGCGGATGGGCCACTTGGAAGCTGGCGTCGGCGAGAGCGCTCCAACTGCCGCTGTTCAGCAGGCGGGCCTTGACGGTGGTGTTTTGGGCGAGGGTGAGGGTGGGTGAGCCTGACGCCGCAAGACCCAGATCGAACACTTGATCGCTGCTGGTGGCATTGATTTGGTGGACTTCCACGGCGAGCAGGTTTTCGCCCGCTATCAGCAGGGTGGCGGGCACGGAGAAGTTGTGGATGGTGAACTTGGCGGTGTCCCCGGAGACGGCGGATGAAGGTCGGGTGGCGTAGCTGATCACTCCGCTGGCGGGCATGTTGGAGCGGATAATTTCCACTCCGTTCAGATAGATGACCGCGCCGTCATCGCGCACCAGGCTGAGGTCGAGACCGGACACCGCAGTGGAATCGGCCACGGTGAAGCTCTTGCGGAAATAGGAGGTGACATATTTATTGCTGGAGTTGCTGCCATAGCTGATGGTGGTGGCTTCGCCGCTGGCATAGCCAAGCGGGGCAGGACCGCCGGACCAGCCGCTGTCGGCATAGGCGGCGGTGTGCCAGTTGGCCGCCGGTAGCGAACCTTGGTCCCAATATTTCCACTGGCCGCCCATTGCGACGAGCGTTTGCAGGGCGACGGTGGCGTTCTGTGCTCCCGGCGCGATGCCCCCGCCCGGCAGTCGCGGGTCCGTGCCGTCGGTGGTGAAGTAGATAGTCCCGGCACCGGAGTTGAAGGAGAGCGGGTAGCCTTCCGGGACGCTGCCGCCGTGCTTCGACAACACGGGGGCATCCAACGCCGGATAGAGTCCCCGGTTTTTCAACAGGCTGAGCAGGTTGGTGGTGCGCTGGGGAAACAACCCGGTGCGGATCGTTTCCGCAGCGCTCTCCCAGTTATCAGGCGTGCGGTAGCCCCAGCGGGCGCATTCGGCGATCAGACTGTCCTGGATCTCCGCCATCCGCACGTCGAGCCGGGCGTGGTTGCGGGCGGGTGTCATCGCGCCGTTGTTGAAAAAGTGGCGGTGGATGCGGTCGGCAAGCAGGATCTTGAAATCCGGGTGGCCTTCGGCGACCAGTGCGCCGAAGATGCCGCCGGGCCCGGCGTTGGCGGTGCGGTCGAGCGTGAGGGCGGAAGTGCGCAGGAAGCCATCGGCGTCGGCCGACCAGAACTTGAATCCGCTGCCGGGGTTGATCGGCCCGGCGCAGCGGAATTCGCTTTCACAGTCGCCGTAGAACCACATCAGCATGAAATCGATCATCTGCGGCAGATCGACCCGGTCTTTGACGGCGGTGTAGGACGAACGGTTGGCGCGGACGATTTCCCACGGTTCGCGGTTGGGTGGTTCCGGCTCGCCTAACACAAAGTTATCTCCCCAGTTGTCATTGCCGCGGATGTTGACGTAGTCATCATTGGAGCCGCCGAGATAGGCGGTGAGGAACGAGTCCTCGAGGCGTTCGTGTGCGTTGTATTGGCCCCAGTAAGTCCCGTTCACATAGACGTGGACGAATCGACCGTGGGGATTGAGGCTGCCCATTTCCAGCATGGAGTCCTCCACAAAGCGGTTGGCCATGTAGAACCCGCGGGCCTCCATATCGTGGTTGCCGGCGCTTAGGTCGAGCGTGTCAATGCGGTCACGCACGGGGATACCGTGGTCGAAGCCGCGAAACAATGGCAGATCAAGATTGCGGTGGCCGTATGCGGCGCGGAAGCTGACCCGGTAGCTCTTCTTGGCGAAGTTGGTCCACGAGCCGCCGGTGCGGACGAGACCGGCGTTGATTTGGACCGGTGGGGAGCCATCCGGCATGATCACCTCGATCGAGGCTTCCCGTTCGTTGTAGTCATCCGGCAGTTGGGGCACGCTCAGGCAGATGGTGGGAAGTTGGGTGAGGCTGTCGCGGAGGCGGGTGGCAAGGGTTCCTCGGGTGTAGGTGCTGTTCATCAGCGGCGAGGCGAGCACGCTGTCCCGGAACAGATAGGTGTGGGTCAGCGTGCGCGGGGCGTGGTAACCGGCGCGGCGGACGGCGGCGCGGACGGTACGGCTGCCGCTGATCGAAAGCGGGCCGGGGTAGGGGAGAGATGGCCCGCTGCCGTCCAGCGAATAGAGCAGTTCGGCTGCGGGCCCCGGATTGGTTAGGGTGAGGGTGA
>JAIPKB010000123.1 GCA_021733795.1 Akkermansiaceae bacterium | reverse complement strand
GGTGCGGCTGGTGTCGCCGCCGGAGGCGGTGAGCGGAAACGAAGGGAACAGGTCGGCGTGGGCCACTTTCACCCGTGAATCGGCGGCGCGGATTCGTTGATAGGCGGCATCGATGTCCGGGCGCTTGCGCAGCAGTTCGGACGGGACCCCGGTGGGCACGGAGCGGGCGAGTGACGGCCAAGTGGAGGCGGCAAGTTTCGCGTCCGGGTAGTCGCCGGTTAGAAGCTTCACCACGCGGGCGGCCTGGTCGCGGTTGTCCACGAGCAGTTGGATGTCGGCGCGGGCGTTTTCGGAGTCGGTGCGGGTGAGTTCCGATTCGGCGAAGGTGGCGGTGCCGAGTTCGAAGCGGCGGGTGACGAGGGTGCGGGTTTCATCGAAGCTGGCGAGGCGGCGTTGGCCCAGGGCGAGGCGTTTTTCGGCGGAGACCAGTTCGAACCATGCCTGCATCGTTTGAGCGGCCAGTGATTGGCGGGCGTTTTCGAAATCCGCGATGGCGGCGGCCTGATCGGCGGCGGCGGCGTCCACACCGGTGCGGATGCGCCCCCAGACATCGAGTTCCCAGCGGGCGTCGAAGGCAACCGTGTGGGAGGATGAGGCGGAGGCAAAGGCGGTATCCGAGCGGCCCGCCGAGGCTCTGGCATCGAGGGTGGGATAGAGTGCGGAGCTGGTTTTGCGGGCATTGAAGCCGGCTTCTTCCATCCGCGCGCAGGCGCCGCGCAGGCCCGGGTTTTGGGCGAGTGCCCGACGCACGGTGGCGTTCAAGGCGGAATCCGCAAACAGACCGGAGAGCGACGAGACCAACTGTGGCACCGGCGGCGGGCTGCCATCGTAGCGGGCCGGGAGCTTCAGCGAGTCGGCGGCGCCTGGCGACAGCGGGCCGGGTGCGGCGCAACCGGCGAGGGCGAAGATGGCGATGACGGCGGCGGGTTTCATGCGGAGACGGGGGAAAGCTTGACCAGCCCGGCCAGGGCGAAGGCGAACTGGCCATCGATGAAGCGGCGGACTCGCGCCGGAGAGGGATGGTCCGGGAGCAGTTGCCGGCGCAGCAGGTGGGCGATGTTTGGAAAAATGCAAAGCCCGATGACATTGAGTCTGGCTTGGGCGATCCGGTCCTTGGCGCTGGTTCCTAACAATTCAGTCAGAATGGTGGTCAGGGTGTTGCCTTGCAGCCCGGAGACCTCGGTGAAAACCAGGTCTTCCGGGGCGGCCTCGCGGGTGCCGTGGTGAACCATGATGCGGTTGAAATCACCGGCGCCCCCGGGGTCGAGCCCGCGCCGGATCAGCGCGTCCATGAACGCACGGAGCTTGTCTTCAGCCGGGGCGTCCGGGGGGAGGGTGCCTTCGATCGGATAAACCGCGTTGGCCTGGTGGAAGGCCGCCCGCAGGACGTGGCGGAAGAGGTTCTCCTTGCCGTTGAAGTGGTAATTCACGGCGGCGATGTTGGCACCGGCGGCCTCGCAAATATCCGCAACCGTGGCATCGTAATAGCCCTTGCTGGCGAAGATATGAATCGCCGCTTGAAGTAGTCTCTGCTGGGTGCTGTCAGTGGCCATGGCGGCGATAGAAAAGACCCTCGTAGCGGCGATGTAAATGGAAATTTGAAATAATCGTTTGAAATGAAGCGGGAGCTGGCGGTGCGGCGGGAGAGATGGGAAGAATGGGAAGGATGGGAAGAATGGGAAGAATGGGAAGAATGGGAAGAATGGGAAGAATGGGAAGGATGGGAAGGATGGGAAGGATGGGAAGGATGGGAAGGATGGGAAGAATGGGAAGGATGAAAGAGAGGCATCATAATTCCCATAAATCCCATGATTCCCATACCGCCAGCGCTCCGCCAGCGGAAAATGAAACTCCGCCACCGCCCTCTAACCTGACCGTCTCTCATTGCGGGGGATGAGACGGTAGATCTGGTCGCCGGGGCGGACCGGGGTTTCGCTGTGGACGGCGACGGATTGGCCGCGCAGGGCCTCGGAGACCGGTTGGCGTTCGATCTGGATGGAATCGACGCGAAGCCGGAGCATGCCGGTATGGGGCCCCTGGATGAGGAGTTCGTCGCCGGGGGCGAAGCCGGTTTCGCGGACGCGGATCTCGATGGCAGCGGCCTTGTGGTAGTATTTCACCACCTCGCCGACGCGGGCCTTGCGGGAGGCCGATTGGTTGTTAGGCACACCGGTCCATTGGTCGATGGGTTGGCCGAGGAAGAAGCCGGAGGAGAGGCCACGGTGGAAGACGGTGTCCAGCTCCCGCATGAGGGTGTCCTTGAGGTTTTGGAAACGGGAGGCGAAGTCCGGCTTGCGGCGTTGGGCGAAGTAGAAATCCACGGCCCTGCGGTAGGCGGCGGTGACGGTGGCGACGTATTCCGGCGGGCGGCCGCGGCCTTCGAGTTTGAGGCTGTGGACGCCGGCCTGGAGCAGTTGTTCGATGAATGGCAGGGTGCAGAGGTCCTGTGGGCTGAGCAGGTAGTTTTCGCCCATCCGGTAGGAGACCTCGTGATCGGCCGCCGTGATTTGATAGGGGCGGCGGCACGGTTGGGTACACTGGCCGCGGTTGGCGGACTTGCCGGTGGTGGCTTCCGACATGTAGCAGCGGCCGCTGACCGACACGCACATGGCGCCGTGGGCGAAGACCTCGATTTCGATTTCACCGGCGGCGTCACCCAGACGGGTGCGCAGGCGGCGGCGCATGGTGCGGATCTGGGCCAGTGTGCACTCGCGGGCGAGCACGAAGCGGCGGATGCCGTAGGTCCGGTAAAATGCCTCCAGCGCGGCGGAGTTGGAGACGGACATCTGGGTGGAGAGAAACACCGGGAGGGCGAGGTCGGCCGCGGTTTGGATCACGGCCATGTCCCAGGCGATCACGGAGTCGATACCGGCCGCCTTTGCGGCTGTTAGAATGCGGCGGACCCGGGGGAGTTCCTCCTCGTAGATGATGGTGTTGAGTGCGAGATAGGCCCGGGCCCCGGCGTCATGGCAGGTGGCGGCGATCCGCGGCAGCTCGGCGGTGCGGAAATTGCAGGAGTTTTCCCGCATGTTGAAACCGCGCACCCCGAAGTAGATGGCGTCGGCTCCGGATTGGAGGGCGGCGCGCAGGCTGGCCCAGCTCCCTCCCGGGGCCATGATTTCGGGTTTGCGGGGACGGGGCATGGGGGTAAAAACTGAAATGCTGAAATGCTGAAAGGCTGAAAGGCTGAACCGAGCGGAGCGAGATAGACCGGAGCGAAGCGAAGGCCCCGAAGGGGGACCGCCGGAGGGCGGGATCAAATGCTGAAAAACTGAAATGCGGGCCTGGAAAGTGGCTTGGTTGGGCCTGCAGGGGGCACAGGCCGGGTTATTCGACGGTCACTAGGGTGCCGATTTTGACCTTCTCGTGAACGGTTGGGATGGCCGAGGACGGGCCGCGGATGCAGCCGTGGGAGGCGCGGTATCGTTTGACGGGGCCGATGTGGTGGCCGATTCCGTCGTTGGTGAGGCGCATCCAGTAACGCATGGAGGCTCCTTGGAAACGGCCGCCTTCCGGGATCTCGTCCTTGGTGGCATCGGCGTCGGAGTTCACGCAATCGCCGGCGGCATCGTAGATCCGGCCGTAGCGGTTGGAGGACTTGTCCACGACTTTTTCGAGGATGGTGTATTCGCCGAGCGGGGTTTCGCGGCCGTTGATGCCGGAACAAATCGGATAGTCCATGGCGACTTCGTCGCCATTCATCAGCAGGCCGCGCTGCTTGCCGATGAGGATGTGGATGTGGGAGTTCTCGGGGATGGTGCGGGAAAGCACCTCCTCATTTTTCCAGACCGAAGAGGTTTTCGGATAGGTGGGTTCAGCGGTGAAATGCTCGTAGGTGCCCGGTGGGAAAGGATTGATCGGGTTGCCGGAGGCGTCCGTGAGGGGCACGGGTACTTTAGGGGCGCAGTTGGCGAGCAACAGCGCCACGGCAGCGGCGAGCAAATAGGCGGATTGACGGATGATCTGCATAGGAACCCAAGCACGGGGCGGAGGGATTTACGATGTAAACGGGGTGATTGCAACCCGATTCGCCGGGGTTTTCCGAAAACGTTCAGAAAAACCGCGGGAAATATCGAATCCCCCCCCGGCGGGTGGTTGTCACAGAAGGCCTGAGGTTCCGGTTTGTCCGGACGACCTCAAAGTTTTCGCTTGGAGTGTTTTATTTGGATGTTCCCTTGTGGGCGACGGCTGGCAGGCGGTCGTAGAGGGTTTCCATTTCGGCGACCATTTCGTCGAACTGCTTGAGTGCGGCGTGGATGGGGGCGGGTTGCGACATGTCGATTCCGGCATCGCGGAGGAGATCGAGAGGGTCCTTGCTGCCGCCGGCGCGGAGCAGGCCCAGATAGCGTTGACGGGCGGCGGGGCCCTCGTTGAGGACGGCATCGGCGAGGGCGGAGGCGGCGACCATCCCGGTGGCGTATTGGAAGACGTAGAAGGGGCGGTAGAAATGCGGGATGACGGCCCAGGCCACGGGTTTGAAATTGTCGGTATTGACCACGCCCTGGTCGGAGCCCATGTAGTGGCAGTAGAGCTTGGAGAAAGTGGTGTTGAGCCACTCGGCGGTGAGGGTTTGGCCGTCTTCCGCATGTTCGTGCATGGCCAGTTCGAACTCGGCGAGCATGGTTTGGGCGTAGATGGTGCCGCGCATCCGGTCGAGGAAGCCCTCCAGCAGTTGAAGTTTGACGTTGTCCTCGGAGGTGGCCTTGAGGACCTCCTTGATGAGCAGGGTTTCATTGAAGGTGGAGGCGATTTCCGCGATGAAGATACAGTAGCGGGCGGTGGGGAATGGCTGGGTCTCGTTGGAAAATATCGAGTGCATCGAGTGGCCGAGTTCGTGGGCGAGGGTGGAGACCTCGTCGAAGCGGCCGGTGTAGTTCATTTTGATGAAGGGATGGGTGCCGTAAACGCCCAGACTGTAGGCGCCGCCCTGCTTGCCTTGGTTTGGATAGATATCGACCCAGCGTTCGGAGAAGGCGCGCTGGATCTGCTGGTTGTATTCCTCGCCGAGCGGGGCGGTGGCGGCCAGCACATGCTGGCGGGCAGCATCAAACGGGTATTGTTGGCGAACGGCGGGAGCGGCGGGAACCGAGGTGTCGTAGTAGTTGAGCTGGGAAAGCCCGAGCATTCGTTGTTTGAGGCGGAGGAAGCGGTGGAGCGGGGCGAGGTTGGAGCGGACGGTGGAGATCAGGTTGTGATAGACCTCCGGGGCGATGTTGTTCTCGGCGAGGTTGGCTTCGAGGCAGGTCGGGTACTTGTAGATTTTCGACAGCGCCACCTGTTTTTTCATTTCGCCATCGAGCAGGGCGGCGAAGGTGTTGGCGTATTGGTTGACGTTGGTCCAGTATGCCTCATTGACGATGCGGCGGTCATCAGCGACCAGGCTGATCCGGTGTTTGAGGAAGCTGGATTCGGTGAGCTTGACCTCGGAGCCGTCGGCGAGGGTCACTCCGGCAGGGGGCATGTCCACGTCGTTGAGTAGGTTGGAGGCCTTGACCGGGGTGTTGGCGAAGAGGCCCATCCGGGCGACGATGGACTCCTCCGGTTCGGTGAGGGTGTGGCCGCGTTTGCGGAGGATTTTTTCCAGCGTGAAACGATAGGGGACCAGGCGAGGCTCGGCCTTGATATAGTCGGCGACCTGTTGCTCACCGAGGGCGAGGACTCCCGGGGCGATGAAGGCGGACTTGGTGCTGATGCGTACATCGAAGGCCTGGATTTCGCCCAACAGGCCGGTGGACCCGGTGTCTGACAGGTCCATGTCATTGAGGAGCTTGGCGTAGGCGTAGAGCCGGTCGGTGCGCTCGCTGAGGGAGCTCAGGAGGGTGAGGGTATCGGCCATCCGGGCCGGGGTGGTGGTCCAGTCTTGGGCGGCGGTGTCGAGGGAAGGGGCGAGCTTGCCGATGGCATCGAACTCGGCGCGCCAGGTGGCGGTGTCCTGGAACAGGTCGGCGAGGTTGAACTTGAACTCCTCGGGGATCTTGGCGCGTTCGGTTTGGGAATAATCGGGGATCTCGGGCGTGGGATTGGAGGGGGCGGCGGAGACCGCGCCGACACAGGCAAGGGCGGCAATGGGCAGGATGGAGTGAAGCAAGTTCATGGAGGGGGGAATAAGGGGCACAAGCCGGATCTGGCAAATGAAATCTCGCCAGATGGGGGGATTAGATGATCTGATAGATCGTGCCGGAGTGGTCGACGATGAACAGATTTCCCTGATTGTCCTCGGCGAAGCTGGCGATCAGCTTGAGTTGGCCGCCGGCCGGTTGGAGGGATTGGGTGTGGTCCTTGAAATCCGCCGCCTTGCCGTGTTCCAAGGTGAATGACCAGATCCGCGGGTTTTGGTAATCCGCGAAGACGTAGCGGCCCTGGAGTTCGGCGATGGGGCCCCGGTACACAAAGCCGCCGGTCACCGAGAGCCCTTGCTGGTTGCCGCTGCCGTGGGCGTAAACATAGACTGGCTCGATCGCGCCGGCGGGCGGCTCGCCGCCGACCCCTTGTTGCGGGGTGGCGACGGCACCTTCGCGCAAGCGCCAACCGTAGTTGGCTCCAGCGCCTTGGCCGTGGGGCATGAAGTTGATTTCCTCCCAATGATTCTGGCCCACGTCGCCCATCCAGAAATCCCCGGTTTTCCGGTCAAACGAGCAGCGCCACGGGTTGCGCACGCCGTAGGCCCAGATTTCCGGTTTGGCGTCCTGCCTGCCAACGAACGGGTTGTCGGCAGGGACCGTGTAGCCCTTTTCCCCTGAAACGTCGAGGCGCAGGATTTTCCCGAGGTAGGTGTCGAGGCTCTGGCCGTGGCGGTTCGGGTCATTGGCGCTGCCGCCGTCACCGGTGCCGGTGTAGAGCATGCCGTCGGGACCAAATTCAATCCAGCCGCCATTGTGGTTCTGGAAATCCTGCTTGAAGGTGAGCAGGGCTTCGGCGGTGGCGGTGTCCGTGACTTCGTGGTTGCGGCAGGTGAAGCGGACGATCCGGGTGTGGTGGGCCTTGTCGGTGAAATTCACATAATATCGGCCGCTGGTTTTGAAGTCGGGGGCGAATGCCAGGCCCAGCAATCCCTCTTCGTTGCCTTGTCGGCTCACGTTGGCGGTGATGTCGAGAAACGGCAGTTCGCCGCGCTTGCCGGTGGCCAGATCCACCACCCAGACCCGCCCGGCTTGTTCCATCACCCAGAGTTTGCCGTCCATTTTCCTGGGCATGCCTGCCCAAACCGGGCGTTCAAACCCCTCGGCCACCTTGCGCACTCCGGGTTCGGCCACAGCGATGCACATGCCGCCCAGCAGGCAACATCCGGCAATTGTCATCATTCGGTTGGTCATCGGCCGGAACTTAGCGAGGGTCTTGGGGTGTGCAACGGAAAAGCCAAGAAAAATGCAGTGAGAGGGGGAAAATCGCAGAGTATCCGCAGTACTCACTGTGGGTGGCGGCATTTCAGGTGGATGTGAGCGCCCAGCGGAAGAAGATTTTGTGTATTCTCAGTTTTCTGTGTTTTTTCTTGATTTCTCTGATGGGATGGTGACTAACCACAGTATTTATAAAGGACCATCAAAACGACTACTTTGTCAGGACAGGACCAAGGCCACGGTGAATTACCAGGCGGTGCGAACCCTGAAAATGCCCATTCCGCTGAAAGCATTCTGCTCACCTTTCCAAAACAGTTTGTTTCCCTCGGCCATGCTGAGCCGCAGCGGAGCGCTGCAGGCAGCGCTGGACGGCGGTGGTGCGAACATTTCCCGAGACGGCAGAGACTCTGCCTTCGGTCGCAGGATTGCGACCAAGGACGAGTTGATCGGGATCAACACGCAGTTTGGGTGCTGCTTTGAAATTGTCTTCCTGCGCCGGAGTCCGCGCGAGATGGAAGTCGTGGAAATCTCCAAGGCTGAGCGCGAAGCGGCCGCAAAGGAAGCCGCGCGACTTAACGCGGAGATGGAAGAAGCCGCAAAGCCCGAAGCCGAGCGGAAAAAGCCGAGTCCCCAGCCGAAGGCAAAGTAGGCTCTCGGAGCCGCTGATTGATCGTCAGGTGGGGTGTCCTTCGTTGAGCCGGTGGAGGCAAAGTCGGGCCATTTCCTCGATTTCCCCGACGGCCACCACGTGGCAGAGTTGCTGGCGGAGTTCCCTGGCTCCGGGAAACCCCTTGCAGTAGGCCATCAGCCGGGAGCGCATGGAGGTGAGCGTCTGCCGTTCATTGCCGTAGCGGCCGCTTGCCACCGCCAGCCGGCAATGGTGGAGCACCAGATCCCAGCGTTCGCCGAGCGTGGCCGGGTGTGAGGTGCCCGTCGTGAGAAAGTCCCTGGCCTCGCGGAAAATCCATGGATTGGCCATCGCCGCGCGTCCGATCATCACGCCGGCCACGGCGGTTTCCTGCTTGCGGCGCATCACGTCGGCCCCACAGGTCAGGTCGCCATTGCCCACGACCGGGACTGGCACCGCCCGTGCCACCGTATCGATCACCTCCCAATCGGCCTCGCCACCGTAACCTTGCGCCCGGGTGCGGCCATGTACGGTGATGGAACTCACGCCGCAGTCCACCAGGGTTTTGGCGACTTCCACCGCGTTGATGTTTTCCGAATCCCAGCCGATGCGGATTTTTGCGGTCACCGGCACCTGTCCGGCCACTGCCTTGACCACCCCGCTGGCCACGGAGGCTACCAGCCCGCAGTTTTTCAGCAACGATGAGCCACCATTGCGGGCCACCACCTTGTTGACCGGGCAGCCGTAGTTGAGATCGATGAAATCCGGACGTTTCCAGTCGATGATCTTTTTGGCGGCTTCACCGAGCCGGGCACCGTCCCCACCGAACAACTGCACCCCCACCGGGCGCTGCCCGTCGGTGAACTCGGTGTATTTCCGAGTTCGTCCGTCGGCCTGCAGGATGCCCTCCGCGGAGACGAACTCGGTGACCATCACATCCGCTCCCAGTTCCTTGCAAATTCCCCGGAACACCAGATCGGTCACTCCCGCCATCGGCGCGAGAAACAGCGGAAAACGATCATCGGCGAACCACGGCAGCATGCCGGAGCCTAGTCGCCAGGGGGTGCCGAGCAAGTGCAAATAGTTGGTGGCAAGTGGAGATTTGTGCTTCACAGCGGGCGCTGGCAATCTATCCTGCCGCCATCACCACCATCTACCATGCGCATTCTACTTACCACCTGCAGTTATCAAGACACACCCGGACCCCACCACGAACTCATGGCCGCCCAGGGCTGGGACGTCGCTTGCGAGCGGGGTCCGCTCACCGAGGCCCGCATGTTGGAGTTGGCGGGTGATTTCGATGCCTTCCTGTGCGGCGATGACGGCATCACCCGCGCGGTGATTGAAAAGTCGTTGCCACGCCTCAAGGTCATTTCCAAATACGGCATCGGCCTGGACAAGATTGATCTGGCGGCCACCAAGGAACTCAAGGTGCCGGTGCTGTTCACTCCCGGCGTGAATCACACCACGGTGGCGGAGCATACCTTTGGTTTGTTGCTGGGCTTATCCAAACACATCGTCACCACGGCCGGTGCCGCCCGCAAGGGTGAATGGCTCCGTCTAACCGGCCACGAGATCCTCGGCAAGACCATCGGCATCATCGGCCTGGGGCGGATCGGCAAGGAGGTGGTCATCCGCGCCCGTGCGTTCGGGATGAACGTGATCGCCTATGATCCGAACTGGGACGAGGCCTTTGCCGCCACCCACCAGGTGACCCGCTGCGCCACCATGGATGAGGTGCTGGCTGCCGGGGATGTGGTTTCCCTCCATTGTTTTCTCTCCCCTGAAACCCGCGGCATGATCCGCCGTGAGAAGATCGCCAACATGAAGGACGGAGTGGTGATCATCAACTGCGCCCGTGGCGAAGTGGTGGAAACCGCGGATGTGGTGGAAGCTCTCAATAGCGGGAAAATCGGCGGCTATGGGGCCGATGTCCTCGATTGCGAACCTCCGCCGGCCGATCATCCGCTGCTCGCGGCCCCCAATTGCATTATCACTCCGCACATCGGTTCCCGCACCTATGAGAGCGTGCCACGGCAGGCGATGAAGTCACTTACCAACCTGATCAATGCCCTTGGCGGCAGCGGTGAGACCAACTGTGCCAACGGCGTGATCTGAAGTCCGCTGGCCTGACAAATGCAAAAGGGTGTCGTGATTGCTCACGACACCCTGGTTTGTGTTTGATTGATAAAGGAAGCTCCGGACTAATAAAGGAAGCTCCGGACTATTTGGCTCCGAGCTGGGTCTTGATCGAGGCGATGATCGCTTCGGCCTTGGCCAGTCTTGCCAGAAGTTTCGCGTTGTCCTTGGGCGCAGCCGGGGCGGGGGCGCTGCCTCCGGTTCCAAACTTGCGGATCCAGGTCGACACCGTGAGCGGGGTGATCTTGAACTTCTTCGCTGCGGCGCTCATGCCGCCGCGGCCCTTTTTGGCGTTGACCGCCGTCACATAGGCGAGCACGGCCTGCTTCTGATCATCGGTGTAGCGGGTTCCCTGCGGGGCCTTCTTGCCGGCTTTGCGGGTGGCTTTGACGGCAACCGGCTTGGCGGCCTTCGGCGCGGCTGCTTTCTTGGCGGGTTTCGGCGCGGCTACTTTCTTAGCGGGTTTCGGCGCGGCTACTTTCTTAGCGGCTTTCTTAGTGGCCTTTTTTGCGGCCTTTTTAGCGGCCTTCGGTGCGGCGACCTTTTTGGCGGCCTTCGGTGCGGCGACCTTTTTGGCGGCCTTCGGCGCAGTGGTGTTGGCTCCTTTGGGGGTGCCGGCAGCGCGGCTCCAGGCAGTGATGGTCAATGCGGTCACACCGAACTTCTTGACGGCGGCGGCTTGGCCGCCACGTCCGTTGCTGGCGTTGAATTCATTGACATAGTTGATGACTTCGGCCTTCTCGGCATCGGTATAGCGTTTGCCCATGCGGGCTGATTTCTTTGGCTTGGCACTCATAGTGGGAAGCCAAGATATAATACGGCCAGTTGATATGCAAGAAGAATTTTCAATCTTTTTTCAAACATACATTGTAATTATAGCTTAGACAATGCCGCGGCATTCCATATAGAATCGTTTTTCAAGCGCCTCGCCCATCGAGAATGTCTTGCGCGGCAGGGCGCCGTCAAGGATCACGGTCTTGAACAGGTCCCCCTTGTTCATGGCGGTTAGATAAAAGCCGGCGTTGCCCGGCCGGCGGCCCAGCCGCGTCACCACCTCCGTGCCATGAACATAGTCGATCTCGCGAAACCCGCCCGCCGCCTGCCATTCGTCAAGGAACCGTTGCAGGGTTCCGACCGGAAGATTGCATGACGGCTCGTGCAGGCGGGCTACGGAACAGCCGCGTTCATCGACATATCCCACCGCTTGTCCGGGGCCGTCCTGGCGGTTGACAATGGCGATCATCTCTTCCGCATCGGCGCACGGGACAAGGCCGAGCTTGTCGCCGAAGTGTCTCAGCATGGCCCTTCCGACATCCTCCCGGACGTCGAAGAGGACGCGGTGGATGGGTTCGAACTCAAGCCCGTGATCATGGATGTTCCCGATCTCGACCAACGCGTAACGTGCCGGATGATCCATGCCGGCCAGCGGTTTCATTTGTTCCCACAGGGCTTTCGCCGTGGCCAGGGAATGGTTGCCGTCCCCCACTGCGAAGAGCAGGACTCCGTGGTCCGGCCCCACTGCGTATCTCGAGCGGAACGTGTCGGGGTCCGCGAGTCCGCCGAGTGCCGTGAGCACATGCCGCTCGATGTCGGGGCCGTCCATGACATATCCCTTGAGATGGCCGCCGCCCAACATCAACTCGAAATCATAGATCGGTTCCATCGATCCGCTCATTGCGACCAGCGGTTCGATCACGGTTGCGGCGGGATCGTCGATCAACACGAGGATATGCGGCAGTTCGAGGGCCGCTCCCTGGCGGATCCGGATGCGCGGTGGCAGGCGGTCGAGAATGGTGCCTTCGGTCGCCCGGATCAGGGTCTGCGAGCCCTGGTGATAATCATACATTTCCAAATCGAGCGCGATCATCAACCCGTGGCGGGTCTTGGCGCCGACCGTGCGCTCAACCAGGATGAAGCTGTTGCGGGCGGTGAACAGTTGATCGTCGAGGTATTGTTGCATCGTCCGGCGGATATCCCGGACGCGGTGGGCTTCCTCCGGGCTGCCGAGATACACCTCGGGCAGGATGAGGTTCAGGGTGGACGGGGCGTCGCCCGCTAGTTGCGCCGCTTGCTCCCAGTATTCCGGCTCCGAGGTGAACTGGTCGCAGGCGATGGTGGCCCACTTGCGGAGGTCGGTGCCGGGTTTTGGCAGCAGGACGGCGGGGATCTGGACGGGGATTTCAGGAGGGGTGTTCATTGGGGTGGAAACGGGTCAGGATGCTGTTCTCGCGGGCGGATGAATGATCATTGGAGTGCCCTCCGGCACGAGGTCGAACAACTCGATCACATCCGCGTTGCGCATGCGGATGCAGCCGTGGCTGGCGGGGGTTCCGATCAAGTCCTCGCGGTTGGTGCCGTGAATATATATGCAGCGGTCCATGGTGTTGGCGTTGTCCGGGTCCAGGCCCTCCAGGCGGAGGATGCGGGTGAGGACCAGATCACCGGCCGCCGGGTCGCCGGGCCGCCATCGCCCGGTTGGGATCCGGGCGCTGAACACGGTGCCGACGGGGGCGTCCGCGCCGACTTTCTCAGCGACCCGGAAGCGGCCCACCGGGGTGCGGAAACTTTCTTGAGCCTGGCCGACACCCTTGGCCGCGGTGGAAACCGGATAGGTCGCCACCACCCGGCCAGCTGCGGACAAGCGCAGCAACTGGTCGTCCACCGAGCATTCTAATAAATATGGGTTATGCATGGGATCCTGTGGCGATTGCGAGCAAGGCGTTGTGGCCGCCCATGCCGTGGGAGAGTTTCACCGCGAGACCGGAGAATGGCAGCTCGGAGTCCGGCAGGGACATGCCGTCTGGCGCGTGGCGGCCGGGCAGGTTTGGCGGCAGCTTTCCCTCGCGAAGGAATGCCGCGAGAATGACACTTTCCAGCAAGCCGCTGGCACCGATCGTATGTCCGGTGAATGGTTTCAACAGGTGCAGGGTGGGCATGATGGTGAAGGATTTCCGGAACACCGCAGGGTCGGCCTTGGCTTGCACCGCAGTGCCGGTGGCGTGAGGGCAAACTGCGGATGGAACTCCGGTATGCTTGATCGCCGCAGCCAACAGAGCTGGGGTGAGGCCGCCATCCGCCGGGATGCCCACCGGATCGCGGGCGTCCGCATTGCAACTGTAGTGGACCAATTCCACGTTTCCCGGGCAGCTCCCGTCCATCGCGATGGCTGCCGCGCCCTCGCCGGGGATGAAACCGTGGCTGCCGGGGGCGTATGGATCCAGGGTGAACGATTCGGCGAGCAGTCCCGATTGAGCATAATTGTCCAGCAGCAGGGGCACCAGTGGCAGGTCCACCGCCACTGCCAGCGCGCGCGGAGCCAGGCCGGCGCGCACCATCATCATTGCCACCCCCACGGCATCCAGGCCGGCCGAGCAACCGCTCGCCAGCACGTGATTGGGGCCGGTGATGCCGAACTCAATGCTGATGGCCGCTGCCGGTTCGCTGTGGATGGTGTTGCTGGCGGACATCAGCTTGAACGGCCGTCGTCCGGGCCAGGGGCCCAGCCACCCGGCGGCATTGCCGCGGCTGGTGCCGACCACCAGTGCGGCCTCGCGGAGTTGATCGGAGGACCAGTCGGCGGCGGAGATCGCTTCCCGTGCCACCTGGAGCGCGGCCATGGTCACCGGGCTCCACTTGCGGTGGGTCAACGCAGCGCGGGTTTCAATCCATGCACCCGGGCGGTGGGCATGGGGGCTGGCTGATCCGAGCAACCCGGCGAGCGGACGAAACGGCACGACCCCCGCGCGCACTCCGGTGAGGTGTGCCGCCACATCGGTCCCGAGGGCGGAGAGTGCCCCCATGCCGACTATGTGAAGTCGCTGCTGGATGCGCACGCAGTAGCAAGCTCAGCCGATCCCGCAACCCAAATCCGCCGAAACTGCAGAAATTGGTGGGGGAGACCCGGGAAATGGCTCAGCGGACGTTGAAAAATCCCGGGTGGTGGGCGGGACGGTAGGCCATGAAGTTGATGGCCTTGCAAATTTGCGCCATCACCGGAAACCAAAGTACCAGCGCCAGCGGCGGGAATAGGACGCAGCCGAAACAATAGGTCAGGAACATGCCCTCGTTGAGTTTTGGCGCGTGCATCAGGTTTGGGTGCTGGCGGGTGACCCGGTTCCAGTCTTGGGCCAGGCCGTGAATCGCGACAAAGATCCAATAGAGATTGTAGAGCGGCACGAACATCAGGCCGATCGCATTGCCCGGCGTGGTCCGCGGGTTGGAATAGCCGAGGGCTCCCCACAGGCGGGCGAGGTAAACCAACTGGACCACCCATGCCACGATGATCGCCACAATCGAGGCGATGATCAGGAGCACCAGCAGGATGTGTTCGCCTCCCGCCTTTCCTTCCAGCTTGATGGTTCCGCTGCCGATCAGTCCCAGCAACAGCACCAAGACCCCGCCGCCGCCGCCCAACAACGCCACCAATAGCCCGAACCAGGCGGATTTGGTATCGGTTTGCGGATAGTCTTCGCCGGGTGCGGCGTGCATCAGCATCCGCGCCCTGCCTGCCATCATTCCCGTGCTGCCAGGTCCTGTCATTCCCGCCGGTCGGGCGGCGGCAACCGGCGCAGCTCCTCCCCGCATCCATGGCGGCGGCGTTCCGCCCGGGGTGTAGGTCGCCACGGGAGCAGGTGCGGGTTCCGGTGGGAAAAGCCCCTCGACTTGTGATGCGGGCACCCATTCCTCCATGCCCTCGGCCCACAACATCGACTCCCGGACCACGCGTCCGTCCGCTGCGAACTCCACCAGTTGTTCCCCGGTATAGGGGCCATACTGCTGTCCATCCTGAAGCAAATGCCATTGATCACTCATGTCGCCCGGATGCTACTTGGCATCCTGCCACCGACGCAAGCAAATCCAGAAAATGGTTTGATGGAAGGGCAAATGGTGGAAAGTTATCGACGGAGGCTTGATTCACCGCCCTCGATCATCTAGGTTGACCGCGCAACCAAGCCAACCAACCCTCCACGCCCATGCTCCAGATCAATCCCAATCTAGCCGACCTTGTCTCGGACGCTTCCGCCGGGCTGCGATCGCGTTTCAACGTGGGCGCCTCGATTATCGCCGCCGCCCCGGGGCGTGTCAATCTCATCGGCGAGCACATCGACTACTGTGACGGCTTTGTGATGCCCTTTGCGATCGACCGCTACATTGTCATTTCCGGTTGTGCCAACGGTGGCCCGGAGGCCCGGGTGGCCACGGAGCTGGATGAGGAAATCGCGGTGTTCGACGTGAGCGGTCCGCAGCGCGAGGCCGCGCCGAAGTGGAGCAATTATCTGCGCGGGGTGATCGCCGGGTTCCAGGCGCGTGGCTACAGTGTGCCGGGATTCGACGCTTATATCCTGTCTTCAATCCCTGGCGGTGCCGGGCTTTCCTCGTCGGCCGCTCTTGAGTGCGCGATGGCCACCTTTCTCGAAGGCCTGCTCGATACGGTGATGGACACCCGCGAAAAGGCCCTGCTCTGCCAGAAGGCCGAGCACGACTTCGCCCATGTGCCATGCGGGATCATGGATCAATTCGCCTCCGCCTTTGGCCAGGACAACCGGCTGGTGCTCATCGACTGCCAGTCCGGAGAACCGGAGCTGGTGCCCTTCGTGAACCCGAATCTAACTGTCCTGATTGCCAACACGATGGTTCATCACGAACTGTCCGACGGCGGTTACTCGGCGCGTCGGAAACACACCGAGGACGGTCTGGCGATCATCGGCAAGTCCTCTTGGCGCGATGTGACCGAGGCCGAGGTCACGGCGGCCTGGGAGCAGCTTGGCGACCCGGTGAACCGCCGGGCACGCCATGTGGTCAGTGAAATCGCCCGCACCAAGGCCGCTGCGGCGGCGCTTGAGCGGAATGATTTTGCCGCGATGGGGCCGCTGATGGCCGCCAGTCACGATTCCCTGCGTGATGACTTCGAGGTTTCCTGCCAAGAGTTGGACATCATGGTTGAGATCGCCCGCAGGATGGGTGCCGCCGGAGGCGTGATCGGTGCCCGGATGACGGGGGGAGGGTTCGGTGGTTCCACCGTCACCCTGTGTGAATCGAGAAAGGCCACCGAGATTGCCTCAACCTTGGTTGCGGAATACGAGGCCGCCACCGGCATCACGCCACAGATTTTCGCTTCGAGACCGTCGCGAGGCGCCCATCTGGTGGCGGTTGCGAGGTAGGCGTGGATGTTCGCGAAGGTAGCGCGGGGAGCGCCGGGGCGGCATAAGGAGAGTGGACATTCCTGTCCACCAGCCCAAGAGGCGGGAAAGAAGCGCCCAAGAGCAGCCCGGGAGACCCTGCTTGGGCTTTTACTTTCGCATTCCGCTGGCGGCGCGCTGGGGTATGGGAGCATGGGAATTATGCCCCCCTACCATTCTTCCCATTCGCTTCATCTTGGTATTTCAGGCTGCGAGGCCAGTCACGGCGCGGCGAGGCCGCCACGCCCTACCGCGCGGTCCGTTCCAGTTCCAGATAGGCGGCCAGCGCGCTTTGATAGGCGGGAACGGTGGTTGGATCGGGATCGACGGTATCCAGCGCAGGGGCGAAGGCGCTGGCCAGCGAGTCGAAATCGTGGCCGGAGACGGCGTGGGCGGCGATCATCGCGGCACCCAGGGCTGCGGAATCCTGCACCGCGATGGTTTCCACCCGGGCTTGGAAGACATTCGCCAGGGTTTGGAGAATCCCGGTGCTCCGCGAGGCACCACCGGTGACCCGGATGGCTTTGAAATCGCCGATCCAGTGGGAATGAACCCGCATCGAGAGCATCTGCGCCTCGATCACCGCCCGGATTTTGACGGCGGGCGGGGCGGCGTCAAAATCAAAGTTGGCCCGCAAACCGGGGGTTAGTACGGGCGGGGTGATCTCCGCTTCGAACCACGGCAGGGCGAGTTGGTTGGAGTTTCCGGCAGGGGTCTGCTCGAACGCGGTGACATCGAAGAACGGCCAGTCCACGCCGGTTAGATCGCGGACGCGTTCGCGGGCCAGCGAGCCGTTCTTGAAGCAGGTGAGGCACATGAAACCGCCGGCCGGATTGCCAAACACGTGGCCGCAGCCGTCCGGATCGGTGCGGTAGGGCGAAAGCACCGCGAAGAAGGTGTCGCTGGTGCCTAACGAAACCACCGCCAGCCCCGGGCGGGCGGCACCGGTGCCGACCAGGCTGGCCGGGTTGTCGCCGGTCCAGACGGCAACCCGGGTATCGGGCGAAAACCCGTATTTGATGAAATAGGGGGACAGCTTGCCGGCGATGGCTCCATTGGCGGCAACGGACGGGAGCTTTTCTAACAGTCCTGACGCGGTGGCGGCGCAGATTTCCGCGTCCCAGCCGAGGGTGTGGAGGTTGAGCAGGTTCATGCCCGCGCCATCGCCCGAGTCGATGGGGGCGTGGGTCCCGGTGAGCACCGAGGCCATGAAGGAAGACACCAGGTGGATGCGGTCGGTGGCGGCGTAGGCGGCGGGATCCTGTCGGGCGAACTTGCGGATTTGAGCTCCGGTGAACCGTTCGATGGCGGGCGATCCGGTGTCGGTCTGGAGCCGCGGACCGATGGCTGCGGTAAGTTCGGCACACTGGGCGGTGGTGGAGGAATCCATCCAGATCGGCGAGGTCGCCCGGGAAAACGCTGGCGTGAGCTGGTCGATCAGACATCCGGCGGGATCCAGCCCGGCGAGGATGGCGGTGGCCTCGGCAGTTAGGTAAACTGAGCCGTGTTGTTGGCCTGAACCGCCGATGCCCTTGACTTGCGCCAGCGGCGCGCCGGCGTCCGCCATGCGCCGGCAAAGCAGATCCAGCGCGGCCAGCCACAGCCGGGGGTCGGAGTGTTTTTCAAGTGGATCCCCGCTTGGCGAAAATGCGGCCGGGTAGTCCGCCAGGGCGGTGGCGAAGTTGACGGTGGACTGGTGGACGACCGTCCCCGTGACGGGGTCGATGATGATGCCTTTGAGGCTTTGCGTGCTGCTGTCGAGGCCGAGGTGCATGATGGGTAAAAGCTGAAATGCTGAAATGCTGAAATGCTGAAATGCTGAAATGCTGAAATGCTGAAAGTCGGAGGTCGTAGATCGTAGGCGCGTTGGTCACAACGCGAGTTCTTGTCGTCTGTCGTCTGTCGTCTGTCGTCTGTCGTCTGTCCTCTGTCGTCTGTCGTCTGTCGTCTGTCCTCTGTCGTCTGTCCTCTGTCGTCTGTCGTCTGTCCTCCGTCCTCTGTCCTCTGTCCCCCGTCCTCCTGTCTTATCCCAGCAACAGATCGTTGAAGTGGATTTC
>JAIPKB010000122.1 GCA_021733795.1 Akkermansiaceae bacterium | reverse complement strand
AGTGGCGGAAGATCATTTTCGGGGAGTTGCCAGCCTCCAGAGCGGTCCGGGCCACGTCGCCGGTCTCCGCTACCCGATAGCTGATGAACGAGTGTCTGAGGGCATTCTGACGCCATCCGCCAGGAATCTGAGCTTTGACGGCGGTATCGCCGAGGGCACCTGATGGGTCATTGATCGTGATGATCGGTCCGGTCTCGTCCCGCCACGGGGCAAGCCAGGCCTTGAGGTTGTCGGGGAGGGGAACCAACCGCCGTGCGGCGGTCTTCGCTTTCTTCCCCGCGATTTCGATGTGCCCCCGGTCCCACTTGATGTCTTCCCAGTTGAGCTTGCAGACCTCGGCGGAACGGATGCCGGCGAACGCACCGATTGCGATGAGCGGGAGAATGCGGGCGTGGGCCGCCAGGAGGATCTTCTCCATTTCCCCGGGAGTGAAGATCTCGATCTCGGTTTCCGGTTCCTTGAATGACTCGCTCTGTTCGGCGGCCGTCTTGCGGTCGGGGTGGAGATAGCCGTGGCGCTTGGCGAAACCGAACATGGTCACGATGTTCCGGCGGATGCCGTTGCGGCTGACCGGCCCCAGACTGGCGAGCCCCTTGAGAAACCGGTTGATGTCGGCAACCGTGACATCCGCGATATTGCCCTTCACGCAGTCCGTGAACCGCTTGAGACTGGTCTTGCAGTTCCGGACATAGATCTCGGTGACACCGCTGCCGCACCGGGATTCTACGAACTCGTCGGCCACCTGGGCGATAGTTCTCACGGCGAGCAGGTCGATCCGGTTCGCCGCGTAGAAGCGGACGGCATCGGATAGAGGAATCTCCCCGGCGGTTTTGCGGGCACTCGCCCATTCGTCCATGGCGGCAGTCAGGCTGACGCCGAATTGCTGCGCGGTGTGCTCACAGTGGCGGAGCAGTTCCATGTCACGCTTGGTCACCTCGTCGGCAACACTGCCGTTCGCCAACCGCACGGTCGTCTGCTGACCGATCATTCCCGCTTCTTCGAGCGACGCGAGGCAGCGGGTCCGGCGTCGGCCGCCCTCTTTCCACGACAAGGTGAACTGATCGTATCCGTCCTTGCGGTTGATGGTGTAGATGCGGACTCGGGTCGTGCCGCTACCGATCTCAACGACCTTGCTGCGGCGTTTTTTCTTCTTCGGGGCCATAGACCCCGGCTTTCGCGTCAACTTGTGTGGAATTCTGTGTGGAAAGCCTGTCCCGGCTTGTCCATTTTCGTCACAAGTGATTGATTTTGAATAGGTTGCGTCAACATCGCAACCAGATGGCGGACAGGGAGGGATTCGAACCCTCGGTGACGTTGCCGCCACACACGCTTTCCAAGCGTGCTCATTAGACCACTCTGACACCTGTCCGGGTTGGGTGGGGCGGGAAAACTAGGCAGCCATCAGGGGTTTGGCAACACCTAAATCACCCGCGCCGGAAAATTCACGGCCGTGGCCTACTCGCTCCACGCGACTTCCTTGGCGTCGGCCCAGAGTTCCTCGAGCCCGTAGTAGTCGCGCATTTCCTGGTGCATCACGTGGACCATGACGTCGATGTAGTCGAGTACCACCCACCGGGTATCGGCCTTGCCTTCGGATTTGAAGGGTTTGACGGAGTGTTCCTTTTGCACCAGGTCGCCGATATCGCGGAGGATGGCGCGCAGGTGGGGCATGGACGAACCGGAGCAGACGACCATGAAATCCGTGAGGTTGGACACGCCGCGCATGTCCCAGACGCGGATGTTCTCGGCTTGAATCTCGGCGGCGGCCTTGGCGCAGGCAATGGCCAGTGGTGCTCCTTTAATCATGGTGTGGTTTCCCTCCTCGGGAGGGCGAGTGTAGGCGCCCGGCGCGGCAACGCCAGCAAATTTCTTCCTTGATTCCACCGGCGGGAGGGCTTTCCCTGTTCTCCCGCCCATGACCGACCCCATTTCTCCCAAACCGATCTCCTCGAACAAGTGGATTCTGAGCTACCTGATGCAGGAAAAGGCGGTGTTCATCCCGTCGCTCATCGCGCTGTTCCTCACCGCCGGGCTGTCGCTGGCGTTTCCGTGGTTTCTCAAGGAACTGGTGGGCAACCCGGTGGACGCCTTCCGCAGCGGGGGTGCGATCGACCCCCAGCAGGTGCTGGCGGACTCCAATGCCGTGGCGCTCAAGCTGATGGCCGCGCTCGCGTTGCAGGCCTTCATCGGGTTTTTCCGGGTGCAGGGTTTCATCCGGTCCGGCGAGTCCGCGCTCAACCGGCTGCGGCGGGATTTATTCGATCATCTGGTGCGGCTGCCGCTGCCGTATTTCCACGAGCAGCGGGCCGGTGCCCTGAGCACCCGGGTGGCAGCCGATCTGGCGGTGGTCCGGGAAACGCTGCTGACCACGGTGCCGCAGGCGGTGCGGCAGTCGGTGGTGCTGGTGGGCGGGATCATCGTGATCTTCATTGCCTCGTGGAAACTCTCGCTGATCATGCTGGGCTGTGTGCCGGTGGTGGTGCTGGCGATTGCGGTGTTCGGGCGGCGGGTGCGGCGTCACTCGAAGGAGGCGCAGGATTCGCTGTCGGAGGCCGGCACGGTGATCGAGGAAACTGTGCAGGGGATCGCCGATGTGAAATCCTACACCAACGAACCCTTCGAGGCGGCCCGCTACGATGTAGCCTTGCAGCGGTTTCTCGGGGTCACGCTGCAGGGTGCCAAATTCCGGGCGGGCTTCCTTTCCTTCGTCATTCTGGCCTTGTTCGGCACCATCACCTTTGTCACCTGGCACGGTGCGCGGATGTTGGCCAACGGCGAGATTTCGATGGAGAACTTCGCGGCGTTCATCCTGTTTTCGATCTTTGTCGGAGCCTCGCTGGGGTCGTTTCCGGAGATCATCTCGCAAATCCAACAAACCTCCGGAGCCACCGAACGGCTCCGCGAACTGCTCAACACCCCGGCGGAGCGCACCGATGGCGACCCGTTCACCAAGCTGAGCGGCTCGCTCGCCTTTGAGAACCTCTCCTTCCGCTACGCCTCGCGACCGGATGTGCTGGTGCTCGATGATCTCACGTTCGACATCCAGCCGGGCCAGCGGGTCGCCCTCGTGGGGCCGTCCGGCGCGGGAAAATCCACCGTGTTCTCGCTGATCCTCGGCTTCAACAATCCCGAAGCCGGCCGGATCACCTTGGACGGCCGCCCGGCCGACGGCATCGCGCTCAAGGCACTGCGCTCGCAGCTCGCCATCGTGCCCCAGGAAATCATGCTCTTCGGCGGCTCGATCCGCGAAAATATCGAATACGGCAAACCCGGTGCCAGCCAGGAGGAAATCGAAACCGCCGCCCGCCAGGCCAACGCCCACGAGTTCATCAGCGCCCTGCCCCAGGGCTACGACACCGTGGTCGGTCCCCGCGGCACCAAGCTCTCCGGCGGCCAGCGCCAGCGGGTGGCGATCGCCCGGGCGATCCTCGCCAACCCGCGGATCCTATTGTTGGATGAAGCCACCTCCTCGCTCGATGCCGAGAGCGAACGCCTGGTCAACGAGGCGCTGGAGCGGCTGATGGCCGGCCGCACGAGCCTGGTGATCGCCCACCGGCTATCCACCGTCCGCCATGCCGACCGCCTGCTGGTATTCAATCACGGCCGCATTGTCGAAAGCGGCACCCATGAGGAGCTGCTCGCCCAGAACGGCACCTACCGGCTGCTGGTGGACACCCAGATGCTGTAGGAGGGATGGGAGGCATGGGAGGCATGGGAGGCATGTGAAGAATGGGCAGCCGCCTCTTCCGTGGCCGCGTTGGTCACAACGCGTGCGCCTGAGGAAGCCAATGAGTTACCCAGGCACCATCCCAGAGAGCGAGTCCCAACTGCCCCACCCGGCGGCCCCGGCGGTGCCGCGCTACCCCTGTTGCAGCCAGGAGCGAAAAGGATTTCCACCGGTGGCGGATCGTGATTCGATCAGCCCGTGGGCACACTCAAATTCAAACTCACCGTGGCATACGACGGCAGTTCCTACCATGGCTGGCAAACGCAGCCGTCCGGACGCGGCGTGCAGGACCAGGTCGAGCGGGCACTCGCCCGGTTGTTCCGCAGCCATCCGTCGGTGGTGGGCTCCAGCCGCACCGACGCCGGCGTCCATGCCCGTGGTTTGGCAGCGCACTTCGAGGTTCCGGCGGAGGAGTTCCGAATGCCTGCCGGGCACCTGCCGCTGGCGCTCAACGCCCTGCTGCCCCCGGACATCCGCGTGCGCTCGGCAGCACGGGTGCCGCTGGCGTTTCACGCACGGTTCGGCACCCGCTCCAAGCAATACCGCTACCAAGTCTGGAACCATCCGGTGATGGACCCGCTGCGCCGCAACCAAGCCTGGCATGTGCCGCGCCCGCTGGATCTCGCCGCCATGCGGACGGCGGCGGCCGACTTTGTGGGTCGCCATGATTTCCGCGCCTTCACCACCAACCGCGGCACCGAATTGCTGGATCCGGTGCGCACCCTCACCCGTTGTAGCGTCCGCCGCCGTGGTCCGCATGTCTCCCTCATCATCGAGGGTGAGGGATTCCTCTACAAAATGTGCCGGGCCATCGTCGGCACGCTGGTGCAAATCGGTTACGGCCGGTATCCGGCCACCGCCGTGCCCGCCATGCTGGCGGGAAAGGACCGCCGTCAGGCCGGCGTCAACGCCCCGGCCCACGGCCTCGTGCTGTGGCAGGTCAGCTACTGAGCCCGGCGCCATGCCGTGGGAGTGGGGACCGCACCCGCCCTCGGGTGCAGTCAGGCGCGCCCTCGCGGCTGACATCTCCGCAAACCACTCCATCACCGGATGGGGTGAGCCGTCACCCATCTGTCGGCCGATTTCCGCAGATAAGAATGGTGTCTTGCGATCTCGTGCTTTTGCACTTCCTGGAAACGCCCCCAGCGCTTACCTTCCGCCCCGATGAGCACCTGTGGCACCAAACCGACCCTCGACCCCTCCCTCCACCGCGACCAGAAACCGGACTGGATCAAGGTGAAACTGCCCAAGGATCCCGCTTTCTGGTCCACCAAATCCCTGGTCACCGACCTCAAGCTGGTCACCGTCTGCGAGGAAGCCCAGTGCCCCAACCGCTGGGAATGCTGGAGCCACGGCACCGCCACCTTCATGATCGCCGGGGAAAAATGCACCCGTGCCTGCGGGTTTTGCGCCGTCAAAACCGCCCGCCCGGATCCGCTGGAAGCCGACGAACCGCAACGCGTGGCCGAGGCCACCCAGCGGCTGAAACTCCGCCACCTGGTCATCACCGCCGTCGCCCGCGACGATCTCAAGGACGGCGGAGCCGATCATTTCCGCCAAACCATCCAAGCCGTCCGCCGGCTCAACCCGGAAACCATCATCGAGGTGCTGGTCCCCGACTTCAACGACCGCGACGAAGCCCTTGCCATGGTCATGGAGGCTCGCCCGCATATTTTCAACCACAACCTGGAAACCGTCGCCCGGCTCACCCCGCTGGTCCGGTCCCGCGCCCAATACCAGCGCAGTCTCACCGTTCTCAAGAAGGCCAAAGCCATGGCCGGCGGCCATGTCGCCACCAAAAGCGGCCTCATGCTCGGCCTCGGCGAGCGCCCGGAGGAAGTGTTCCAGGCGATGGACGACCTCCGCGCCCACGACGTGGGCGTCCTCACCCTGGGCCAATACCTGCGCCCCTCGGTCAAGCACCTGCCGGTCATCGAGTTCGTCCCGCCGACGATGTTCGATGATTACAAGGAAATCGCCCTGGCCAAGGGCTTCCGCCACGTCGCCAGTGGCCCGCTCGTCCGCAGTTCCTACCACGCCGCCAACTTCCGCCCGGAACTCGACGTGCTGGAGGCGATCAACGCCGATCTCCAGCTCTAGTTTTCGCTTGTGATCTGCCCCGGCTTGGGTTTCCGTCAAGTCATGCGCCACTGGCTGATCAAATCCGAACCCGAGGTCTTTTCCATCCACGATCTGGCCCGCGTGGGCCGCGAACCATGGACCGGAGTCCGCAACTACCAGGCCCGCAATTTCATGTGGCGGGACATGCAACCCGGCGACCTCGCGCTGTTCTATCACTCGAATGCCAAACCACCCGGCATCGTCGGTCTCGCCCGGGTCGCCGGCCCCCCGCTGCCTGACCCCACCCAGTTCGACCCGGCCTCCGAATACCACGACCCCAAGTCCAGCCCCGCCAACCCCAGATGGTGGATGGTCGAGTTCGACCACGTGGCCACCTTCCCCGCCACCCTCACCCTGAACGAACTCAAGACTGACCCGCTGCTCGCGGAAATGGGGGTCTGCCAGCGTGGGTCCCGACTCTCGATCACCCCGGTGGAGCCCTCCCAATTCGCCCACATCTGCGAGCTGGGCGGCACCCGCCCGTGACCCGCCCCGCACCCCTCTTTCAAGAACGAAATTCCGACTCCGTGTTGCTTTATGGACGATCCAGCCCCCATGCCCACTCCTGCCGCCAGCCCGCCATCCGAAGCGCCCTCCGCCGCCGAATGGGACGCCTGGCTGGCCCACCACGGCCCGCGGTTGCTGCTGTTCTCCCGCCAGCAAACCCGCTCCCACGAAGACGCTCAAGACGTCGTCCAGGACGCCCTCGTCCGGCTTTTTGACAAACTCAGCTCGGGCGAATTCGTCGGCGGCGAAGAATCCTGGCTGCCCTACCTCTACACCAGCATCCGCCGCCTCGCAATCGATCTCTCCCGCCGCGACGACCGCCGCAAACGCCGCGAGGAATGCGTGGCCGGCGACACCGAGGCGGGCCAACGCGAGACCTTCCACCCATGGTTCGAGTCCGATTCATCGGACGACGAAACCCGCGTCCAGCTCGAAGCCGGACTCAAATCCCTGCCGCCGAAATTCACCGAAGTCATCGTCATGAAGATCTGGGGCGACCAGACTTTCGCCCAAATCGGTGAAACTCTTGGAATTTCCCAAAACACAGCCGCCTCCCGGTATCGCTATGGACTTGAAGCGTTGAAAAACAGCCTTGGCAATGCCCGCCGCCGCGGCGACCTCTCCATTTGATGATCACCGCCTCATTCCTCAACCGATTCCCACCATGTCACACGATCTCCAGGAACTCGAAGCCAAGCTCCACGCGCTCCGCCCCGCGGCGCTCGATCCCGAGCTTTCGGCACGGCTTGCGGACACCGCCCGCCGCACCGGCACCACCCTCACCCCGGTCGAGACGCAGTTCGCTGCCTCCCTGCGCCGCATCAACCCCGCCCCGCTGCCCGCAGACCTCGCCGCCACCATCCTCCGGAAAACCACCGGCCGGGAAACCACCGTCGTCCCCTTCCCCGCCGCCAAGCCCGCCCCCACCCGCCACCGGGGCCGCTACATGCTCCCGATCGCCGCCGCCGTCGCCCTCCTCGGAGCTGCCACGGCCCTGCTGATCCCCACCCAACCGAATGACTCCGCCGTGGCCACCAACGGCAAAACCACCGCCCGGCCCGGCCCGCCCCCCCCTCCGGGTCCGCGCTCCGCCTCGAACTTCGTCCCAGCCGGCTTCAGCACCGATCTCTCACAAGCCAGCGATGAAGGTGTCCTCTGGCAATCCCCCGGCCAACCACGCCGCGTCGTCAAGGTCGTTTACCGCGACCGCGTCACCCTCATTGACCAGCACGGCCGGAAATACGAAGTCGAACAGCCGCGCGTCGAATACATCCTCCTTCCGGAAAAACTCGATTGAAAAAATAATCAACAAATCCGCTTTCCTACTACGCTCATAGTAGGAACACCAACCACTTGCGAATCATGAAACACCTCCGTCATTCCCTCATCCCGCTGGGCCTCACCGCCCTGTTCACCGCTCCGGCCATCGCCATCGAACCGCCGGACGACACCTCCCCACCTCCGGCAGTCCCGGCCGCCGAACAACCCGCCGCTCCCGCCAGGCAGGAGGCCGAGGCCGAGGCTCCGGCCGCCGCCTACCTCGGCATCGGTGCCGCCGCTGTGCCGGACGCCCTTGCCGCCCACCTCAACCTCAAACCGGAGGAAGGCGTGGTCATCCGCCTGCTCGACCCGAATGGCCCCGCCGCCAAGGCCGGACTCGCGGAGCACGACGTCATCACCCGCATCGGCGGCCAGGCGGTCAGCTCCCACGCCGAACTCGCCGCACAAATCCAGCAACACCAGCCGGGTGCCGAAATCGCCATCGACTTCATCCACCAGTGCAAGCCCGCCACCAAGACCCTCACCCTGGCCCCGCGTCCCGACGGCATGGCTGCAGACCCCGCCCCCAACCACCTCGATGACCTCATGCTCCGGGGCATGCCCAAGGGTCAGGCCGACCGCATCCGGAAAGCCATCGAACGCCAACTCCGAGCCTTCGGTGCCGATGAATTGCCGCCCCTCGGTGACCTCGCCGACCCCGATATGAACAAGGAGATGCGGGAAATGCAAAAGCGCATGAACGACGCTCTCAAGCAGCAAGGCATCGGCGGCGGAATCAAGATCCAGGGCGGCGCAACCGTCCGCATCGCAGATGGCGAGGGCAGCGTCGAACTCAATTCCAAAGACGGCGGCAAGGAGGCGACCGTCCGCGACCAGGAAGGCAAGAAAATCTGGAGTGGCCCGTGGGACACCGAACAGGACAAAGCCGCGGCTCCGCCCGAGGTTCGCGCCCGGCTCGAAAAGCTCAACCTGGATGAGAACTTCATGGGCAACGGCCTCCGCCTCCGACTCGGCGGCATGGACCCCTTCGCTCCGGAGCCGGTCGAAGAGGAAGAAGGCGACAACCGCGCGCCGGATGCCGAGCAACCCGCGCCTCAGGCCCCCAAAGCCAACCCGATCAAGTAAGCCGGCGGCTCCCCACCCCGGATCCACCTCTCACCACCCTGCCCGGCCACCGGGCGGGGCTTTTTTTCAGGCGAGGGCTTTTCAAAAACAGCCGATCGGTTGTGGACAAAACTCCCTGCCACTGCCAAGCTGGAAACGGGCGCTGACTTTTTTGTCGTGCACCCAAGTCTCCTGAGCTCCCAAGGCGTCAGTCGAAAAGCAGATATTTCGCCCGCTGGAGGAAATGACTTTCGTCGCTGGACATGCCATCGGATCCCAGAATCCTGCCAAGCCACCCGAAGGCGAGCGATGATTCGCCTGCGGATCTGATGATGGCAATTCGCTCACGCATGAATTCGTCGGTTTTGAGTTCGTTGGTAGCGGCTTCGCGCACCAGGGCAAATGCGGTGGAAAGGCTGGCGTCCCCTGGCCGGGTGGGACTCCAACCAATCGCAGTCAGGGCTCTTTCCAAGGCCTCGTCCTCAACCACCGACAGTTGTTTATCGAGGTAAGGGGCCAGCAGAAGCAGTTCGATAAAGGCTTGGCGAGTCTCGTTGTTCATGGTTTTGGATGGACGGGCCGGTTGAGGCAGGGCGTGCGCGGGTGGTCTTCAGGATAGCCAACCCGCTGCCGGAAGCAAGCGTAATTCTCAGGGATGCCGGCATCGAACATCCGTTGACACACCACCGTAGCCAAGGTTACGGCCGCCCTGTCCGCAAACGCACGAATCGCTGCGGTCCGGAGCCGAGCGGCAGCGTCGCGGTGACAAGATCGGTGTCGCCTTGATCGAGCGCATCCTCATGCGGCCCCGATATTGCGTCTCGACCTTGTCCGCCATCCGTCGGGTTAGGCTTAAGCTGACAGTATTGGGCGGGACGCCCCCATGCCTTGAGGAGGGCGGAGACGCCCCCCCCTTGACGTTCCGGCCCGACAAAAGGAAACCGCGGATGGCGTGAACCATCTGCGGTTTGGTGTTAGGTTCTGATTGGATCAGAGGTTATTCAGGATCCTTGTCAGCGGGCTTGTCGGTGGCCGGAGGGGCGCCTCGACGGCCACCACCTGGGCGAGTACCCGTGCGGCCCGCACCACGGCGTTTTTCCATATCCGCCTTCATTTTGTCCTTCTGTTCCTGCGTGAGCACGGCATTGACTGCTTCCGTCTGCGTCTTCATCATCTCGCGCATCTTGGTCCTATCTTCATCCGTAAGGTTTTGGAATCCCTTGTCCCTGAGTACCTTCATCTCGGCCGCGGACTTGTCGTAGATGGCCTTGATTTTGGCCTGCTGCTCTTCGGTGAGTCCCAGTGTTTCGGTCATGCGTTTGACCCGATCTTCGGTGCTCATGCGGGAGCCACCGCTACCACGTCCGCCCTGCGGGCGTGCCCGTTCGGCGGGGGGCTTGGGAGCGTCAGCGGCGGGGGCGGGGGTAGTTTCTTCGGCGAAGGCACAGGTGCCGAGGATGGCGCTGAGTGCGATGAGGTATGTGGTCTTCATGTTGTTTGGTGGTTGGTGGTTGGTTGTTTTGACTATGTGAGTGAGCCCGCTCTTGCGGGGCTGCAAGGGGGTGAACCCTGCGGGTTTGGAAAGGTTGCGATAAAAATGCGGAATGATTTGCCAAGGCGGGGCCGGGCGGCTTGGATGCGGTGCGGCATGGCTACCAACACTCCCACCTCCCCACCCTCCAAAGCGCTGGTTTTTGTCCGGCGAACGGGCAGCACCATTTTGCTTTGGGGGCTGTTGGCGGTGACGTTTGCAAGCATGAGGACTTGGGCTTATTTGGGATTGATCGCGGTGCTGGCGGTGCTGGGCACCCTGGAGTTCTTTCAAATGGCGGGGCGGGCTGGCGTGCGGTGCTTTGGCCGCTTCGGCTTGTTGGTGGCGGCCTTGTATTGCGCGGTGCTACACGCGGGGCTGACGGGAACCTGTCCGCCATGGCCGGGCTGGGAACTGGCGGCGATCGTAGTGGTGCTTTGCGGCGCGTTCATCCTGCAATTGCGCGAGCCGCTCCGCGGGGTGGAAACATTCACCGGAGTGATGGCCACTGTGGGCGGGTTTGTGTATGTCGCAGTGTTGTTCAATTTCACGGCGAAGCTGCTGTTCCTGCTGCCCGAGTGGCGGGAAGGGGCCGGGGAGGTGACCACTCCCGGGGCGTTCATTTTGCTGTGGTTGTTGGCGGTCACCAAGTTTTCGGACATGGGGGCCTATCTAACCGGTTCACTGATCGGCCGCCACAAGATGATCCCGGAGGTGAGCCCGGGCAAAACCTGGGAGGGCTTCGCCGGTGGCCTGGCATTCTCCCAACTGGCCGCGTGCGGACTCTACGCGCTGTTTCCCCAGCACTTGACGGTGCTCGGCGGGTGGCCACATGTGGTACTATTAGGAGGATTGCTCGGGGTGCTGGCAGTCATCGGCGATCTGGCGGAAAGCGTGGTGAAACGCGCGCTCAATGCGAAGGATTCCGGCCGGATGCTGCCGGGGATCGGTGGGGCTCTGGATTTGATCGACAGTATCTGTTTCACAGCGCCGGTCTTGTATTATTATCTGTTATGGATTTCACCCGCCGCCGCATGAGTGCCGTCCGCAAACGAAAGGTCGTGTTGCTGGGGTCCACCGGATCCATCGGATGCTCCACCCTCAAGGTGGCCGCCCGCCTGGCGGACCGGATCGAAATCGTGGGCCTGGCCGCCGGTGAAAACATCGAACGGCTCGCCGCCCAGGCCCGGGAGACCGGGGTAAGGGAAGTGGCGATCCATGATGCCTCCAAGGAAACCGCGCTGCGCGAACGGCTGCCACCCGGAGTGCGGGTGCGGGTGGGACCGGAAGGATTGATGGAGCTGGCGACCTTGGCGGAGGCGGACATCGTGCTGGTGGCGATCGTGGGCACCGCCGGACTGCAACCGGCGCTGGCGGCGATCGAAGCCGGCCACGATCTGGCAATCGCCTCAAAGGAAATCCTGGTGATGGCCGGAGAAATCATCACCACTGCGGCGGCCCGGCACGGGGTGAAACTGCTCCCCGTGGACAGCGAGCACAACGCGATCTTCCAATGCCTGGAAGGGCACTGCGGTGGAGCCGAGGAGGTTTCGCGACTCATCCTAACCGCCTCGGGCGGCCCCTTCCGCAAGCTGCCGGCCGCCGACCTGGCGCAAGTCACTCCGGCCCAGGCCCTGCAACATCCGACCTGGCAGATGGGCCCGAAAATCACGATCGACTCCGCCACCATGATCAACAAGGGGCTGGAAATGATCGAGGCCCGCTGGCTGTTCGGCATCGGCATGGAGCGGATCGCAGTGCTGGTGCATCCGCAGAGCATCGTCCACTCGATGGTCGAATTCCGGGATGGTTCGGTGCTGGCCCAGTTGAGCCGGACGGACATGTGTTTCCCGATCCAATACGCGCTGACCTGGCCGGACCGGGTGGCGGGCGGGTTGGAGGCCCCGGATTTCGCCGCCTTGGGCAGTTTGGAATTCGAGGAACCGCGGCATGAGGATTTTCCCGCGTTGGAATTGGCGCGGCAGGCGGGGCTGGCGGGCGGCACGCTGCCGGCCGTGTTCAATGCCGCCAATGAGGTGGCGGTGGAGGCCTTCCGCGCCGGGCGGCTTTCGTTTCCCGGGATTTGGCACTGTGTGGCGGCGGTGATGGCCGCCCATGAGGTGCAGCCGTCCGGCTCGCTCGATGCGGTGGTAGCGGCGGATCACCGGGCGAGGGTGGCCGCCACCGGTTTTTGCGGCGGTGCCTGACATCCTGCCGGAGGCGGTGATTTTTGACTTCATTTCCCCCCGCCTCCTGCCATGCTCCGGCCCATGACCTCTTTCCTTCGTCTCCCGCTCCTGTTTACGGTCCTGCTTCAGCTCGCGGTTCATGCCACCCCGGCCGATGCCGAGCGGGTCAAGACCTCGTTCAAGGCCGACATGGACAAGTGGACCCTCGAGGTAAACGCCGCCGCGACGCCGGACGCCCGGACCAAAGCCTGGAGCACCCGCCCGGACCCGGCCGTTTACGGCCGGAGGATGTGGAATGCCATCTCTCCGTCGCTGGATCAGGAATGGGTGCTCGATCCGCTGGCCTGGTTCATCGGCCTGACCATCAACCTCCAGTCCACCGCTGGCGGCGCGGGGCCGGGCGCACCCGCGCCGGATGCCGCCGTCTCGCCGGTGGGACCGGCCTTTGCCAAGGAACTCGATGCCGCAGGGACCGCCGTCACCACCTATCACATGCGCAGCCCCAAACTCGCGCCGGTCTGCCTGGCCTACGCCTCCGGCTCCGACCCCCGCTCGCTGGTACTGCTGGAGAAAATCGAGTCCAGCCATGCCGCCAAGACGGTGCAGGGCGTGGCCGCCCTGGCGATTGCGATGAGACTCCGGTCAATCGGCGACGATCCGGAACTCATGTCCAAGCGGCTCAAATTGCTGCGGAAGGCCATCATCGAGAGCGCCGATGTGGAGATCAACGGCATTGCCATGGCCAAGCTGACCCAAGACGAAATCTACGTGATCCGCTACCTAACCAAAGGCCGGGTGGCACCCGATCTCGTGGGAGTGGACTCCGGTTCGCGGCCGATGAAACTTTCGGACCACCGTGGCAAGATCGTGGTGCTGGTGTTCTGGAACAGCGGGGTGGCGGATGTGGTCAGGCTGTTGGAATTCACAAAATCCATCCGTGCCACCTACCCCGGTGGGAAACTGGCGGTCGTGGGGGTCAACAACGACACCTTGAAAAACCTCCGCTCCATCCAGCAAACCGATGCGGACCTGCTGGACTTCCCGAATTTCTCCGATCCCCGCGGCGAGCTTGCCAACACCTATCGGGTGAGTTCCCTGCCGGTGATCTTTGTGTTGGACGGCGAACGCAAGATCCAATACGTCGGGGCGCCGGGGTCGTTTGTCAATGCGACGATCGCCGCCCTGATGGACCCGGTGAAACCGGACGGAGCGAAGGTGAAACCACGCACCAACCCATAACAGCCGCGTGGGGTACCACACACCCGCGAATGGTTTGCTTGCAGCGAACCGCAAAGGTCTCCGGGAGGATAGGCTTCCAGCCTGTCATGGAAAGCGGGCTTCCGGCCTGCTGTCTGCCAGCGGCAGCACAGTGGCCGCGTGGGTCACAACGCGCCCGCCAATGGCTCCGCGAATGAAGCGAACCCCACAAAAAAGCCAGCAGATTTTGCTTGGATCCCTCTCGCAAAATATCCACCCTCCTCACGGAGAATACACTGTTCGGCGACGAAAATGAAGACTACTATTTCAATCTGCTTAAACATCATTTTGGTAGTCATAATAGTCTATATGTATGTGAGCCACCAAGTAATTGATAGCTACTATAAAGGATACGTCGGCATGGTTCTGAATAGGTCTGCTTCTCAGATCCAGGCGGGAAACTCAAAATTGGTTCAGAAGGTGCTGGCTGAGGTGCGTTACAGGCCGTCATACCAAGAAATCGCTTCCACCCTCCAAAAGTTAAATGCCAATCAGACTGCCTCACAAGTCGGCACTGACCAACCCGCTACCGCCCCCGAGTCGAAGCCGGAGGGTAAAGAGAAACCTCAACCTGAATCGGAGGCTGCCCCCCGGTAGCGGTTGGCAGGCCTTTGACGCGACAATTGGAACGACGATCGTGAGGCCGATTGTCGCAACGGTCGTTTGAATTGGGGATTTCTAAAGGACGGGTCCCCATACACGCCTTCCTCTTGTCGGAATATCCGTCATGATGGTTGTCAGAGCCTGCCAACGGGCGGCCCGAGAAAAACCAAAAAACGGGGCATGGCGTTTTTCGGACCATGCCCCGATCGAATTCCATCAAAGATGGATCAGGCCTGCGGCTGGCCGTCTTGATTCACCTGGAGAATCCGCAGCGGCAGGCGGACGAGGATTTCGCCGTCACAACCGATGTCGATCGAGAAAATCCCTTGTTTCGGGAACCGGAGGCCCTGGAGATTCATCACGATGTTGCGGGTGAGGAACGGGACGTTTTTGGGAAGCGCCACTTCAAACTCCGGCTCGATCGGCATGTTGTTGGGATCCAGCGATTCACCATCCTCATCGATGATGTTGATCGAGAGCTTGTGGCGACCGACGTCTTCCGGAGTGAAGCAGATGCGCATGGCCAGCGCACAGGTGGGATGCACCACCGGCATGGCACGGGCCACCAGGGTGTCGAAAGTTCCGGAAATAACGAGCTTGCCGTTGTAGTCGGCGGCGAAGTCACAGAGGGTGGCGATTTGGATGTCCATAATTGGGATGCTGGGATGTGTTTCAGTTCTCCCGCAAGCGAGGTTTGTCCACTGCGGGGCACCTTCTGTGAAGGGAAACCGGCCGCTAGTCCAGCCCAAAAACCGTCAATCCCGCCGAATCCCCCCCGCCCGACTCACCGCACCTCGAACGTTTCATCAATGACCTCGTCATCATCCACCGGCAGCGCCCGCGGCGGGGCGGGTGCACGCTCGATCACAGACTCCTCCGGCTCCGCATCCGGATCAAATTCGCTTACCGGCAGCGCGCGCAGCGGCCCCTCCACCGGCTGGGCAGCGAGGATTTCACCGTCTGGCGTGGGGCGAACGGCATCGGGATTGTCCTCATCCACCACGATCAGCGCCTTGAGCGGCGGAGCAATGATGTCCTTGATGTCGTCTTTGATCGGCTCGAAGAACTTCCTCACCATGGGCGCTGCCAGCCGACCGCCAGAGACCGTCTCGCCGGGTCGTCCCTCGTAAAGCACGGCAAAGGCATAGCGGGGATTGTCCTTAGGGAGAAAACCCGCGAACCAGGCCAGGTTTTGTTTTCTGGCCTTGCTCCACTGGGCGGTGCCGGTCTTGCCACACAACTCGGTGTAACTGAGCGAACCGCTCCTACCAGTGCCGTAGCCTTCGTTCACCACGTCTGCCATGCCTTCGCGGACGATTTCCACGGCCTTCGTATCGAGCCCCAGCCAGTTCCGGCGTTCGGGCACGGTCGCCTTGATCACCCGTCCGTGCGGGTCCTGGACCTGCATGATGAGCTGCAACCGGGGCAGTGCGCCGCCATTGGCGATTCCCGCCATGAGCTGGGCCACCTGGAGCGGCGAGGCGAGCAGGGACCCCTGCCCAATCGACATATTGGCGGTGTCGCCATCAAGAATCCGGCGTTTCTCATTTTTGAGCATCCACTCGTCATTCGGCACCAGTCCCGCGGTCTCCCCAATGAGCGGCAGTCCGGAACGCACGCCAAACCCGAGCCTCCGCGCCAACCCGAGAAACGCGGTGGGCCCCACTTTAATCCCCACTTGATAGAACCACGGATTGCAGGAGCGTGCCAACGCCCGCCGCACATCAATGTCGCCCTCCGGCGTCTTGCTCCAATTGTTGAACACGTGGTTGCCGATCTTGATCGCCGCGGGGCAGTAGATCTCGGTGCGACCGGTGATCGTGCCGTTGTTGAGCGCCGCCAGCGCCACCACCGGCTTGAACGACGACGCAGGGGGGTAAGCGGACTGGAACGCCCGCCCGAACAACGGCTGGCCGGGATCGTCCTGCAAGGCCTTGAAATCCTCATCGCTGATGCCCGACACGAACAGATTCAGATCAAACGACGGCCTGGAAGCCATCACCAGCACCTCGCCGGTCACCACGTCGATCACCACGAAGGCCCCGCGCCGACAGCCGCTGCGCAGCACCTCTTCCGCACGCCGCTGCCACGCTAGATTGAGTGTGGTGACCACGGTTCCGCCGGCCCTGGGCCGCGACACCTGCTCCTCGAGCAGCTTGTTGCCGTTCTCATCGAACTGCAGCCGCATCATCCCGGGCACACCGGTCAATTCGGCATTGAACAACTTCTCAAAGCCCGAGCGGCCTTCAGCTTCCTCAAAGATTGGCTCGTTGAAATTGATCGGTCCGGTCGGCAGTTTGCCCACGCTGCCGGTGTATCCCACAAGGTGGGCGGCCAGCTCCCCTTCCGGATAAAACCGGCGGTAAACCGGATGAAGCAACAACCCGGAGACCAGTTTCCCCTCCAACAACTGCGCGTCCTTGGCCGCAATCTCGCCGGACACCAACAACGGCAGCCAGCGCCGGTGCCGGTAGTGATCGAACAACTCGTCGTCGGTTTTCGTCACCAGGTTTTGCACCAGCGGCGCGAGGCTGGCAAGCCGGGTGCGGGCCCACTGGATGACGAAATCACGGTCGGCATCCTCGAACTGCCTGAACTGCAGGGCCACCTGATAGGCCACGGTAGTCTGAGCCAGCGGATACCCCTCCCGATCCACAATCAGGCCGCGTGGGGCGGGGATTTTCAACGAAATGGCACGGGCGTCCTTGCGGGTCAGGATCGACCCTTCGGCCGCAGACTTGCCGGGTGGCAAAGGCATCGCCGCCGTGGTTTCAGCCGGCGGAGCGCCCGGGACCCCGCCCGGTTCCACCGACTGGGTGCAGGCCTCGCCAGCCAAGCAGGCCAGCAGCAGTGAAACCAGTGGTATTCGGTAGTTGATCATCGGTCGGGGGCTATCCTAGTTCATTTCACGGGGCCTGCAATCTCCAATCTCGGGTTCATCTCATAGGATCAGGGCGATCTGTTCGCCCGGACCGTGAACCCCCTCGATGAGAATCCCCTCAACATCGGCCGTCTTCGAGGGCCCGGTGACCCAAATCACGTTGGGGCTGTCACCGAGAGCGGCAAGGGCATCGGAGATCGTGCGGTGAATCCCGGCCCGCACCAACACCGCCACATGCACCCACGGCGACAGCGCCGCCAAACGGCTGGACGTGCGGTCGTCATCCAGAATCAGCGTGCCGGACTCGGCAATGGCTCCGGTGGCACGGGTGATCCCGAACTGGTAATCATCGTAGCGCGCCCGGTCGTAAACGGTCTCAACCGTGAGCCCGGCGGCGGCGAGCGGCCCGCCGATGACCTCGTGCAACACGGGATCACAGTAGCCGTGAAGCTGGCCGGTCGCGGTGAGAAACTCGGCGAGTTCCGCAACGCCCGTCATCGTCCGGCCGTTGACGGCGGCGTGATTTCGCGCGAACACCTCCATCAGGTCGGAACCTTCGAGCTTGGGCTCGCAGCAGGTCATCGCTGGATCGTAGTCCGGCAGCGGCTCTTTGGCCTTGATCTCGGAGGTGGCGGCTTGGATTTTCCTGAAAATGGCGGAACGGGACATGGTGGGCTGGGGCAACAGGAGACGCAAGACTTCAAGACGCAAGACACAAGAGCAGAGCAGGCAGCGGGTGGCAGGTGGTTGGAGGCCGGGAGTTCAAATGAGTGGGTGTGGAATGGATCATGGAAAGTGAATTGAGGGCTAACTCTATCTTCTATCTTCTATCTTCTATCTTCTATCTTCTATCTTCTATCTTCTATCTTCTATCTTCTATCTTCCGTCCTCCGTCTTCCTCCTGGCCAGCCACTTGCGGAACTCCCCGCCACGGGACGGCGGCAAGGTTCGCTGACCCAGCCAGTCCTGGAGCGGCTTGACCGGTGCCAGATGGATCGGCAGATGGTTCATCACCTTGGCCATGGTCATCGCGCTGCGCCAGAGGGTGGGCGAGGTGGCCAAGGTGGCGAAGGGAGCCATCGGAATGGCGGCCGGCGAGTGGATCCCCTCGCGTTTGGCCTTGTCACGCAGGCGCAGCAGCAAGTCGGGAATCGGGATATTGACGGGACAGACTTCGTGGCACGCGCCGCACAGGGTGGAGGCCTTCGGCAGGTCTGCCAGCTCGGGGAAACGGTCACCGAACAGCAACGGCGAAAGCACGGCTCCGATGGGGCCGCCGTAGGTCGCCCGGTAGGCATGGCCCGAGGCTTGGCGGTAGATCGGGCAGACGTTCTGGCAGGCTCCGCAGCGGATGCAACGGAGGATTTCCCGGCAGTTGGAGGC
>JAIPKB010000121.1 GCA_021733795.1 Akkermansiaceae bacterium | reverse complement strand
CGACTTTCCGACTTTCCCCACCATGACCACCACCATCCAATACGACGACAAATCCGTCCGGGCCTTCATGATCGCCTCCATTTTCTGGGCGATCATCGGCATGAGCGTCGGCGTCCTGATCGCCACCCAGCTCTCGTGGTGGCAAATGAACGGCAACTGGTGGGGACTGATGGAAAAGCTCACCGGCGGTGCCTTCAAGGCGGATGGTGTCTCCTACCTGACCTTCGGCCGGCTTCGGCCGCTTCACACCAACGCGGTGATTTTCGCCTTTGTCGGCAACATGATGTTCGCCGGCATTTACTACTCCACCCAGCGGCTGTGCAAGGTGCGCACCGCCTCGGATCTGCTTACCAGAATCCACTTCTGGGGCTGGCAGCTCATCATCGTCGCCGCCGCCGTCACGCTGCCGCTGGGACTCACCCGCGGCAAGGAATACGCCGAACTCATCTGGCCCATCAACATCTGCGTCGTTTTCATCTGGGTGGTGTTCGCCATCAACTTCTTCTGGACCATCGCCAAGCGCAATGAACCCAGCCTCTACGTCGCCCTTTGGTTTTACATGGCCACGATCATCACGGTGGCCATGCTCTACATCGTCAACCACCTTTCGCTGCCCACCTCCTGGAGCCACTCCTATCCGATCTTCGGTGGTCTCAAGGACGGCCTGATCCAGTGGTGGTATGGCCACAACGCCGTGGCGTTCTTCCTGACCACCCCCATCCTCGGGATCATGTACTATTTCATGCCCAAGGCCGCCAACCGCCCGGTTTACTCCTACCGGCTCTCGATCATCCACTTCTGGTCGCTGGTCTTCATCTACATCTGGGCCGGCCCCCACCACCTCCTCAACACCGCCCTCCCCACTTGGCTGCAATACCTGGGCATGACCTTCTCCCTGATGCTTTGGGCCCCCTCCTGGGGTGGCATGCTCAACGGCCTGCTCACCCTCCGCGGGGCCTGGGACAAACTCCGCACCGACCCGGTCATCAAGTTCTTCGTCGCCGGCATCACCTTCTACGGCATGTCCACCTTCGAGGGCCCGCTCATGGCCATCACCACGGTCAACGCGGTCTCCCATTACACCGACTGGACCATCGGCCACGTCCACGCCGGCACGCTTGGCTGGAACGGCTGCATGGCTGCCGGCATGTTCTACTGGCTGGCCCCCCGCCTCTGGAAAACCAAACTGTGGTCCATTGCCCTCGCCGACATGCACTTCTGGATCAGCCTCGTCGGGATCCTCCTTTACATCGTCGCCATGTGGTGTTCCGGCATCTCCCAGGGCCTCATGCTCGGCCAGTTCAAACCCGACGGTTTCTCCCTGCTCTATGAGTTCATCGACACCCTCGATTCGATCAAGGTGTTCTTCATCATGCGCTCCTTTGGCGGCTTGCTCTACCTCACCGGCTTCGTCCTCCTCGCCTTCAACGTCTGGCGGACCGCCCGCTCCGGCGCACCCTACGATGAAACCGTGGAGGTCACCCTGCTCAAGCCCCAGCAAAAAGACCACATGAGCTGGTCGGAAGCCCTCATCAACGACCCGCTCGCCTATGTTTTCCTCGGCATCTGCACCACCCTGCTGTGGTTCTTCCTGCCCCCCCATGCCGACAAGGCGGCCCTGGTCCTCTCCATCCTCATCGCCATCAAGGCAGTGCTCGCGTTCAAAAACTCCAACAACAGCTGGACCGACTGGCATGAGCGCATCATCGAAAACTATCTGCCCTTCGCCATCCTGGTCTTTGTCGCGGCAGCCATCGGCGGTGCTGTCCAGATCATCCCCACCCTCATCGTCAACCGCGGCAACAACATCGAAGGCCGGCTCCAGGAACTCTACACTCCGCTCGAACTCGCCGGCCGTGACATCTATGTTTCGGAAGGCTGTTATCTCTGCCACTCGCAGATGATCCGCATGCTGCCTGGCGACGTCGCCCGCTACGGACGCCCCGGGATCATTGATGACTTCTCCCACCTTGGCGAGTCGATCTACGACCACCCCTACCAGTGGGGTTCCAAGCGGACCGGTCCGGACCTCTCCCACGAAGGCGGCGACATCGTCACCGGCAGCAAATACATGCGCTCCGGCAAACGCGGCAACGACTGGCACTTCAATCATTTCTTCGATCCCCGTTCCAAGTCCGACAACTCCAACATGCCTTCCTACTCATTCCTCTTCGAGGAAGGTTCCTCCAACGACCTGATCAAGGCCCTGCCCACCCGGATCGCCCAACAACGCCGCCTCGGTGTCCCGTGGCCCTACACGATGGAGGATCAGCATGTAATCCGTGGCCACGCCGTGAAACAAGCCGAAGAAATCGCCGAAAACCTCGTGAAGGCCGGCGTCTTCATCCCCGGCAAGGAAGACCTCCAGGGCGACGCCCTCCGCAAACACCTGGAAACCACCAAAGGCGTGGCCCTCATCGCCTACGTCCAGAAACTCGGCACTTTCCGCGTGGTGGAGAAGGACGGACCGCACACCTCCACCCCCCTGAACCCCGACAGCTACCGCAAGCCGGCCCCCATCCCGCAGCTTCCCGGCACCACCCCGCCCCCTCCCCCGGCCGCGCCCGCAGCCGCTCCAGCCACACCCGCTCCAGCCACACCCGTTCCAGCAATTCCCGCTCCAGCAACTCCCGCTCCAGCCACTCCCGCTCCAGCAATTCCCGTTCCAGCAACTCCCGCCGTTCCAGCCGCACCCACCCCTGCGGTCCCCCCCCCCTAGCCCACCCCAAGCCCCCAGTTCGGGTGCTTGAAACTTCAAACTTCAAACTTGAAACTCTCTCCATGCTAGACCAATTCAAACGTGTCGAATACGGCGACCTCGCGCTGATCGCCGCCGCGATTTCCATCATCCTGCTGCTTGCGGTGTTCATCACCGTCTCGATCCGCTCATTTCTGATGCCCAAGGCCGCTTTGGACGCCCTCGCCGCGCTGCCCTTGGATGACTCCCCTCCTGCCGATTCCACCGCCCCTCCAACTCATCCCAGTCCCACACAGCCATGAGCCAAGACCCGAAACGCGGCCATTTCGCCAAAGAAAAAGGCGAGATCATTCTCCGCGAGCACGAATTCGACGGCATTCAGGAGTTCGACCAAAAACTCCCCAACTGGTGGTTGTTCACCTTCTTCGCGGCCATCGTCTTCTTCGTCTCCTTCTGGTTCTTCTACTACGCCACCCCGTGGTCGACCAGCCCGCAGGAAGTCATCAACAACCAGATCATCGCCATCCAGGAGGCCAAACTGGCCGACCTCGCGAGAACCGTGGCTGCCCTCGACGACTCCAAGCTCGTCCACTCCAAGGAATGGAAGGATCAGATCCCCGCCGGCGAGGCGATCTTCGTGAAAAACTGTGTGCAGTGCCATGCCGAGGACCTCTCCGCCATGAAAATGGATCCCATTCTGGGCAAGAAAGTTTCCGCCGGTGGCCGCTCGCTCACCGACCACGTCTGGGAGCATGGCGGCAAACCCATGGATCTTTTCAACCTCATCAACAATGGCACTCCCGCCGGCAAATCCGGTTTCAACGGAACCAAAATGGAGGCCTGGGGTCAGAAACTCTCGCCGGTCGATATCGCCTCCGTCGTGGCCTACATCATCTCCAAGGTGCCGGAGGACTTCAAGGACATCCCGGCAACCGCTCCGGCCCCCACCCCAGAACCCGCCAAGTAAGCTCCTCCCGTGGCTTTCGGACTTCCCGGACTTCCCGAACTCGTCGTCATTCTGCTGACCCTTGGCCTGCTGGTCATCATCCCGGCGGGATCGTGCTGGTGGTGCTGTGGATCGTGAAACGGAATGCCGCCAAGGACAAGGCTCCCCCCCGCCCGCAGAAAGATCCACCATGACAAATAAGTCAGCGCCCGTTGCCCGCTTGGCACTGGCAGGGACCGACCTCCGGGCGGTCCGTGAGAATGGGTGGCGAATTCGAGGCCATGGGATGACGTTGCGACGGTTCATGGCTGGTGTCATTCGCGATTCATCCGCCGGACCGCTCGGAGAGACGATCCCTGCCTGCTTTGACTTTTCTGTCATGCACCCCGTCCGATCCGCTGGCCGGCGCAGGTCCGGGCCGATTTTCCCGCCCGTTTGGCGGCAGCCCGAAAGAAGAGGCCGGTTTTCACCGTAAATATAGGCTTGCAAGTCGGGCATTCCGCCCTACGTTGCCCGGGCACACTCAACACACACACACACACCTATGGGACCTATTGGAATGCAAGAAATGGTGATGATTTTCATAATCATCCTGCTGCTCTTCGGCGCGAAAAAACTGCCGGAACTCGCCCGCGGCGTTGGCAAAAGCATGGGAGAGTTCAAGAAAGCCCGCGAGGATTTCGAACGTGAAATCACCACCGCTGAAGTCGAGACCCGCACCAAGGAACCGGACGTCAAAGAACCCGCCGGCAAGGAAGCCCACGAGTCCTGAGTCCCCGGCCTCGAACGGCGGCGTTTCCTCAGCACGGAGCATCCGGGGTGGCGGTTGGCCGCTGTCTCGTTTCACTTCGAGGATGTCCCGTGGGGACCACACCCATTTCTGCCATCGTGCGCATCGCTCCCACCATCAGCACCCCGCAGGCGATATTCGCCACGCCTAAATTGGGCCTGCTGCTGGCCTCGCTGATCCTCTGCGCCCTGCCATCTTGCGACAAACCGCGCGGCACCAAGGACTGGAATACTCCAGGGGCCACTCCACCCCCGCCCGCCACCCAGACCGCCCCCACCCCGGTCCCCCAGGCCAACTCTGCAGCGGTCACTGCCAAGGTAGATCCCAAAACCGCGGCCGAGTCCACCACCACCGGCCTGCGCTTCATCACCTACAACGTCGAAAACTGGCTCACCATGGATCGCTACGTCGATCGCGAAAGCCTTCCCGGCGCATCAAAGCCGGATAAAGAAAAACAAGCGGTCGCGACCATCCTCGCCCGCCATCAACCGGATGTCCTCGGCGTTTGTGAAATCGGCACCCGCGAAGACCTCGCCGAACTCCAGGCCCTGCTCAAATCCCACCAGCTCGACCTCCCGCACGCTCACTTCACCGGCGGCAGCGACCCCACCCGCCACCTGGCCATCTTATCGCGGTTTCCCTTCACCGCCACCGCCACCCCCGCCAAGCTCGACTTCCAACTCAACGGCACCACCTTCGGCATGAACCGTGGCATTCTGGACGCCTCCATCCAAGCCCGCGGCAAGTCCTACCGCTTCCTCGGCGTCCACCTCAAATCCCAACGCGAAGTCAAGGAAGGCGACCAGGCGCAAATGCGCCTCCACGAAGCCCACCTGCTGCGCGATCACGTCGATTCCATCCTCGCCACCGAACCCACCGCCCGACTGGTCGTTTACGGCGACTTCAACGAAGACTGGGGCACCCCGCCACTCAAGACCATCGTCGGCACCTACAACACCCCCTCCTATCTAACCGCCATTCGCGCCAAGGACCAGGCCGGCGTCCACTGGACCCACTATTGGGAAATCCACGATTCCTACTCGCGGCTCGACTACGTCACCGTCTCCCAAACCCTCCGCCGCGACACCGACTTTCCAAACTCCCGCATCCTCGACGATCCCGAATGGCACGAGGCCTCCGACCACCGTCCGGTGCTGGCCTTGTTCAAATAAGCTCTCATTCCAACCCACCAACCAACACCAACCACAACCACCATGTCTAACAGACCCCTCAACGTCGGACTCGTAGGCGGCGGCAAAGGCGCCTTCATCGTCCACCCGCACCAGAAAGCCATCCTCTGCGACGGCACCCGCCGGATCACCGCCGGCGCATTGTTCCCCGACCCCAAGATTGCCATGCAGGAAGCCGCCAACTGGCCCTACCCGATCACCGGCTACGGATCCTATCAGGAAATGATCGATGCCAACGCCAGTCTGCCGGAGTCCGAGAAACTCGATTACATCCTCATCGTCACCCCCAACTTCGTCCACTATGATCCGGCGATGAGAGCCATGAAGGCCGGCATCGCCGTGTTCTGTGAGAAGCCCCTCTGCCTCAACCTCAAGGAAGCCACTGACCTCGTCAGAACCTCCCGCAAGCTCGGCGTGCCGTTCGGTGTGGCCCACACCTACCTCGGCCACTGGACCACGCGCCTCAGCCGCTATATCGTCCAGGCCGGCCTGCTCGGCGACATCCGCTGGGTCGATTCCTACTATATCCAGGGCTGGCTCGCCTCCAAACTCGAAGCCACCGGCCAGCAACAAGCCTCCTGGCGGGTGGATCCCAAACGCGCCGGCGGCTCCGGCTGCGGCGGCGACATCGGTACCCACGCGCTGATGCAACTCCGCTACGTCACCGGCCTCGATGTCACCCAAGTGTCCGCCCACATGGAAACCTTCGTCGAAGGCCGCCAGCTCGACGACCACTTCACCATCTACTGCAAACTCTCCAACGGCGGCAAGGCCCTCGTCCGCGCCTCCCAGATCTGCATCGGCCACAAGAACGACCTCGGCATTGCCATCTCCGGCACCAAAGGCACCTTGCGCTGGCGCCAGGAGGAACCCGAGTGTCTCACCATCCATCTGCCCGACCAACCGGACCGCGTTTACTGGCGTGGAGCCGTCACTCCCGGGGATGGGTTTCTGCCCAAGAACGTCCCCGCCGACCTCATGGCGGAGCCGACCATTCCCGCCGGTCACCCCGAGGCCTTCCACGATGCCTTCGCCCGCCTCCACCGCTGTTTCGAAGCCGATGTCCGCAAGTGGCAATCCGGTAAGAAATTCACCTCGGACGGCAGCAAATACGCCAACGTCGAGGATGGTTGGACCGGTCTGGCCTTCATCGAAACCTGCGTCAAGAGCAGCAAGAAAAAGGGGGCATGGGCCACCATGCCCAAGCCGATCTAACAATCTTGTTGATGACTACGGAGAACACCGTCACCGGCGGCTCGCGCATCAATCACTCGGTCTGCAAATGGTGCTACGGCGACATCCCGCTGGAGGACCTTTGCATCGCCGGCAAGGCGATGGGCTTGAAATCCATCGACCTGCTGATGCCGGGCGACTTCCCCGCCCTCCGCAAACACGGGCTCACCTGTGCGATCGTGGGCAACCCGCCCGCCACCACCGCCGCCGGGGTGGCGGTGGGAACCATCACCCACGCATTCAACCGCCTGGAACACCACGACGCGCTGGTCGCCGCCTATCAGCCGCACCTCAAAGCCACCGCCGACGCCGGCGGCAAACTGGCGATCTGCTTCTCCGGCAACCGCGACGGCATGACCGACCGACAAGGGCTCGAAAACTGTGTCACCGGACTCAAGCGGCTGCTGCCGACCGCTGGGAAACTGGGAGTCACGCTCGTAATGGAACTGCTCAACAGCAAGGTGGACCACGCCGGCTACATGTGTGACCGCACCGCCTGGGGCGTGGAACTTTGCGAGCGCCTGGACAACCCGCACTTCGGATTGTTATATGATATCTATCACATGCAAATCATGGAGGGCGACGTGATCCGCACCATCCGCGAGAACCACCGCTGGTTCGCCCACTACCACACCGGCGGCGTGCCCGGGCGCAATGAGATCGATGAAACCCAGGAACTGAACTATCCGGCGATCATGCGCACCATCGCGGACACCGGCTACACCGGCTACGTGGCCCAGGAATTCATCCCCAAGCGGCCCGACAAACTCGCCAGCCTGCGGCAGGCGCTGGAACGCTGCAGCGTCTGACCTCGGGAGTGGAAAAAAGTGCTGCCAGGGAATCCGCGGCAAATCCGGACAAACTACCGTTGCTACGATCAAGTCCTGGCGGGGTTCGCCTGCCGAACCTCCGCGGCCCCTGACAGCGGGGGGATTCCAACCGCATCGCCCCGCCATGGCAAGCGTTTTCCACCGAAATCTGCGTTTGCCGGCGGATGCCTGCTCCTGGAGTCGCATCCCCGCGCCTCAATAGTCCGCGTCCGGATAGAGCAGGTGGTATTTGATCGCCTCCACCGCCACCACGGCCGCCGTGCCGAACAAGGTCTCCTCACTGGCGGTCAGCGGCACGTGGGCGGCGGGACGCGCCAGCCCGAGGACGATCTGGCCGTACGACTGGGCTCCGGCACAATGTTCAAGGAGCTTGAGCGAAATGTGGGCGGCGTCGAGGTTCGGAAACACCAGCACATCGGCGCTGCGGCGCACGTCGGCCCCCGGCAACTTGATCTCCGCCGCCGCAGGGTCCAGAGCGACATCCGCCTGCAATTCTCCGTCAATCTCGATCTCCAGAAACTCCGCAGCGGCCTGACTGCGGGCCAGCGCGGTTGCCGCCGCCATCCGTTTGGCATCCGGAGTGGTGGACGACCCCCTGGTGGAATGACTCAGCAACGCCACCCGGGGCGTCCGCCCTAACAAATGACGGGCGAGCTTCCCGGTTTCCAGCGCGATCACCGCAAGTTCCTCCACCGTTGGCTGGGGAATCAGGCTGCAGTCGGCCAGAAAGAGCAGCCCATCCCCTCCAAAGTGCCGGAGGTGGGCTCCGTGAAGCAGGGTAGTGGCAAAAATCTTCGGTATGTTGGGAATTGGCTTGATCGTCTGAATCAGCGCCCGAAAAAAGGCGCTGGTGCTCGACTTATTGCCACCCACGACCGCATCCGCCTGCCCGTATTGGACCACCAAGGCCCCGAAATAATGCGGGCGGGCAACGATTTCCGCTGGGTTGCCAACCGTCAGGTGGCGGTACCGGCCGACGTTTTCCACCCGCTTGCAGAACAACTCGAAGTCCCCCGACTGGGGCGGATCGATGAGGTGGACGAAGGTGAGCGGGATGCCGTGGCTGGCGGCCAACGCCCGGATGCGGTCGCGATCACCCAGCAAAATGGGGGCAACGGCCTGCTCGGCCACCAACCGGGCGGCGGCACGCAGGACCCGTGGATCCTCGCCATCAGTGAACACGACACGCTTCGGATGACGGCGCAATTGGCCGAGGAGCTGGCCGACGACCGGACTGGAAATTTCGGGAGTGGTGGGAAAATCGGACATTTGGAAAGCCGGCGCTTGCACGGCGGGGAGATTGTAGCGTGAAATCGCCCGGGGATACAACCCCGGATTGCAACCAACCCGAGCCGTGCCAGCCGACTACCATACCCATACCCCGCTCTGCCGTCACGCGGAAGGCGAGCCCGAAGCCTTTGTCGATGCCGCCCTCAAGGCGGGACTCAGCGAATACGGGGTCTCCGACCACGCCCCGCAACTGCCCGAGCCCTTCGACGACTGGCGGATGCTCGACGCGGAAATGCCGGAATATTTCCAGTGGCTCGAACGCGCCCGGCGACACGCGAACGGCCGAATCCCGGTGCGGGCCGGATTGGAATGCGACTGGCTGCCAGGCTGCACTGCCTGGATCGAAAACCTGGCCGGGCGCCATCAATGGGACTATTTAATCGGCTCAGTGCACTATCTGGAATCTACAGACATCGGAGCCTGGGATTTTGACAACCCCAAGTGGCTGGACCGCTGGGACGGGATGGATCTGGAGGAAATCTGGCACGGCTACTGGCGGGAGTACGCAGCGATGGCGGAAAGCGGGTTGTTCGATGTGCTCGGACATCCGGATCTGGTGAAAAAATTCGGCCATCTGCCGGACGGTGATCTGGACCGTTTCTATGAACCCGTCATCGATGCCGTAGCCGCCAGCGGCTGCGTGATCGAATTGAACACGGCGGGCTGGTACAAGCCCTGCGCGGAATGCTACCCGGCACCACGGTTTCTCGAACTCGCCTGTTCCGCCGGAATTCCACTGGTGATTTCATCGGATTCACACGAGCCAGCCCACCTCGGCCGTGACTTCCCGCAGGCAGTGGCCATGGCCAAAGCCGCAGGCTATCAGGAAACCGTCTTGTTCGAACAACGGCGACGCAAAACCGAATCTCTCGGGTAAGCCCGTGATCGGCATTCGTTCTGTCGGACATTCGTTCTTGCGCGGCGTGGGAATCCGGTGAAGTCTCAGCGGGAACGCATGAATTCCCCGTCCACCCGATCCCGCCTGGCGGCGTTTGTTGAGAGATTCACGATGATGCGCACGGCTCCCCGCGAGTTGTGGGTGATCTATGGTGCCTACATTTTGGAAAACCTCGCCTACAAGGTGGGTGCCGCCGGGGTGATTACGCTGTGGTTATCCTGGGATCTGGGCTTTAGCGACCAAGGTGCCGGCTGGATGTTCGCCACTTGGTCGGCAGTCATGACCCTCGTCATGGTGATGGTGGGCCCGCTGACCGATGCGCTGGGGATCCGCCGGACGTTTCTGATGGGGTTCTGGGTCTGTCTGATTTCCCGGTTCGTGATGGCTTTCACCACCATCCCCTGGGTGGTCCTGCCCTTCGGGCTCTATCTGCAGGCGATCGGGATCGCGCTGATGGGACCGGTGATGGCGGCCGCCATGAAGCGGTACTCCAACGCCGCCCAACGCTCGGTGGCCTTCTCACTCTACTACGCGCTGATGAATCTGGGATTCGCCGGCGGCGATCTGATCTTCGACAAAATCCGCGGCCCGGGGGGCATGGGCGAACACGGCAGTTGGATCATGCCGCTGGTGGGGGTGGAATTCAGCACCTACCGCGTGCTCATCCTGCTGAGCCTGATGTTCACCGTACCCGGTCTGCTCATGGTCCTGGCCTGGTTGCGGGACGGGGTGGAGATGACCGAGGACGGCGTGCAAATCAACCCGGTGATCGATAAACCGGCCGACGACCGCGGCTTGGTGCAGTCGGCCCTCTCCACGGTGGGTCGCACCGTGGTGCAAACCGGCCGGATCTTCGTGGGACTCTGGGGCCAACCGGCGTTCATCCGTTTCCTGATCTTCATGACCCTGGTGGTGTTCGTGCGGATGATTTTCTATCATCTCAACGTGACCTTCCCCAAGTTCGGCATCCGGGAGTTGGGCGACGGCGCGCCCTTCGCCCAATTGACCGGCATGCTCAACTCGCTGTTGATCGTGGTGCTGGTGCCCATCTGCGGCGTGCTGACCCAGCGGTTCACCGCCTACCGGATGGTGATGGTAGGCAGCTTTATTTCGGCATTCTCCGTGTTTTTCATGGTTCTCCCGCCGGACTGGTTCCGTCCGCTGGCCGACGGCTGGCCCGGCGACTGGATCGGCCACCGCTGGCTGGGCGTGGAAGGGACTGTCAACCCCTACTACATTTCGATTTTTCTGTTTGTAGTGCTGCTTTCCGTGGGTGAGGCCTTGTGGTCGCCGCGGCTTTATGAATACGCCGCCGCGATCGCCCCGAAGGGACAGGAGGCGTCCTACATGTCGCTCTCGATGCTACCCTACTTCCTGGCCAAGATCCTGGTGGGCGGCAGTTCGGGGCTTCTGCTGGAGCGTTTCTGTCCGGCCGAGGGGCCGCGTGACTCGTCCACCATGTGGCTGATCGTCGCCGGCACCGCCCTAATCACCCCGGTCGGAGCCTTGGTCTTCCGCCGTTTCCTGCAAGTGCATGAAGAAGGCCGGGATGAGGCGTAGCGCGATCGAGACAGATCATGCCCCGCGATCCCCGATCCGGCAAGCCTTGGTTCCGCACCCGTAGTCCTCCAAGGCGATAAGGAGCGGCGACCTTATTGTCGCCGTGCCAAAGAAATGCCCATGATCGGCACTTGCCTCCACCTGCGGATGGAAGAATACCCGGTGAATCCATCGGCGGGTTCAAAAAAAACCAACGAGGCAAGGGCAATTCCGGAAGGAGTGGAGGCGCTCGCATGCGGCTAAAATGCCTTAAAACAACCAATCCCCGCCTCATTAAAGAAATAAAGTTGCTCTTGTCGTGATTTTTGCGTATTTTTATACTTGCACGATTGGTTTTCACTGCACAGGCTGCCGCCGCAACCCTACCATCAGCCACTATCATGAATACCGCCGTCCTGCCACCCGTCAGCGAACTCGAACCGGAAGTCCTGCAACAGATCGACGATTGCGTGGAACGCTGGAGCGACCAGGAGGGGAACCTGATCATGATCCTCCACGAGATCCAAAACCACCACGGCTACGTACCGCGCGAGTCCAGCCTGCTGCTGGCGGAGAAGACCGGCGTCCCGCTCGCCCGCATCTACGAGGTGCTCACGTTTTATCACTACTTCCGCCTCGTGGCACAGGGGAAACACCACATCACCGTCTGCAACGGGACCGCCTGCTATTTGAAGGGTTCGGCACGCCTGCTCGGCGAACTGGAAAGCCGCCTCGGCATCAAGGAGGGCGAAACCACGGAAGATCGTCTGTTCCACCTCGAAACCGTCCGCTGCATCGGCTGCTGCGGGATGTCACCCGCACTGGTCGTGGACGAAACCACCGTCGGCAAGGTCGCCACCACCGAAGTCGCGGGCATCATCGAAAAAATCCGCATCCAAGAAGACACTCATGAATAGGAACTTTGCACAAACCTGGGAAACCCTCCGCCACGGCATCACCATCGCCCAGGAGGATACATGGATCCGCGTGGGCATGGACTCCGGCGGGATCGCCGCCGGAGCCGGGCGCTTGTGCGAACGGTTAGTCACCGAGGTCGCCGCCGCCGGACGCCAGATTCCCGTGCGCCGCGTCGGCTCATATGGTTACGCCTTCGCCGACCCACTGGTGGAAGTGAAATCCGCCGACTCCCCGCCAACCCTCTACGGCCGGGTGGACGACGCCCTCGCCGCCGCCATCGTCTCCGAACATTTCGGCCGGGGCAGGCTGCTCGACGGCCACATCATCGGCTCCCGCCGCCGGGGCACAGTGATCAACGAACCGGTCACCGGGATTCTGGTGAAGGACACCTCACTGGATGACGGCGACAAAACCGGATTCTTCAAGGACTCCCTCGCCGCGGAACTCGCCGAACACGGGCTGGCGGATTCCGTTCAAACGGTAGGCGCGCTCGACCTCGGGATCTACGACGAAGGTCTGGCGGTGCAACTGCTCCCATCCGGCGTGACCTACACCAACGTGCTGAGCCGCGACATCAGCCGCATCGTCACCGAATCGGTCAAGGAACGTACGGTATTGAACCACCTGCTATGGGCACAGCCCGACCCGCAGGAACGCATCGTGTTGCGGAACTGCGGCATCATCGATCCAGAGTGCATCGACGACGCGCTACGCCACGGATCCTACGAAGGCTTCGTCCGGGCACTCACCGCGCAGACTCCGGAACAAGTCATCGACACAATGAAAACCAGCGGTCTGCGGGGACGTGGCGGAGCAGGATTCCCCACCGGGCTCAAGTGGGAGTTGACCCGCCAACCGGTGGCCGATCGCAAATTCGTCATCTGCAACGCCGACGAAGGCGACCCCGGCGCGTTCATGGACCGCAGCGTGCTGGAGGGTGATCCCCACGCCGTCCTCGAAGGGCTGCTGCTCGCCGCCTATGCCATCGGAGCCGCCAAAGGCTATTTCTACATCCGGGCGGAATATCCACTGGCAGTCAAGCGGGTCCAAATGGCCATCGATCAGGCTCGCCAGCGCGGCTTGATCGGCGACAACATCCTCGGCTCGGGGTGGGACTTCGAAGCCGCCATCCGGCTGGGTGCCGGAGCCTTCGTCTGCGGCGAGGAAACCGCACTCATCGCCTCCATCGAGGGGCGCCGCGGCAGCCCCGAACCCCGCCCCCCCTATCCCTCCGTGCAGGGGCTCTGGGGCAAGCCCACCAGCATCAACAACGTCGAAACCCTGGCGGCCGTGCCGTGGATCGTCGCCAAGGGCGGCGAGGCCTATGCGCGCCACGGCACCGAGAAATCCAAGGGCACCAAGGTGTTTGCCGTCACGGGCAAGGTCCGCCACGCGCAATTGGTGGAGGTCCCCATGGGCACCACCGTTCGCCAAATCATCTTCGGGATCTGCGGTGGCGTCCAGGACGAGGTCCCCATCAAGGGCGTTCAAACCGGTGGCCCATCCGGCGGCATTATCCCGGAACCCCACCTCGATACCCCGATCACCTATGAAAACCTGTCCGAACTCGGCTCGATCATGGGCTCCGGCGGCATGTTGGTGATGAATGAAAACGACTGCATGGTCGATGTCGCCGCGTTCTATCTGAAGTTCTGCGTCGATGAATCCTGCGGCAAGTGCGCTCCCTGCCGTGCCGGTGGCTATCAAATGCTGCAACTGCTGCTGAAAATTGCCAAGGGCAAGGGAACACCGGAGGATCTCGCGCTGATCCGCCGCATCTGCCAGGCGATGCAATACGCCTCGCTCTGCGGGCTCGGTCAGACCGCGCCCAACCCGGTGCTCTCCGCCCTTCGCTTCTTTGAGCACGAATTCCTCGCCTACATCGAGGGCGGCATGCCCTACGCCCGCAAATTGAAAAAGGCCATGGCGGAAGGACGCAACCTCAAGGACGTCGTCTAACCCCACTCCGCCACATCTCAGCTTTCCAACATTTCAGCATTTACCCCAACCCGCAATGACTCTAACCACTGTCAAGGCCCGCATCAACGGGATGGACATCGAAGTGCCGGAGGGCACCTCCATCCTCGACGCCGCACGCTCCGCACAAATCAAGATCCCCACCCTCTGCAAGCACCCGGATCTGCTGCCCACCTCCGCCTGCGGGTTGTGCATCGTCAAAATCGGCGGATCCCGCAAAATGCCCAGAGCCTGCGCCACCGCCGTGGAAGATGGCATGGAAATCACCACCCATGACCCGGAACTCACCGACGTCCGCCGCGCCACCCTGGAGTTGATCCTCTCCAACCATCCGAACGCCTGCCTAACCTGTGGCCGCAACGGCAGTTGCGAGCTGCAGACGCTGGCCGGCGAGTTCGGGATCCGCCAGGATTGCATCCCGCGGTACGTCCGCCCGCTGGAGCCGGACTCCTCCACCGGCTCAATCGTGATCGATTTCACCAAGTGCATCAAATGCGGACGCTGTATCCAGATCTGCCAACAGCAACAGGACGTCTGGGCGCTGTCCTTCCTCGAGCGCGGCATCCACACCCGCATGGCCCCCGCCGGCGATATCCTGCTCGCCGAGTCCCCCTGCGTCCGCTGCGGCCAATGCTCGGCCCACTGCCCGACCGGTGCCATCGTCGAGAACGATGAAACCGCCGCCGTCTGGGAGGCGCTGCGCGATCCGAAAAAATATTGCACCGTCCAGATCGCGCCAGCGGTTAGAGTCGCGCTGGGCGAGGCCTTCGGCTACCCGCCGGGCACGGATCTAACCAAGAAAATCTACTCGGCGATGCGGCGGCTCGGGTTCAAGGCGGTGTTCGACACCAACTTCTCGGCCGACCTCACCATCATCGAGGAGGCGGCGGAGTTCGTGCAACGGTTCACCACCGGCGGCGAACTGCCGCTCATCACCTCGTGCTGTCCGGCATGGGTCGACTTCATGGAGAAGCGGTTCAGCGATTTCGTGCCGAACTTCTCCAGCGCCAAGTCCCCCCAACAAATGCTGGGAGTGCTGGCGAAGACCTACTTCGCTGAAAAATCCGGCATCGACCCGGCCTCGATCTATCAGGTTTCCGTGATGCCCTGCACCGCGAAGAAGTTCGAAGTCGAGCGTACCGATGAAATGAACGCATCCGGCTACCCGGACGTCGATCTCTGCATCACCACCCGCGAGCTGGCCCGCTTGATCAAACAATCCGGAGTGGCCTTCACCGAGCTGCCCGATGGCGAGGCCGACTCGATCCTGGGCACCTACTCAGGCGCGGGCCTGATCTTCGGTGCCACCGGCGGCGTGATGGAGGCGGCCCTGCGCACCGCCTACTTCCGGATCACCGGCAAGAACCTCGAACAGGACGCGATCAACATCCGCGCCATCCGCGGGATGGACGGCATCCGCGGGGCCTCGCTCGATATCGAAGGCACCGAGGTCCGGGTGGCGGTGGCCCATGGGCTCGGCCATGTGGAACGCCTCATGTTGGAAATCAGGCGGGCCCGTGAAAACGGCGCCCCCCCTCCCTATCATTTCATCGAGGTCATGGCCTGCCCGGGCGGCTGCATCGGCGGCGGCGGCCAGCCCTACAGTGTGACCAACGAACTGCGCGCTCTCCGCACCAAGGGGCTGTTCGATGGCGATGGCGAAATGAAGCTTCGGTTCTCGCATGAGAACCCGGAAATCGCCAAACTCTATGTCGAGTTTCTGGGAGAACCGCTCGGCGATAAAGCCCACAACCTTCTGCACGTCCATTATACCCCACGACCCGCCTATCAACGGTGAACACCATTAGTGTGATTCATCGCGGAACGCGGACGACAGTCCGCACCGTGAATGAAATGAACAGGATCGAGTGCCCGGCATGCGATCCCATTAGGAGGTATTGGCCATGCGGCCTGACGCGCGGATCCGACGGCAGGGCGGTCCTGTGGGAGTCCGGCGTCGCCCTGATCTCCCTGTTGCTGCTATCCGGTCACTCCGTCCCCGCCGCCACCCCGGACGCTCCCACCACCCTCCCGGCCCTGATCGTGAAGGCCGCGCGGGACCAACCGGCGACCGGCACCGGCGGCACTGAGGCGCTGGCGAGCATCACCCCCCTGGACCCAACCAGCGAACGGCTTTCCGAACTCTTCCAGCGCGTGCCCGGGCTCATCGCCCAGGACAGCTTCGGCGGATTCGATCCTCCGCGCCTGGCCGTCCGGGGTTCCGGAATTCAAAGCGCCCCGACCAGCCGCGGCCTCTTGATCTCGTTCTTCGAGATGCCGCTCAACGCTGCGGACGGGTCGTTCAATCTCACCTTGCTTGAAAGCTCGTGGATGGAATCCGCCCGGCTGATCCGCGGACCCGCCGCAGGCGTCCCCGCGCTCGGTGGGTCGCTCACCCTCGGCCGCGCCGCCGATGCCTTCGCGCCCGGGTGGTCGGCCGGGGCGGCCTACGGCAGCGACAACACCCTCACCTTGTCCGCCCGCGGCGCGCAGCCGGTCAACGGCGTCGACTTGGCCGGCCGCGCGGTTTTCAATCACACCGACGGCTGGCGCCCGCATTCCTGGCAGGAACGCGCGAGCATCTTCGCCGCCGCCCGCACCGCGCTGGCCGACGACACGGATCTAACCATCCAGTTCTTCGGCTCACGGCCATCGTATGAGGTGCCCGGGCCGCTGACCAAGCAAGCCGCCCTCACCGATCCGGAATCCATCATCGGCCGCGTCATCCTCGACCGCCCTCGCCGCGAAACCGAATATGCCCAACTCTCCGCCCGCGTCAGCAAACGCTGGAGCGATGGCCGGGCATCGCTCGCCGTCGGCGGGGTGTCCCATCGCGACACGTTCTATCAACTTCTCCCCAACGGGGTCGGCACCACCGAGGCACTTGAGGCCTACCTGGCCTTCAACGCGGAAAAAAACTGGAACCCCGGCGGTCACCAAACCCGGTTTTCCACCCTGCTCCAGGCCGGTTGGTGGGATGCCTGCCACTATCGGAGTGATCGCGGCGAAAAGGGCGCGATCATCGGCAGCCAGCGGTTGCAACCGGTCACACTAACCGCCGCCATCGACCACCGCTGGACGCTGCCCGCAAACCAGCAACTGGAAGTCGGCGGCTCCCTGCTCTCGGCCAATCGCGACATCGACGACCGCCTCCCGCCAGTCCCGGGCACTCCCTCGGTTGACCTTTCCTTATCCGACACCTGTTTCGCGCCACGCGCGGCGTGGTCGTGGTCCCCGCTCGAGGACACCACCTTCACCGTTTCGTGGGCGCGCTCCTATGAACCGCCCACTTACAACGATCTGTTCTACACCACCGGCCCGATGAATGCCCGCGTGTTACGCAGTTCGCCGCTGGAGTGGCAGCAAGCCGACTCCTTCGAGATCGGCGCACACGGCCGCTGGGACCGGCTCGCGTGGTCGTCTTCCATCTACTATGCGCCCTGGCAAAACGAATTTCTCCGCCTGGTCGATGGCACCGGCTCCCCGCTCGGCACGGTCAATGCCAACCGCACGATCCACTCCGGATTTGAAAGTGCGGTGGAATGGGACCTGCTGCCGGATGCCACCACCGACCTCACCGCCTGGGCGACCTATAACTACACCGACGCCCGCTTCGACAACGACCCGGTCTATGGCAACCGGCGGCTGGCCGGGATCCCCCCGCACACCGGCGCGCTCGGCCTGCGGGCGGTCTCTCCCGGCGGCTGGTTCATTGCGCCCGCCTTCCAATGGGGGCCGGGCGACACCTATGGCGACCATGCCCACGGCATCAGCTACGGCAGCGCCGGCCTGTGGTCGCTTGAAATCGGCCGCCGCCACCCGGATGGCTGGTCCGTGAGCCTCGGTATCCACAACCTGTTTGATAGCCACACGATCGCCAGCACCGCCGGGGTTCTCGACCGCGTTCCCGCCGGCGCGAACCCCACGATTTTCCTCCCCGCCGCCGGCCGCACGGTGGAGCTGCGGTTTGAATCCACCTGGTAGTTTCACCATCCATGCACGCCGCCCTTCTCACCGCTCTGCTGTTTGCTCTAACCGGAGTTTGTGCCACCCAAGCCTCGCGCCTGCTGGGTGCCGGCCGCGCCAACGCCTGGCGGTTGGTGATCGCCCTGGCGGTGCTCGGTATTTGGGCACATGGCTTCGGTCCCGGTCCCGGTCCCGGTGGCGGTGGCGGCGCGTTGCGCTGGTTCATGCTCGCCGGTGGGATTGGTTTCGGCCTCGGCGGCTGGTGTGTGTTCCAGGCGCTGCGCCGGATTGGTTCCACGCTCACCCTGCTCATTGTCGAATGCGCCGCAGCGGTCTTCGCCACGGCCATCGGTTGGAGTTTTCTGGGAGCCGCCCTCCAGCCTTGGGAAATCGTATTCATCGTCCTCATCCTCGCCGGGGTGATCCTGGGCTTGGCCCCGGGGCCCACGATCACCGCTGCCGCGTCCGGTGCCCCCCCCCAG
>JAIPKB010000120.1 GCA_021733795.1 Akkermansiaceae bacterium | reverse complement strand
GGCGAAGTTTTCCGAGTTACCCTTGGCGGCGGTGATCAGTTCGCCCCAGCCGGCGACCATTCCGGCGTCCCCGCCGAGGCCGGTCAAACCCATGGCGGTGGTGACAAACGAGCCGAACAGGATGATCACCGCTTGCGGGGTGGCGGTGGCCATGATCGCGCGCATGCCACCGAAAACGGTGTAGAGCCCGGTGATGATGACGGTGGTGAAGGCCCCGATCCAGAAAGCATCCAGGGTGGTGCCTCCGAGGGAGAGCGTGACTTCAGGGAGCAGCGCCTGGAACACAATCGCTCCGGCATACACCGTGACGCTCACCTTGGTGAAAATATAGGCGACCAGCGAGACCAGCGAGAGGATCCAGCGGGTCCGCGCACTGAAACGTTTCTCAAGAAACTGGGGAATGGTTTCAACTCCGGATTTGTAATAGAAGGGGACGAACAACCCGGCGAGCATGATCAGCACCCAGGCGTGCAGTTCCCAGTGAGCCATCGCCATGCCGGTGGCGGCACCCTGCCCGGCAAGTCCGACGATGTGTTCCGAGCCGATGTTCGAGGTGAAGATCGAGGCGCCGATGGTGATCCATCCGGCGTTTCGTCCGGCCAGGAAATAATCGGTGGTGTCTTTTTGCTGACGGCCGTAATACCAGGCTACGGCACCGATAATGGCGAAATAAATAGAGATGACGATCCAGTCGGTGGGTTGCATATTGCTGATTTTGAGGGTCGGTTGATTTAGTGGGAGAAGGCTCAGGCCGGTTGGCCGTAATAGGCACCGGTTCCGTGTTTGCGGAAGAAATGTTTGTCCAGTAAATGACCGGGTGCCGGCATCACGGATGGGTTGAGGGCGAGGGTTTTGAGGGCCATGTCGGCGACGATTTCGAGGGCGAGGGCGGTTTCCACGGCCTTCGCGGCGGATGGACCCCACGCGAAGGGGCCGTGATTCTTGACGAGCACCGCCGGAATATCAAGTGGATTCATGCCGCTGAAGCGCTCGACGATCACCCTGCCGGTTTCCCATTCGTAATCGCCGGCGACTTCGTCGGGGGTCAACGTGCGGGTGACCGGCACCGGGCCGTGGAAATAATCGCAATGGGTGGTGCCGAGGCAGGGGAGATCAAGGCCGGCCTGGGCGAAGGCGACGGCGCTCCGCGAATGGGTGTGGACCACCGCACGGATGCCGGGGAAATTCAGAAACAGGCAGCGGTGGGTGGCGGTGTCCGAGGACGGGCGCAGCCTGCCTTCGACAAGGTTGCCCTCGTAATCGAGGATCACCATGTCCGCGGCGGTCAGCTTGTCGTAGGCCACCCCGCTAGGCTTGATGGCGAAGACCCTCCGCTCGGGATCGGCCACCGAAACATTGCCGAAGGTGAGATCGACCAGCCCGGTTTTTGGCAGGGCGAGGTTTGCCACGAGGCATTCTTCTTTGATCGATTGATAACTCATGGGGGTTAGCCTTGGATGCCCTGGGCGAGGTGGTAGTAGAGGTCGGCCTGGCGGAGTTCGGTTTTGTATGAGCGCAGGCGGGTATCCGCGTCGATCACGCTGAGTTCGATCCTGGCCATTTCGGCGAAGTCCTCGAGGTGTTCGGCGGTGAGCGCGTAGGAAAGCACGGTGTGGTGGGCACCGCCGGCCTGGATCCAGGCCGCAGTGGCGGTTTTGAGGTCCGGCAGTGGTTTCCACAATACCCGTGCGACCGGAAGTTTCGGCAGCGGGTTTGCGGGAGACACACACTCGACTTCGTTCACCAGCAACCGGTGGCGGCTGCCAAGATCGATGATCGAGCCGTTGACCGCCATTCCGGCGGCGCAGTCAAAGACCATCCGGCAGGGGTCTTGCTTGCCACCGATGCCGAGCGGATGAATCTCGATTTTCGGGACCTCAGAGGCGATCGACGGGCAAATCTCCAACATGTGGGCACCGAGCACCAGCGGGTTGGCCGGATCAAGGTGATAGGTGTAGTCCTCCATGAACGAGGTGCCGCCCTCGAGGCCGTCCGCCATCACCTTCATGATCCGGACCAAGGCGGCGGTTTTCCAATCGCCTTCGCCGGCGAATCCGTAGCCGTCCTCCATCAGCCGTTGCACCGCCAGGCCGGGGAGTTGTTTCATGCCGTGGAGATCTTCGAAGGTGGTGGTGAAGGCGGTGAACCCCCCCTCTTCCAGCAGGGTGCGCAGGCCGATCTCGATGGCTGCCGAATCACGCAGCGACTGGTGGCGCGCCGCGCCCTTTTTCAACTCATCGGCAACCCGGTAATCCGCCTCATAGCCGGCACACAGGGCGTCGACCTGGACTTCGGTGACGGCGTTGACTTTGGCCACGAGATCGCCAACTCCGTAGGTGTTGACCTCCCAGCCGAAGCGGATCTGGGCGGAAACCTTGTCGCCTTCGGTAACCGCGACGTGGCGCATGTTGTCGCCAATGCGGGCAACCTTGAGGGTGCGCGAGACGAACCAGCCGCGGGCGGCGCGGGCCCATGCGGCGAGGCGCTCGAGCACCTCGGGATCCTGCCAATGGCCGACCACCGCCTTGCGCGGCAACCGCAGCCGCGCCCCGATGTGACCGAACTCGCGGCCGCCGTGGGCGGTCTGGTTCAGGTTCATGAAATCCATGTCGATGGAGTCCCAGGGAATGTCACGGTTGAACTGGGTGTGCAGGTCGGCCAGCGGCTTGCGCAGGATCTGCAGGCCCTCGATCCACATCTTCGCCGGAGAAAACGTGTGCATCCAGGCGATGATGCCGATGCAGTTCCTGGCGGAGTTGGCATTGATCGCGAAATGGGTGATTTCCTCCGATGACTTGAGCACCGGCTTGAAAACGATCTTGTGAGGCAGCACGCCGGACGCGTTGAGCGAGGCGACGACTTCCTCGGCGTGCTCGTCCACCTTGGCGAGGGCGGCGGAGCCGTAAAGGTGCTGGGAGCCGGTGACGAACCAGATTTCAAGGGATTCGAGTGGATTGATATCGGACATAAAGGAGAGGGGGATTGGTTAGCGGGATTGTTTGGCCTTGAGCGCGAGAAGGTCTTTCATGACGTGACCGAGATCGGCGGATTTGGAAACCCCGCCGAAAGCATCGTGCAGCTCGAGGTAAAGGGCGTTGAGCTGTTGATAGACGGTTTGGTTTTCGGGATCCGGCTTGTAGGTGATCTCCTTCAAGCCGGTCATCGCGGCCTGGGCGGTCTTGAAATCCGGGTGGGCACCGGCGATGACCGCCGCCCCGATGGCGGACCCGAGCGCACACGATTGGGACGACCGGGAAACCCGCATTTCGCAGCCGGTCACATCCGCGTAGATCTGCATCAGCAGCGGGTTCTTCTCGGCGATGCCGCCGGAGCAGACGATGCGCTCGACCGGCACCCCGTATTCGCGGATGCGGTCCACGATCGCGCGGGCACCGAAGGCGGTGGCCTCGATCAAGGCGCGGTAGATCTCGCCCTTGGTGGTGTAGAGTGTCTGGCCTAGCAAAAGCCCGGTAAGCGATTGATCGACGAGGATGGTGCGGTTGCCGTTGTTCCAGTCGAGGGCGAGCAACCCGGACTGCCCGGGCCTGAGCGCGGCGGCCTCATCGGTGAGCTTGCCGTGAAGCGAGGCCTCCTCCAACACGCCCTCGACGAACCATTTGAAAATATCGCCGACCGCCGATTGGCCAGCCTCGACACCGAAGTAACCCGGCAGGATCGCCCCCTTGACGATGCCGCAGATGCCGGGGATGTCGGCCATGGCCTGGTCTGCGGAAACCACCGCGCAATCGCAGGTGGAGGTGCCGATCACCTTGACCAACGTGCCCTCGTCCACACCGCAGCCGATGGCACCGTAGTGGACGTCCATTTCGCCGATGGCGATCGGGATGCCGACCGGCAGGCCGAGTTTCGCCGCCCATTCCGGGCACAAGGTTCCGGCGCTGGCGGAGGCGTCGTGGGCCTTGTCGTAGAGGCGGTCGCGAAGGTCGGCGAGCTTGGGGTCGAGGGCGCTCAGGAACTCCTTGTCAGGCAGGCCACCCCAGTCGTCGGCGTAGAGCGCCTTGTGCCCGGCCATGCAGACACCGCGCATGATGGTTGTTGGATCGGTCACCCCTGCGAGCACCGCCGGAATGAAATCGGAGAGTTCCACCCATGAATAGGCGGCATCGAACACCTCGGGGTCCACCTTGAGGCAGTGCCAGACCTTGGCCCAGAACCATTCGGACGAGTAGGTGCCGCCGATTTTAGCCAGGTATTGCGGGCGGAGCCTGCGGGCGGTGTCGGTAATCGCGGTGGCTTCGGGAATGCCGGTGTGGTCTTTCCACAGCCAGCACTGCGCGTTCGGATTGTCGAAAAACTCCGGAGCGTTGGCCAGCGGGAGGTTGTTGGCATCAACCGGGATCGGACTCGAGCCGGTACCGTCCATGCCGATCCCGATGACTTGGTCAGCGGAAAACAACGGCTCGGCCAGTTTGGCCGCTTGCAACGCCAGCAGGGTCGCCCGCTCCAACGCATCCACATAGTCAGCAGGTCGCTGACGGGCCAGATGGTGGTCCGCCGGATTCAACAGGACCCCCTGGTTCCCGGACGGGTAGTCCACCACTGCGGTGCCGATCTCACGACCGTCCGCGCAATCCACCACCAGCGCCCGCGCCGAGTTGGTTCCGTAATCCAATCCAATTGTAAAGCCCATGACCGCGAAAATATCGGATGGTGCTGCCGGGCACGGAAAGAGTTTCGTGGTATGACAGTCATATTTGGCTGGACGCAGGATCCGGATTGGGTTACCAGACCGGCATGCAGCAGCCGACGATGGCCGAGGTCGCAAAAGCGGTCGGGGTTTCCAAAAACACGGTGAGTCTCGCCCTGCGGGGGAGTCCGAGAATTTCGGAGGCGATGCGCAAGCGGATCGTGGAGGTGGCGGAAGCGATGGACTACCGGCTGAATCCCACGGTGTCCCAGTTGATGGCGCAGCTGCGGCAAAACCGCTCGCCTGGCTATCAGGCCACGCTGGCGATCATCAATGCCAACAAGTCGCGGGACGCCTTCACCCGGCATCCGACGATTCCCTATTACGTCCACGGCTGCCGCCAGCGGGCGCGGCAGCTTGGCTACGAGCTGGACGAGTTCTGGATGCACGAGCCCGAGATGCCGGGGGCGCGCTGGCTGTCGATTTTCCGAGCCCGGAACATCCGCGGCATCGTGATTGTCGGTTTGATGCATGACAACCATCTGCCGGCGCGTCTGGCACCATTGTGGGATGAATTTCCTGCGGTGGTGACCGGAGTGCGGACCCGCGATCCCGCGCTTTCCTTCGCTTGCAGCGATCATTACGCACTGGCGTTGGAGGCCTTTGAAAAAGCGGTGGCGCTGGGATACCGGCGGCCGGCGTTGGTGCTGGACCGGGTGATCGATGAACTGACCGAGGGTCGCTTCACCGCCGGGTTTCTAACCGGTCAGAGCCGGCTGTTGCCGGTGAGACAAAGGACCCAGCCGTTTTACGAGGTGGTGGCGGCACGCGGGGATCCGCCGTTGTTTTCCAAGTGGCTGGAGAAAAACAAACCCGACGTCATCTTCACGCTCTATCATGAGGTCCGGCGCTGGGTTCTCGACCTTGGCCTGCGGGTCCCCCAGGACGTGGGACTGATCCAATACGAATGGCGCACCGATCACGGCGGGTGGGCAGGCATGGATCAGGGCAACGACCTCGTCGGTGAAGCCGCGATGGACATGATCATTTCGATGGTCCAGCACAACGAACGAGGGGTGCCGGAACAACCGCGGGCGACCATGATCGGCTGCCACTGGATCGATGGCGCCACGGTCGCCGGGAGCGCCCAGCTTCAGGTTGGCGGGTTGGGAGATTGACTCGCCGAGCCGGGGTGGAGGGAGTGGAAATGAGGGGAATCCTGCGGGTCGCTAGTGCTCGCCCTCACGGCGGTTCATGACCGAGCGCGGCATCAGCGGGATCAAGGTCACGAGTGACATCGCCACCACCACGTTGATCCAAATCAGGCCACCCAAGGTGATGTGGAAGTGCTGGTTGAGAGCCGCGCCGAACCAGGGGGCGAATTGCTGTACATTGCTCCAGACCGCCATGATCAGGCCATATCCCAATGCCTCGCTGCCCTTGGGCGTGGAACGGGCCGCCAGATCGAAAAGCGGGGCCTGGATCAGGGTGATCACCAGCCCGTTGATCGCCTCGATGCAGAAGGCTGCGGGCATGCTGTTATAGAAAAAATACGCCATGTTGCTGAGCGAAAAGATGACCAGGCCGACGGTTAGCGTCCATCGCAGCGACAGTCTGCCGCACATGAAGCGGAAGATGATCGCACCCAGTAGGCCGAATATGCCGAACACGAGCCGCAGGTAGCCGATCTGTTCGAAGCTGAAGCCCAGCTCGTTGCGCTGTTTGAAGGTCATCAGCGTGGCAAAGCTGGGAATCGCCAGCACCAGCGAGATGAACCCCACCGCGACCCAGAGCGTCGGGTGTTTGAACAAACCGGTGATGTTCCGCCCGGCGTTGCGGACCGTTTGACCAACGGGCACGCCAGGAATGCGCTTTTCCCGCAGAAAGAAATAGCTGGTGATCCAAAGGGCCAAAAAGGTCAGCGCTCCCACACCGGCGGCCAGGCGCAAACCGCCGGTGGGACCGTACCGGGTGGCGAGCAAACCACTGAGCGGGCCTCCCACCAAATAGCTGATGTTGACGATCGCCGAGCGCAGCGAGGTGAGCCTGCCGGTGGCGGCGTTGCGGCGCCCCTCCTCCACGATCAACGCCCCGATGACCGTGCTGACCAGCATGAACGAGGCGTAGAGCAGCATCGCCGCACCCAGCATGATCACGTAGCTGGCAGTGACCCAGGCGAGGACAAACCAAAGACCTGCGGCGATCGCTGATGCGAACAGGATGTAATGCCGCCGCCGCGTCCCGCACAACGGAATGCTGTCCGAGAGCAACCCCGCCAGCGGCTTGAAGGCCCAGGGGATGGTCATCAGCCAGAAGAACCGCGAGACCTGCTCGGCATTGCAGCCGAGTTGGTTCATCAGCACGTTGGTGAGCGGCAATTCACCGATGCTGGTGACCGTGCCCAGGGTGGTGGCAATCAGGCCGATGCTGATGAGGGTCATCCCACGGCGCAGCTCCGTCCGGGAGCGGGTGGCGGGTGGCGGAGGAGCTGGTTCGATCACTTGGGGTGCAAATGCGTTAGATTGAAGGCGGTGATTCCAGCCTGTTCCGGACGGTGGGGTTCCCGGCCGACACCAGTCGCTTTGAAGCTCCTGCCGACGGCACGAGGTGATTCACTTCTTTCCGTCTCCTTCGGCATGGCGGGAAGTTAGGTGCCCGGTGGCGCGCGGCCAAGCTCAATTTTCAGCTCGGCGGCTTATTCATGCCACTATTGCGGTGGTGCCGGCTGGATCGGCAATGGCCTGGGTTCACCGTCCAGGCCGAACTGGACCGGCAGGATGGCCGCTCTTTCCTTGAAGGCGGCATCGCCGTCATTGCCGAAAAAGGTGCTCCACCAGTTGCCCTGTTTGTCTTTGAAGAACGAGTTGTGGCCACCATGGGGAATGGCGAGATAGCGGTTGCCGTAGGGCCCCATGAGGTTCTTGGAACTGGCCACATAGCAGTGATATCTGCCGTCCGTGAAATCGGCGCAGGACAGGTAGTAGCGGTCATTCGTCCTGAAAAGATACGCGCCCTCAAAGCCCACCTGCGCGGCATTGGCGGGTTTCAACAACCGCGGCTCCCCGGCGAGGCCCGTCAGGTCATCCTTCATCCGGGCGATTTTACCGTTTTGATAGACAAAATAGACCTTGCCATCGACGTCCTGGAAGAGCGACGCGTCGATCTCGCCGGTGAGAGGACCATCCTCTTTGATGTCCAGATAAGGGCCTTCGGGCTTGCCGCTGGTGCTTTTGAGAATGCCCGTGCCCGCGTAGTTGACACAATAGCTGATCCAATAGGTGCCGTTGATGAAGTGCATTTCCGGCGCCCAGATCGCCTGCCTGTCACCTTGCTTCTTCTGCCAGGTCAGATCCTTCGCAAACGACCACACCAGCCCCATGGGCTCCCAGTCCTTCAAGTCCTTGGATTTCCAGATCCTGATGCCTTCGTTGGTCACCCACCAGGAGGGCGCGCCAGTAGTGCCGATGAGATAATAGGCATCCGGGCCCACGCAAACACAGGTGTCGCGAACCGGGAAATCAAACAGCGGCTTGAGCCGGGGGACCCCCGGCGCGTTGGTGAACCTGCGGATGAACGCGACCTCGTCGGCATTCTTGGGAGAACCATCCGTTCTCAAGAGGTCATGGAACCAAACCTCTGGTTCCGGCGCGTCCTTGGGCGATCCCCACGGATACTGGCACTGGGTGCGGCCGTTCACCAGGCCCCAGTTGTAGCAACCGACTTTCCCCTCCTTGAACAGCGGCAACTCGGTCTCGTATTTGGCACCCAGCGTGCGGGCCATCCATTCGGTGCAGATGACCGGCCGCCGGTGGCTTTTGAAACTGCCGATCCGTTCTTTCATGCCGGCGTTATCGCCATAAAAATGAAAACTGACGACATCCGAGAGTTCCACCTGACGGTCGCTGATTTCCTTGGGCGCGCCCCACACGCTGATTGTTAGAGGCTGCGACGGGTTGGCCTGCCGCGCCCAGGCGAAGGATGCCTCCACCAGCGGCAGGCTCCGGTTGCCCATCCCCGAGTTGCCCGGTTCGTTGTACAAGTCCCAGAGCACGATCCGCGGGTCGTTGCCGAAGGTGCCAACCATGTCCTTGACGTATTTCTCAAGCTCCGGCCAGGCGGACTTGTCCGTTACCAGCTTGAGGCCCGGACTCGGAACCCAGCGGGCGTTTGAGGTGCCCGGAACGGGGTCGTCCTGCTTGCCGAGGTAAGGGTCTCTGTTTGCATCGAACGCACAGTCATCGAACAGGACCGGCATGACGCTGAGATGGTGTTGATCCGCAATTCCGAGGAGTTGGGTGAAACGATCCTTGAGGCCTGCGGGGTCGGCCTTCCACACGATGTATTGCACGAAAACCCGGCAGGAATTGTAGCCAAGTTGCTCCGCCCAGGCGAGTTCGCGGTCAATGGTGGCGGGATCGAAGGTTTCCCGCTGCCACATCTCGGTGTCGTTGACGGCCGTGCTGGGCACGAAATTGAACCCGAACAGCCACGGTTGGTGTTGGTACCACTCCGCGGCCTTTTGTTCCGACCATTGGCCGGCGGCCGGGTTGACCGGCTCCGCCGCCCCTGCCAACGGACAGCCGACAAGCATTGCGGCGACGAGTGGTCCAAACAACAAGCACGGGTTGGATCGCAGTTCATGTTTCATGGTGCGATGAGGATATTCCGGATCCGTCACCGATCAAGGACAATTTAAAACAGCACCGACACCAGCTGTGGCGATCCCATGTGAGGTTGGCTCCAATGCTCTGGCATGCCATCGTCCGCGACGCGATCCCGTGCTCCTTTCCCGGCGCTCGATCGCGGAGCAAGTCGATGGCGTCCGCACAGGAGGCGATGATCCGCGAAATGCCGGGCGTTATCGCCAGCGCCAAAGGCCCCGAACGAATCTTGTTGGCTTTCATCATGGCTCGCGTCTTGCCATGGGGTGTTGAGTGATTCCGCCGCTGCCTGGCACCCGGCTACCTTCCGCTGGTTAGGTGGAAGAACGCGCCCGCCGGCACCCCGCCGGAGACGCCCGGGCCGGCCCACGAGAGGTTGACGTAATTGCCGCCGTAGGATTCCATGTACTCGAGCTTGAACTCGTGATATCCCGGTGAGAGCGGCAGGGCTCCGGCGTTCCAGCCCTTTTTCGAGTAATACTGCTCGATGGCGAGCTTCCCATCCACCCACAATTTGGCATGGTCGTCGGCGCTGATGGAGAACTGATAGTCGCCCGCAGTGACGATTTTGAGATAGCCGGTATGGCGCGAGCAGAAATGGTCCTCGTAGTTCGGTGGAAACTCCGCGGCGGCAAGCTGCATCTTCGCGTCGATCCGGGTCGTGTCCGGCTGGCGGCTCGCCATGTCCGGCCACGGCTCGGGACTTGACAGGTCCGGCCACTGATAGAACTCGGAGAAAATGCCGGCGGCCAACCCGCCCATGCTGAAGGCAACGGTGGCCGGCTCGGAATCCGCCGTGCCATCATTGACCTTGATCGCCTTGGACGTGTCCTCGGCCAGCGTCACGCTCTGCGGCGTGGCCGCCGGCGGCCGGTCGGTCACGTTCCTGCCGTCCTTGAACTTTACGGTTAGATTGGTGGACACTCCGCCGTACCCTTCGGTATCCCCCAGCAGGGCATCGGACACGGTCAGCTTCAGGAGATAGCTTCCGGGGATGGTGAGGGCCGCCGTGCTGTTGGAACTGGCGCTGGTGCCATTCGGGCTGAATGTCACCGGCCCTGCGCCACGCACTTTGCTCCAGGTATAGATCAAGGGGTTGCCGGCGAAGTAGCCGAAGTAGCGGCGCGACCGCTCGATGGCCGGGGCAATCTCCGGGTCCTTGATGCCACACTTGTCGCCCAGCACAATGCCGATGCTCACCAGCAATCCCGCCTGGTTCAGCGCGCCATAGGGTGGCACAATGCCGTGGGTTGAGGAGCCGTCCGGTTTGGGCCATGCCATGCCGTGGCCGTAGGTGCCACACCAACTCTGGCCCCGCGCCGAGGTGATGGCGTACTCACTGATCGCGTGCAGCACCTCCTGGTCACCGGTGGCTAGATAATACTCGCTCAAAAACGTGTTGTTATAGCCCCAGGGCCAGGCGCACATTTCGTTCAGCGGCACGGTGAGTTTGCCAACTCCCGCGGCGACTTTGCGGGCGTAGGCCCGCACCTTGGGCAGATCCTCCGGACGTCCGGCGGCCAGCAGCGCCAATCCCCATGATCACATCGTCCACTTGCAGCGTGCCATCGGCCGGCGACCCCTTGTCCACCGAAGTGATCTTGATCTGACGGCTCTCGCGGGTCAGCCCTTCCGGCACGAACATCCATTCGTTGCCCGTGCTGTAAATCCAACCGCGCGCTCCGGTCGGTCCCAGATTGTAGGTAAAAGTGGCGTCAATGTAATCATTGGTCGCATCGGGCGGCGCGGCCCAAACCGGACCGGCCAGTTGGAAAACCACACCCAACATGATTGCTGGAAAATTGCGGTTCGGGGTTGGGACGCATGAGGGGTGAAAGCGAGGGGCGGAGACCGGGAGAAAAGGAGTTGCGGGGAACGGGGCTTCGCTGCGCTTCGCCCGCCCAAGAGGAGGGGGTGGAGACGCTGATTTCGCCGCCCTGCCACGGTGGGTTGGGTGGGCAGGGTGGATGCTCCGGTCAAACGGTAGGGAAAGGTGGGTCATGGGACAATCTTTCCAGAGCCAAAATTGCGGTTTCCGCTCCCCATTCCAAGGATAATCGGCCCCTGTGTCGGCGCGTGAGCGAAAATCTCTTCGGAACCGGCCGCCGGGTGTCAGTCGAAGCAGGGACCCAGCCTGCGGTGCCCAGATCAGGAGTGGAGACGTATTCCGCCAGCTGGTCAACCCCACTGCTGGAGGAGAAGATCTGGTAGCGGTCGCTTGGGCTATCGACGAGCCACAATCCGTTCTCAGCGGATATCGCGGAGTTGGCACCATGACCGAGGATGTAGGCAAGGGCGTTCTGGACCGCGCCGGGCTGCACCCAGGCCTCAATCGAGCCTTGACCGGAAAGGTTCATTCCGGGGGCGTTGCCCAGTTCGACATAGCTGCGGGTGCCGTCGAAGGCCTGGCCGCTGTTGCTGGCTTCAAATCCGGCATAGGCAGGTGATTGCGGACCATTGACAAGGGTGGTGTCGGCGAGGAATCCCGCGGCGGAGGAGCCGAGTGTGCCAGCGTTGGCGGCCACATTGTTGGGAGCCTCGTCCAAACGCCAGTAGCCCACCGGCGAGTCCGACGCCACCAGTGTTTCAGACGGTGTGGCGCGCAGGGAATCGACGCCGTTCTGGTAATGGGCGAGGATCTGTGCCCCACTCAAGGCAGTCCCGTAGATCGCCATCTCATCGATCGAGCCGATGAAGCTGTTCTCGTAACCGTCGGGGTTGCGTTCCGGATTGGAGTAGCTGCCGATCGCCATGTTGCCGATGGTCTTGGCGTTGTAGGCGCCGCTGGCCGCGGTTTCCTGGGCCACCTGAACGCCGTGGAGGTAAAGGGTCAGGCTCGGGACGGATGCGTCATGAACGGCGACCCGATGACTCCAAGCGCCCACCACGTAGGGGCCGCCGGTCACTTGCATGTAGGTGGCGCTGCCGGTGCCGTTGAACATCCGCAAGTTCCAGCCCACGGTCGCGTCCCGCTGGAAGATATCCCAGCCCGCGCGATCATTGGAGAAAGTACTATAGCGATTGTGCCATGGGCACTGCGCATTGCCATAGCCGTTGGCCGTTGGTTTGAGCCATGACGCGACCGTGAATGACCCGCTGGGATTGAGTGCGGCATCAAACGGGACCCAGGGTGGGCGAGCCGCCGTCGACCGCGTCGGCGGCAATCCCGCGAGAGCTTGCCGAAGTGGACGCATCGCCTTCGAGGGCACCCGGCCCGCCGACCGTAAATGTGTGGCCGATGTTCAATCCGGCATTGTTGCCGACGGCACCGTATGGAGCATCGACTTTGCATTGAAATCCTACTGTTTCTGCAGTGGCAGAATTTGCCAGCATGAGCACGCTGGCAATGAGGGCGTTTCTCATGATGGCTATGCGTGGCGCTCGATACCCGGCTCAGCGATCCGGAGGGGTGGCTTTCAAACCCAACGCCCATTGGATACCGCCGAGGATGTGCTGCTGATAGGCCTTGCTGGTTTCGATGGGATTCATGCGATCCTTCAAATCCGCATCGGCGTCAATGAGGTCCTCGCGGTGGCCGAGAGAAGTGTAGAAGACCTTGCCGGTGCCAAACGACTTGGACCAGGAAACCGGGAAATGGCCGGGAGTCTGGTTCTGCGGATGTTTGTCAAGGATGAGCAGGTCATGGACTTTGGCGGGATCGTAGCTTTTGAACTGATAGATCTCCTCGAGCGCGATCTTCCAGGTCTTGCCGAAATGCGCCGTGGCCGGATGCTTCGGATCCTGGTTGAGGCATTCCACCCCAACCTGCGCCCCGTGGCCGGCAAATTCACCGCCCAGCATCTCGATGAATCCCGGCCAGTCATGGAACGTGTCGCTGGCCGAGTGGATGCCGATGAAGGCATGCCCCGCCTTGAGCCAGTCCACCAGTCCCTGGGGGTCGGGAATGGGCAGCTGGCCGGTGGTGTTGGCGAACACAATACCGTCGAATTTCTGCAGCGACTCCGGCGAGAGCTTTTTCAGGACTTGCTCCATCGACTCGCCGCCCTGCGGCTGGTGCACGTAGTCCACGGTGAATGCGCCACTGTCCTTGCCGAGCTGGGCAAGGACCTTTTCCAGAGTGGGGATCGAACTGTGCCGGAATCCGGTGGTGGTGGTGACGACCAGCAGGTTCTTGGGAGTCGCGTACAGCGGAGTGGCCGCAAGGGCGGCAACGATCAGGATGGATAGGTGTTTCATTGGTTTGGTTTGGTTTGGTTGGTTGGTTGGGTTGGTTGGGTTGGTTATCGGTTCAAGGATTAATGTCAGATATGCCAGGGGGCGCGCATCTTCTTCGTCAGCAGTGCGGTGGCTTCGGCGTCGCCGGCGATTTCCTGTTTGACGGCATCCCATTTCAATTTGCGGCCGACCGTGGCCGCGATATATCCGAGATGGCCGGGCGTCTGCGAGCGGTGGGCGATTTCCACCGGGGTCAGCGTGCGCTTGCGTGACCTGATGGAATCGAGGAATTCCTTGTGGTGGCCCGGACTGTTGTAGAGCTTGATCTTGAGATCGCCCGACTTGTCGAGTTTTTGAATGTTGCGGATCCAATCCGTGTTGGAAGCCTCCAACACGCCGCGGTCCACCCGCACCCAACCGTTGGGACCGATCCATTTCGCGCCGCCCTGGAGGTCGTGTCCTCCGGCGATGACAAGCTCGACATTGTTTGGATACTTGCATTCGATGCGGTATTTGGTGGCGGTGTTCCAGACGGCGTCCCTGGCGGGAACATCGGCGGTGGCCGAAACCTCGAGCGGCCCAACCGCGTCATCCGGGCCGCAGCCGAATTCAGCATTCGCAAGCCCCCAGTGGGCGATGTCGCAATGGTGGCCGATCCAGTCCATGAGCTGGCCGCCGCCGGTATTGTAGTTCCAACGCCAGTTCTTGTGGAAACGGCAGGGGTTGAAGGGCATCATCTGCGCCGGGCCGGTCCACATTTCGTAGTCCACGCCCGCAGGGACATCACCGTCCGGCCGGTCCCTGCCGGTGCCCGCAAAGTCGGAATGCCCGGCGGGCAGGCCGACCTCGACCCGGGTGACCTTGCCGACATAACCGTTTTGAATCAACTCGGCGGCCCAACGGAAGGACGCCTGGGCGCGTTGCCACGACCCGGTTTGCCAGATGCGTTTGTTTTTGCTCACTGCCGCCACCATGGCAATGCCCTCGCCCAGCGTGTGGGACAGCGGCTTCTCACAGAAAATGTCCTTGCCCGCGTTGGCGGCGGCGATGGCCGGGATCGAGTGCCAGTGGTCGGGCGTCGAGATGCAGACGGCATCGATGTCCTTGCGGGCCAGCAGCTCGCGGAAGTCCTTGTAGCCCTTGCAGCCTTGGTTGTGGTACCGTCCGTTGACCCGGCTGACGGCCTCCTTGAGATGGCTTTCGTCCACATCGCAGATCGCCACTACCCGGCAGTCGTCCTGGCCGAGGAAGGAATTGAGGTTTTCCCCTCCCTGCCAGCCGACACCGATGCAGCCGATGTTGATTTTGTTGGAGGGTGCAGCCGCCCCGAACAAGCTGCGCGGGAGAATGAGGGGAGCGGCCGTCGAGGCGGCCAGGAGTTTCAAGACATGGCGGCGATTGGTGCCTGGTGTGATGTTCATGGGGTATGGTTGGATGAATGGGAGAGGATGGATGGGAGGAGCGGCGCCTGAGTCGAATGCATTCTCGGCCACAAGCGATTCCAGCCAGAGTCCGAGTGTCCAACGATCCCGGCGACCCTGTTCTTTCGTTTTTTTAAAACAAGGACGGCAACGAGTTGATCGTCGTGATCGCAATTATCGGCGCTGTCGCTGGTACCAAGCTCAGGGAACGGCGGTCACCTTCACCCGGAAGAACCGGGCCTGGGGTACGAGCGGATAGGGCACCTTGACAATCTCGTAGGCCGGGTCATCGGTTGAGTCGGTGACGAACACCGGGGTGTCGGTGCTGTCGTAGAAGGTCTCCAGATCGCGGCTGAACTGCACCGTGTATTCGACGCTGCCTGCCTGGCCGTGGTCGTCGCGGCGGGTGAAGACCGCGGCATAGGTCACACCCGGTTCGGTTTGAACGTCGAGAATGGGGGTGCCGTTCCGTGAGCCGTCGATCACGAGTGGCAGGTTGTCGGCGACGTTCGGGTTGGTGCCGAAGCCGAATTCAAGGAGATTGACCAGCCCGTCGGCTTCCTTGTCCTCGACATCACCCTCGCCGGGCGTGCTGCCGTCGGCCGGATCGAAGCCGTTGGCAGTGCGCCACGATTCGATGGCGGTAGGCGGGCCCCCGATGAGCGTCAGGCTTGCGGCGTTCGAGGTGAGCGAGACGAGATTGGCACCGGTCACCACGACATCGTAGGCGGCGACGTCGGCGGCGGAGACGGAGCTGAGTTCCAGCCACGGGAGAGTCGCCCCCGCGATTGGCGTGCCGTTGCGGCGCCATTGATAGGTGAAGGGCCCGCTGCCAAACATATCCACCCCGAAGGTCACGTCGCTTCCCCCGGCGACCTCGTGACCGCAGGGCTGGGTGAAAATCTCGGGGGCCGGGCCGCTGGCCACGCCACCGGGCCGGGCGAGGACGTAGAGGTTGCGCGCCGCGTAGTTCCCGGCGCTGCCGCTGAAGGTCCAGTCGGGATCTCCGGGTCCGGGGTTGTTGCCGATCCCGAGGTCGGAGTTCCCGCCGCTGTTCAAGGCCCAGTTGTTGTAGGCGAACAGCGTCTGGGACGCGCCGTGGTTGTGAACCTGCATGGATCCATATTCGCCGGGCGTCATCCTGTCGCCGAAATCGTAAGTGCCGTCATTCGCGTTGGGGATGCCGAGGCTGTTCGGCTGTTCGTAGTTGGCGCCCCAGAACTCGATGTTGCCGGTGGTGATCCCGCTGCCGGTGACGATGCCCGGGACGTTGGAGTCGACGTTCATGTTGGTCACGTAATTCTGGAACGGGGTGGAGGACACGCCCAGGGTGGGAACGCCGATTTGTGCGATCCGGTTGGTGTGCGGATCGAACGAGGCGTAGACCCAGTTGCCGTCGAGTTCGAGGAGATAGGCGACGCGGTCGAAGAGGCGCTCGCCGTACTGCGCCTCGTCCACGCTGTAGGGGATCGTGTTGGCGTTCCACCGGGGTTGCGCGGCGGGGATCGCCAGCTGATAGATCAGCTCGTAGCCGACATCAGGGACGTTGGCCAGAGCCGCCGGCGGGGTATAGGCGGTGAACGGCACGGTCGAGCCGGGCGTGATCAGGGCACCGGAGGCACCACGGTCCTGCACCCCGGTCGCCGACACGGTGTAGAGCACCCCTGCGGTCTGTGCGCTGGTCGTCAGGGCGATCTCACGGTTGCCGGCCAGCAGGGTGGCACCGGTGACCGTGACGCCGCCGTCGATCGTGAAGTTGCAGGCGGCTGCGGAGGCATCAGCCACCTCGCGGTCAAAGGTGACGACGAGCCGGTCGAGGGTGGTCGAGCCGCGCGCTTCGGTGAACGCCAGGCCGGGCACGGGGAGCGGTGATGGACCCGGCAGTACCAGGACGTGCAGACGGCGGGTCACATTGTAGCTCGCAGCGGTCGCCGCAAAGGTGTAGTCCGTGGTGGCACCGCCAAGCGGATCGTTGCCGATGCCGACGCCGAAATTGTTGTTCGCAGCGTAGTTGCCCCAGTTGTTGATGGCGAAGAGCGTCTGGCCGGCGACGTAATTGTGTACCTGCATCGAGCCGTGGCCATACCAGTTGCTCGCGCCGCCGTCACCGAAGTCGAAGGAGTCGGTCGCTCCGGGAATGTTGATGCCCTCCCAGTTGTTGCCGTTGTAGCTCCCGGGCCAGAACTCGAGGTTGCCCTCCGGGACGGTCCCTTCGGTGACGTTGCTGCTATTGGAGACGATGTTCATGTTGGTGACGTAGCGTTGCCAGAACGCGCCGGAGGCGACGCTGGGCACGCCGATCTTGACGCGATCGTCGGAGAAGGCGTCCATCGAAACCCAGACGAAGGTCGGGCCGGGGTCAGTGTCCTTCTGGAGCTCCAGGTAGTAGGCGACCCGGCTGAACGGCTCGGTCCGGCCGCTGTCGTTGAACGAGTAATCTTTGAAATTCCCCCCGCCGACGAGGTTGCCGGAAGCGGGGAGGTCGAGTGAGTAGATGAGTTGGTAGCCGTCCGCCTCACCGGGCGCCCTGACATTGACCGCGGCGGTCACCTCGGCCGGGACGGGGGTGGGTGTCGACGGCAATACCATGATGTGCATGACCTTGCGGGAGTAACTACCGGCATTCTCGGCGAAGGTCCAGTCCGGCTCGCTGGTCGGGCGGTTACCGATGCCGAGGCAGAGATTCCCGCCGTCATTGCCGAAGTTGTTCATCGCGAAGAGGGTCTGGGACGCCCCGTAGTTGTGGATCTGCATCGAGCCGTAACCGGCGCCGTGACCCACGCCGCCATCGCCGAAATCGAAGGAGCCGGCCGCTCCCGGGACGCCGGCGTCGTTGTTGCCGGTGTAGTTCGAAGGCCAGAACTCGAGGTTGCCGGTGGAGAGCCCGGTGCCGTTGACGACGCCGGCCTTGTTTGAGATGACGTCGAGGTTGCTGACCTTCTGCGCGAAGAGTGCGCCGGATGCCACGGTCGGGACGCCGATCTTGCCTTTGTTCCCGGTGAAGGCGTCCATCGACGCCCAGACGTATTGCACCGGGTTGGTTCCCGATTGCAGTTCGAGGTAGTAGGCGATCCGCGAGAAGCCGCTGCCGCTGGCGCTGTTGTCGACGGTGTAGGGGTTGCCGGCGTTGAAATTGCCGACATTCGGAATGTCCAAGGTGTAGACCAGTTCGTAGCCGTCGGCGGCCGCGCCGATGTTGGCGATCACCTCGGCGGGCAGGCTTGCCGGTGTCACCGCGATGGTCGAGCCGGGCGTGATGGGGTTGGCGTTCGGGGAGGTGTCGCGGACGTTGCTGACGGTCAGCGTCAGGGCGGCTGCAGGCTGGGTGGTGGTTTCCAGGAGGACCTCGTGCAGGTCGTCGCCGATCGTGACGCCCAGCACCGTGACCCCGTTGTCGAGCGAGAAGTTCCCGGCCACCAGGGTTTCCCTTCTGACCGGCTCACTGAAGACCACGGTGATGCGGTCCTTGCCGAAATTCGCTGCCGCGGAAGCGAGGGTGGGCGGCGTGAGGTCGCCGCTGGTGCGCACCAGCATCTGGAGTTTCCTGACCGTGAGTCCGGCCCCGTTGTTGGCGAAGGTCCAGTCGATGCCACCGTTGATCGGCGCCGGGTTGTTGCCGATTCCGATGTCCACGCCGGTGCCGGCGCCGCCCCAGTTGTTGAAGGCGATGACCGTCTGCGCGCCGCTGGTGTTGTGGATCTGCATCGAGCCGTAGTTGCCCGGGGTCCGCTTGTCACCAAAGTCGAAGAGCAAATCGCTGGCACCGGGGACGGGGAGGGTGTTGTCGTCTTCGTAGTTGGTCGGCCAGAATTCGATGTTGCCCTGTTGGCCGTCGCCGGTCGTGACGCCGGGGACGTTGGAGACCACGTTCAGGTTGGCGACGAGCTGCTGGAAGGTCGCGCCGGTGCCCAGCACCGGGACGCCGATGGTGTTGAT
>JAIPKB010000119.1 GCA_021733795.1 Akkermansiaceae bacterium | reverse complement strand
GAGGTCCGCGAGGCGAAGTCGGGCCGGGTCGCCGGCACCGCTTCGGCACGCTTGAGCGCGGCGGCCAAGCAAACGCTCGATCTTGAGGTGCCGATCGCCGATTGCCGTTGGTGGTCGCCCGAGGATCCGTTTCTCTATCAATTGACCGCGCGCACGCGCGGCGACGAGTTTGAGACGCGGTTCGGCATGCGCACGTTCAAGTTTGACCCGGCCACGGGCCGGGCGGTGCTCAACGGCAAGCCGTACTTGATGCGCGGCAGCAACATCACGCTCTACCGGTTCTTTGAGGACCCCCAGCGCGGAACCCTGCCGTGGAACGAGGAGTGGGTGCGCACCTTGCACCGCCGTATGAAAGACATGCATTGGAACTGCCTGCGCTATTGCATCGGATTCCCGCCGGAATTCTGGTATCGCATCGCTGATGAGGAAGGCATCCTGATCCAGGATGAGTTCCCGATCTGGAACATGGAGCGTGGCAAGGCGGCCGAGTATGATGTGAACTCATTGGCGGCCGAGTATCGCGAGTGGATGCAGGAGCGCTGGAACCACCCCTGTGTGGTCATCTGGGACGCTTGCAACGAGACTCGCTCGCCTGACATCGCCAAGGCGTTTGCCAAGGTCCGTGCCTTGGATCTATCCAATCGCCCGTGGGACAACGGCTGGCAGCCGCCGCAGGATCCGGGCGATTGCTTCGAGTCGCATCCCTACCACTTCATCGATCCGCAATTCAAGCTCTCCGGCCTGGCCCAGGCCGATCCGGCCAAGGCGGGCAACGTGAGCCGCGACGACGGCAAGCATGCGGTGGTCATCAACGAATACGGGTGGCTGTGGCTCAACCGCGACGGCACGCCGACGACCCTCACCAAGGAACTCTACCACAATCTGCTCGGCGCGGAATCAACCACGGATGAGCGGCGCCGCCTGTATGCGCGCTATCTTGCCGCGGAAACCGAATTCTGGCGATGCCATCGCAAGGCCGCTGCGGTGATGCACTTCACCGCCCTCGGCTACTCGCGGCCGGACGGCCAGACCAGCGATCATTGGACCGATGTCGTGAAGCTCATCTGGGAGCCTGAATTCTATCACTATGTGCGCGATGCGTTCGCGCCCGTTGGGGTCATGATCGATGCCTGGGCGGCGGAGTACCCGGCCGGCAAGCGGCAGGAGTTTCCGGTGGTGGTCATCAATGATTTATCCGGGATTTGGCACGGCGAAGTCCGCTTCCGGCTTCTCCACGATGGCAAGACCGTCGCAGTCAAAACCCAACCCTGCTCCGTTCCTTCGCTCGGGGATGCGAAGTTGTCATTTTCCATCGAGCTGCCCGCGACTGCCGGCAACTATCAAGTCGAGGCCGCGCTGGTCAAACCGGGCACTGAGACCCCGTGCAGTCTGCGCGACTTCACCACCCTGGCCGAGGACAAATCAAAAGAATAACATGAAAATAAAAACAACAATCAAAGTGAAATTCCTGTTAGTGATGATGGCCGGTTTGATGACCGCCCAAGGCGCGCCGGAGATCAACAACCGTGCTGGTGCGGTGAACGTCGCGCCCGGCGAGGCGAAACTCCAGGGCAGATTGGATGGCGGCGGCGACGCCGATGTGGTGGTTTATTATGGTCCGACCGATGGGGCTATGGACGCCGGGGCATGGGCTGGCAAGATCGACCTGAAGGGAGTGAAGAACACCACGGAGTTCTCCGCCGCCGCGGACAAGTTGATCTTCGGGCAGACCTATTACTATCGGGCTTGCGCCAGCAACGCGAGTGGCCAAGGCTGGGCGAACGCCAGCGCCCAATTCACCACGCTCAAACCCAGAGTGCCGGCCACCGGCGCTGACAAACTGCCGGTGAAGGCCGGCTTGGTTTGCTGGTTTGATGCGGCGACCGGGGTGTCCGCCGACGCCAAAGGGGTCGTGCAGACCTGGAAGGACCTCTCTGGCAACGGCCATGACGCAAGCTTGGTTGCCGGCGCGCCGGTGCTGGCGCAGAACCAGATCCACTCGCGCCCGGCGGTGCAATTCCGCACGGCTGCCGGCATTTGCGCGCTCACTCTCGAAGGCCCGCTGGTCACCGAACAGCAATTTATCGTCCTGCGTTCGCCGAATGCCAAGTGGAATAGCGACGGTTGCGCCCTCGGCCGCCGTTCGAAACGGGCGTCGAGCTATCGGTTGGGTCAGAATTCCACGCAGTTCTGGGGCGACCAATATCCGAAGGCAGTGTCCAAGGATGGCAAGAAGCTTCCGGAGACCCCGTTCAACATGGAGACCATCACCGAGTACATGATTTTGAAAATCGATGTGAACGACAACGACTTGAGCAGGAACACCTATCAAATCGGCATGGCCGATACGGCGTCGTGCGACATGGACATTGCCGAAATCATCGCTTACCAAACGCCGCTCTCGGCGGCGGATGAGGACCTGGTCGGCGGCTATCTGGCGGCCAAGTACGGTATCACCACAAGCTACTCCGCCAATCCGGGCATGGCCCCGGCCGCCACCTTGACCAACACGCCAGCCACGGCGGTGGCCGCCACCTCGGCGGCGCTCAACGCGGAGATGGCGTGCCCTGCATCGGTCTACGAGGTCCGCGTCTATTGGGGCACCCTCGATGGCGGAACCGACGCCAGCCTGTGGGAAAACTCGGCACCGGTGAGATCTTTCACCAATGCTCCTGCGACCAAGATCAGTCACTCGCTCAGCGGTTTGACCGCTGGCATGACCTATTACTATACGTTCCGCGGCACCAACGCGGTGGACAGTCTGTGGGCGGACAAATCCATGAGTTTCCGGGCCGGCGGGGCGGTGACATCCGCGGATCCGCCGAAGCTTCTTGTGACCAAGGGCTTGGCCTGTTGGTTCGATGCGGGTACCGGCGTCACGGCGGATGCCAAAGGTGCCGTGCAGGAATGGAAAGACCTGTCCGGCGGGAATCGACACGCGAAAACCGGCGGCGGCGTGGCCCCGGTGCTGGCGGCCAACCAAGTCAATTCCAAGCCGGCGTTGCAGTTCCGCAAGGGCTGGCTTGGCATGGACGGCACCTTTTTCGCCAAGGAACACTTCATCGTGCTCCGCTCGCCGGAGCCAGAATGGAACGGCGCCAGCGGTCTGCTAGGCAGGCTCAAGGGCCGCGGTTCGAGCTATAACACCTTCGGCAACGACACCGGCTTCTGGACCGACGTGTCGCCGGCGGCGGTCTCGAAAAACGGCACGGTGCTGCCGGGGCCTTTGTTCGACTGTTCGCCGCTGACCAAGTTCATGATCCTCAAGATCATCGTCAACAATGCCAACGAGACTGAAGCCGCTTATGCGATCGGCAATAACGACGGCTTGAGTTCAGGTGATTTCGACGTCGCCGAAATCCTGGGTTACCAGTCGATTTTGGGGCCGAAGGATGAGGCTCTGGTGGGCGGCTATCTGGCAGCCAAATACGGGATCGAAACCGTCTATCCGCCGCTGCCACCGGCCAAGGCGACGGAACTTCCGCAGGGTGAATTGGCCGCGGTGAAATACAAAAATTGGAAACATTCCGGTTCCATGTTTCTGCTGACCACTCCGGATGGGGCGGATCTGCCGGCCACTGCAACAGAGGAGAATTTTCCCGTGCTGGTGCGCCTCAATAAGGACGGGTTCGCTTTCGGCGAGGCCCAGGCCAATGGCGAGGACCTCCGCTTCGCCACCTCCGCCGGCGTGCCGCTGGCCTATCAAATTGATAGCTGGGATGCGGCCGCGGGGGCGTCGTTGGTGTGGGTGCGGGTACCGGTGATCCAGGGCAACGCGCGGCAGGAGATCCGGATGTTCTGGGGAAATGCCGGCGCGAAGAGCGAGTCCAGCGGCCCGGCGGTGTTCAACCGGTCTAACGGATACTTGAGTGTCTGGCACATGACCGCGCCGGTTGAGGACGCTGCCGGCACCGTGGAATCGACCGATCTGGGGACCGTGGTTTGCTCCGGGGTGATGGGTTCGGGACGTCAATTTACCGGTGGCAAGGGGATTTTCTGCGGTGACAGGATCACGAAATATCCGTTTGGCTCGAGTCCGCATACGACCGAGGCGTGGGTCAAGGCCGCGAAAATGAACACGACCGTGATGGAGTGGGGCAAACTCGGCGGCGTGACCCTGCGGCTGTTGAGCACGCCATCGCGGGTCGGGGTCAATAACAACAAGACCAGCGTCCAGGGAACCAGTGTGCTGCCAAAGTCGGAGTGGATCCAGGTGGTCTATACCTACGATGGCCAGAACGACCGGATCTATGTGAATGGCCGGTTTGACATGCCAGCTCCCACGGCATCCACGATTGAGGTCTTCACGCCGGTGCGGATGCAAATTGGTAACGGCTTCCTCGGCGCCATGGACGAAGTGCGGGTGTCGAATGAAGCCCGCTCCGCCGACTGGGTGAAACTGCAATACGAAAACCAAAAACCGCTGCAAACGTTGGTCGGGCCGCTGGTCCAGCCCGGTGCGACCCTCGCGGCCTCGGAGCAAAAACTAACCCTACTGGAAGGCCAGCGGGCCACCGTCACCGTCAAGGCCGGCGGTGCCCAGAAAATCTATTGGATCGTAAGGAAGGGTGCCACCGAGACGATCACCGCCGTGGATTGCTTCAGTTACACGGTGGGCAACCGCGTGACCGGCAACGAATCATTCACCCTGCGCGTCAAGGCGGTCTATGCCGATGAGGTGAAGACGCTGGATATTCCCGTGACCATCCAGGAAGCCATTCCAGAACCGGTATTCAGCCTGAAAGCGTCGGCGACTTGGAATGGCCGGGATCCGGTAGAAGTGGTGCCGGAGATCAAGAATCTGGCGGCGCTGAAGGCCAAAGGCGTTGATGATTTGCAATATGCCTGGGAGGTCACGGGCGGAGTGGTGATGAAGGAGATCGCCCCCGACAGGCTGCTCCTCAAGTTGTCGCAATACACCGGCCCGATCACGGTGAAAGCGACCATCAGCAATGGCGGTGCCGACACCGTGGACACGACCTCAATCAACGTGATCGAACCGCAGAGCGATTTATGGATCGAGAGAACTGCGGAAAAGGACGAGAAACCGGAGGACGGTCAGTTTTTTGCGAGGGATGACAAGAACGAGGGCACGATCTATTATAACGGCACCCTGGACAAGCCGGTGGATTCAGTGTTCCTGAAGGTCTATGCCGATGACAAACTCGTCAAGACCGAGACCGGCAAACCCGCTGCGGACAACCGCTATGCTCTCACCGCCAAAATCAAGGGTGGCCTGATTAAATACAAGGTGGAGTTCGGCACCAAGACCGGTGCCACCGAGAATGTGGTGCAGACCGTGAACAACCTGGTTTGCGGCGACGCCTGGCTGATCGAAGGCCAGTCCAACGCGCTGGCATTGGATACCGGCGAGCAGTCGCCGACCGATACCAGCGAGTGGATCCGCAGTTATGGGGGGCCGACCGGGCGTGGCGATTCCAGCGACTGGGTTCGCGACCGCTTCGGCAACAACACCAAGGAATCACCAAGCAAGCGGACCAACCTGTGGTGCTCGCCGGCTTGGAAGTCGTTTCCCGGATCACAGGCGGAACTCGGCTGGTGGGGCATGGATCTCGCCAAGCACCTGTTGGCCAGCCGCAAGATTCCCATCTGCATCATCCAGGCCGCGGTGGGCGGCACCCGGATCGACGAGCACAAGCGCAACGAGGCCAAGCCCCTTGATTTGAGCACGATCTACGGCAAAATGTTGTGGCGGGTGCGCAATGCCCGGCTGACACACGGCATTCGCGGCGTCCTCTGGCATCAGGGTGAAGCTGATCAGGGGCTGGACGGTCCGGATGGCGGATACGGCTGGGAAACCTATCATAAATATTTCGTCGACATGTCGGTGGACTGGAAGCAGGACATGCCGAATATCCGCCACTACTATGTGTTTCAGATCTGGCCCAATGGCTGTGGCCAGGGCGGCGGGCATGGCGACATGCTGCGCGAGGTGCAGCGGACCCTGCCGCGCCTTTATTCCAACATGGATGTCATGTCCACGCTGGGAATCAACCCGCCCGGTCCCTGCCATTATCCGCTGGCCGGCTGGTCGGAATTCGTCCGCTTGATGCAACCGCTCATCGAGCGGGTTACTTCCGCCCGCAAGGACCCTGAACCGATTACCGCCCCGGATCTCAACCAGGCATACTATACCAGCGGCACCAAGGACACCATCGCCCTGGAGTTCGACCAACCGGTCATCTGGCTGGATTCGCTGGCCGGACAGTTCTATTTGGATGATCAAAAGGAGATGGTCGCAAAGGGCGGCGTGAATGGCAACGTGATCACGCTCCAGTTGAAAGCACCCGCCACGGCCGGCAAGATCACTTATCTCAAAGAGCTCAACTGGAATCAGAACGACCTGATTTTCGGCACCAACGGCATCGCCGCGCTCACGTTCTGCGACGTGCCGGTCCTGCCGGAAAAACCCCGCTCCAAATAATGACGACTGACCTTCCTGGCTTCCAACCAGGCGACGCTTACAATATTCTAACAAAACAAAATACCATGACGAATATACGAAATTTTAGAGGTCTTGCCGCAGTGACGGCGGTTCTGCTGGGTGGCACCGTCCATTCATTGGCCGCCGTGCCGCGGCCGGAGCATCCCCGGCCGGACCTGTTCCGCGAGAACTGGATGACGCTCAACGGCGAGTGGCAGTTTGAGGTCGACAAGGCGGCCGACGGCGACGCCCGGGGGCTGACCTATGGCAAGGACCTGAAGGCCAGGATCATCGTGCCGTTCTGCCCCGAGAGCAAGCTCTCGGGCCTCGCGATTCCAACCACCGAGCACATGAAGGACGTTTGGTACCGCCGCACGTTCAGGGTGCCGCCCGCCATGAAAGGCAAGCGGGTGCGCATTCATTTCGGCGGCGTGGATTACCGGGCCTGGGTGTTCATCAATGGCCAGCTTGCCGGCTCGCACGTCGGCGAGAATGCGGGCTTCAACTTTGAGATCACCAAATTCCTCAAGGATGGATCCAATGAAGTGGTGGTGAAGGTGCACGATGACCTGTGGTCAGGCCTGCAGCCAGGCGGCAAGCAGTCGGGATCCGATCAGAGTGCGGGCTGTTTCTACACCCGGACCACCGGCATCTGGCAGCCGGTGTGGTTGGAAGCCGTCGGGTCGTCATTCGTGGAGAGCCTCTCCGTGGTCCCCGATCCCGACAACTCGCGGGTGCTGGTCACGGCCAAAATCAACGGGTCGGACCAGGATCTGACCCTCACGGCGGAGGCGTTTGCCGACGGCAAGCTAACAGGCTCCGACACGGCCAGCGGCCCCTGGCAGAACACGCTGGTATTGAATCTCAAAGAGAAGAAATTATGGGAACCTGGGGCTCCGTTCCTGTACGATCTGAAGCTCACGCTGCGCAGTGGCAAGGAGAGCATCGATGAAATGAAGAGTTATTTCGGCCTGCGCAAGATCACCATCGACGGGCGCAGGATTCTCATCAACGGCAAGCCGGTCTTCCAACGGCTCATCCTCGACCAGGGGTTTTATCCCGAGGGCCTGTGGACCGCCCCAACCGACGAGGCACTGAAGCACGACATCGAGATGTGCATGGCTTGCGGCTACAACGGCGCGCGCCTGCACCAGAAGGTGTTCGAGCCGCGGTTCATGTACTGGGCGGACAAGCTCGGATACATGGTGTGGGGCGAGTACCCTAATGCCGGCTATGGCAACCAGCGCGAAGGCTTCTCGGCCGTGGTCAACGAATGGACCGAGATTTTGCTGCGCGACAGGAACCATCCGGCGATCGTCGGGTGGTGCGCCTTCAATGAGAATTTCGAGGGTTCCGGCGAACTCCAACAGATGATCTGGAAAATCACCAAGGCGGTTGACCCCACGCGGCCCGCGCTGGAGGCCAGCGGCTGGACCCACACGCTGCCCAACCCGGAAGTCAGGGACGCACATGATTACAGCGACAACCCGGCGAATCTGCACAAGCGCTGGATGGACTATTTCGCCGCCCCGCCGGAAGGACCGTTTCCGCCCACGCGCTATTACAACCCGGCAACCTCGAATGCCGACCGCGGCGTGCCGTTCATGATCAGCGAGATCGGCGGCATCGGTTGGGGGGTGCCCGAGGGCGGCTGGAGTTACGGGAATGGCCCGAAGACGCTTGACGAGTTCTATGCCCGCTACAAGGGCACCATCGATGCGATGCTGGACAACCCGAACCTGTTTGGTTTCTGTTATACGCAGTTGACCGACATTGAACAGGAGCGCAACGGGCTCTATTATTATGATCGCAAGCCAAAGTTCGACGCGAAGAAGCTGCATGAAATCACCGCGCGTTCCGCAGCTTATGAACGCGGGGAGCCGATGGCTGTCCCGCCTTCCGTAAAGACGCTCGACGCCAAATGGACGGTGCTGGTGGGGGCGCTACAGGACGGGAAGTTGAGCACGCCCTACAGGTATCTCACCGCCAAGCCTGCCGACGACTGGATCAAGGAAGGGTTTGATGACCAGGCGTGGAAGACCGGCCTGGCACCCTTTGGCAATGGCAATGGTTCCCGGACCGATTGGAAAACTCCTGAGATCTATTTCAGGAAGACCTTTGAATACGATGGTGGAGTATTGAAGCAAGGGGCCGTGGTGATCCGTCACAACGACAACACCGAGATCTATATCAACGGCCAGGAAATCCTCGGTGTGAGAGGATCCAAGGGGTACTATCTGTGCCTGGCAACCGAGAAGTTGAGAGCGGCACTCAAGAAAGGCACCAATACCATCGCGGTTCACTCCCACGAGGGCGGACAGGGCCAATGGGTCGACCTGGCCATCCTGGCCGAATAGCAATCGACGCGGCCATGTGGAAACCACCACCAATGAAAAATCGATACTACAGGTTACGCCGCCTTAGCTGGTATCCAACGGGATGCGGGCGGCGGATTTGTCAAAGGTGCCTCAGATCCATGAAACGCAGGCCCAGCACGACGAGCGCATGCAGTGGTTCCGCGACGCAAAGTTCGGCATGTTCATCCATTGGGGGTTCCTGTTCGGTAGGGGTGAAGGAATTCGGCCTGGGTCGCAACGCCAACCGAAACTGTGGGATATCAACGGCATTCGGTGGCCGCGACTGGGGCAAGTGGAAGTTTGACGAATTGTTCGCGATGATGTATCAACTCCAGCCCCTCCGCAGGGGATTCCCATGATTTCCGCAGGCGCTGGAGCCGGGATGATAATCGGTGGCGTTCAGCACGGCGGGGGTGACACTGGTGGAACTATTGGTGGTGCCTGTGCCGCTGCCGCTGCCGTTGTCGATGCTGACGGTGGTCGCGCCGGGCAGGATCCACCGCACTACTGCGTCGCCTCTTCCTTGGCGATAAGCGCCGCCTCCTCTTCGTGCGAATGGATTTGCAGCAACGCACGCACCCCGTTGATCTTGGCAGCGGTCTTCAGCATGCGGCGGATCGCGGAAGCCGTGAATCCCTGTCTGCCGATCAGCATCGCCACATCCCTTTTTACCAGCACGAGCTTGAACCGCAATACCTTGGGCTCGATTTCCGTGACCGTAATCATCGCATGATTTGGTTCATCGATCAGGTTGACAACCACGTATTGAAGAAAATTTTCCAACCGGCCGCTGATCCTCTGCATCTCGGCCGAGCCTGACCATTTTTCCGATGGCTCAGCCGGTGCTTGTGGTGCGGGTTTGGATTCAGGCGGCAACGTTCTTCTGAAATCCCATTCGATCACCCTGTAGTTAGCAGCGCGTTTGAAGAAATCGACGAGATCAACCTCTCGGTGGGCCGTCCTACGCACCGCAGGCAGGACCGTTCTGAAATCCCACTCCATCACTTGGATGTTCCCCAACCTTCTCAGGGAACGGCTGATCTTAAGCTCCTTGATATCCGTATGCAACAGCTCCATCAAATCCCACTCCGTGACTTGGATTTCTCCGAGTTGCTTGAGAGAATCGGTGATTTTTGAAATCCGGGTCGGCATCGAATTCTGTCGGTTATGGTTGTCTCGCCTTTCCGGATTTTTCCGGATCGGCGGCTCACCCGGCCAAAATGGCTCATGGGCTCGCACTTTGCAAGCAAAATATGCGCCGCCACTCTCCACGTGAATGAGGTCTGAAGGGGGCAGGAGTCTCCGTTAGATGACCGGCAGGGTGAGACGGGCGATGGTGCCGCCACCGTCGGCCGCCTGCAGTTCGATGGTGCCGCCATGGAGTTCCGCCGCCTCGCGCACCAGAGTGAGGCCCAAGCCCGTGCCCTTGCGACCGGCGGCATGATGACGGAGCGAGTAAAACCGGTCGAAGATCTTCTCCCTGGCGAACTCCGGAATGCCCGGGCCGTGGTCGCGGATGGTCAGGACCGCCACTTCCTCGCGCACTTCCAAGGCGATTTCCACCGGGGTGGCCGCTGGCGAGAAGTCGATGGCGTTTTCCAACAGATTGGTCACCGCCGCGCGGAGGATGAAGGCGTCCCCGTGGAGCTTCACCGGAGTGCTGGACCCCGGTCCCCGGATGTCCACCTTGGAGACCTCCGCCAGCGGCTTGGCTTGGTCGATCGCCCGGGCGATGATCGCATTGAAGTCCACCTCGGCAGTGGTTTCGAGGCGGGTGAGGGATTCGATGGCGGAGAGTTCGAGCAGGCGGTTGATGAGGCGTTCGCTGCGGGCGGTCTCGGCGCGGATGTTGTCGAGGAAATGCTTGCGGGTTTCCAACGGCATCTGTTCGTCCAGCAACTCCGCCGCGCCGCGGATGGCGGCCAGCGGGCTTTTCATTTCATGGGTGAGGGTTTGGATGTAGCGCTCCGCGTAGCTGCGGCCCTCCAGCACCTCGCGCATCGAGTCGAGCGCGTGGGCCAGGGTGTTGACCTCCCGGCCGATGCCGATCCGCGGCTTCGCGGGCCGCTCGCCACGTTCGATCGCCCGCGCGTATTCGGTGATCTGGCCGATCGGCCGGAACAGCCACAGGAACACGGCGGCGATGAGGAACAGGATGCCGCTGCCGATCATCCCGCAGGCCAGATAGATGATCCGCCTCCGCTCGGTCACGAAGGCCCGCATGTCGCGTTGCGGCTTGAACACGGTGAGCACGCCGGCGGGGTTGGCGGGGTCCCCCACCGGCGCGGCTACATAGAGGATCGACGAACCGTTGTCGCTCTTTTCGGTCCGGGTGCTGCGAGCCCCGTATTTTCCCGCGAGGGTTCGTTTCACATCGTTCAGCTTGGAAAGATCCATACCCTCGCGGCGACCGCCGTCGGAGTCGAACAGCACCCGGCCGGTGGAGTCGGTTAGGTAGACGTTGATCCCCACGCTCTTTTTGACGTACTGGAAGATGCGGGCCTCGAAGCGGCGGCGGTGGGCGGCCTCGAAGGCGGTGCGGAACGGGGCTGCCTGGAAGGCACCGTCACGCAGGTCGGGAGCCGCCATTTCGGCTAGCAGGTTGGCGGTGTCCACCATCGTCTCCTCGGTGGCTTGATAGGTCTGCGGTTCCACCTCGGCGAGGAAATGGCGGGCGAGTTGATAGAACCCGAGGGTGATGATGAAAGCGATGAAAAACAGGGTGACCCGGGTGAAGCGCATGAAGTTTCAAGTTTCAAGTTTTCAGTTTCAAGTTCTCGAATTTCAGATTTCAGATTTCAGATTTCAGATTTCAGATTTCAGATTTCAGATTTCAGATTTCAGATTTCAGATTTCAGATTTCAGATAGCAGATACCCCAGCCCGCGGCGGGTTTGGATCGCTTCTTCGGCACCGGGGTGGGTGCCGCGGATTTTGGCGCGGATCGACTTGATGTGGGCGTCGATGGTGCGGTCGGTGACCGCGCCGGGGTCCTCCCAGGCCTGGTCGAGGAGTTGGTCGCGGGTGAAGACCCGGCCGGGTTTGGCGAGCAGCACGAGCAGGAGTTTGTATTCGTGGGCGGTTAGATCGAGCGGGGTGCCGTGGCAGTGGATGCGCATGGCGGCGGCATCGTGCTGGAACAGGGGAGGGGTGGTGGGTGCCGCACGGGAGGGGGAGCCCGCCGGTTCCAGGCCGGATGGCGGGTTGGCGCGGCGCAGGATCGCCCGCACCCGCGCCACAATCTCCCGCGGGGAGAAGGGTTTGGTCACATAGTCGTCCCCACCCAGCTCCAGCCCTAGAATGCGGTCCATTTCAGCATCGCGGGCGGTCAGGAAGAGGATCGGCACGCTGTGGCTCGCCCGCAGGTGACGGCAGACATCCAGGCCGGTCATGTCCGGCAGACCGATGTCCAGCACGACCAAATCGAACGGCTGCCGGGCGAACGCGGCAAGCGCGTCCGTGCCGGTCAGCACATGGGTGACCTCGAAACACTCGGTTTCAAGCGCATAGACCAAGGTGTCGGCAATCGCCGGTTCGTCTTCCACAAGCAGTACGCGAAGCATGGCTCCATTCCAGCGGGTCCATTTGAAAAGCCAATGAAGAAACGATGAAATCGGCGGGAAATCGGGGAAATCCGCTTCCGTTCGAGGTCGCGGCGGGTCCGCCAGCATCCCGCCCGAAGCTGATGGCTCTAGGGAAACTCACATTTTTGTTCGAGAGAACATCTTTTTTCTTGCCCTTCCGCCGATCTCAGTTCATCTTGCCCCCGCAACCAATCCACCAATCAACACACCATGGCCGCTAAAATCACTTCCGAAGAATCCGCCGCTGAAAAGCTCACCGAAGCCCGCAAACGCAACCTCGACCTCGCCATCTCCTCCATCCAGAAGGAATTCGGTGAGGCCGCCATCATGCGCATGGGCGACGGCCATCGCGTCGATGTGGACGTCATTCCCACCGGCAATCTGCTGATCGACCGCGCCTTGGGCGTGGGCGGTTTCCCCCGTGGCCGGATGGTCGAGGTCTTCGGCCCCGAGTCCTCCGGCAAGACGACGCTTACCCTCACCGTCATCGCCCAGGCCCAAAAGCGCGGTGGCATCGCCGCCTTCATCGATGTGGAACATGCCCTTGATCCCCAGTATGCCAAGAAACTCGGTGTCAACATCGATGATCTACTGGTGTCCCAGCCCTCTTCGGGCGAGGAGGCCCTGCAGATTTGCGAGGCCCTGGTGCGCTCCAATGCGATCGATGTCATCGTCCTCGACTCCGTTGCCGCGTTGGTTACCAAGCAGGAGCTTGCTGGCGAAATCGGTGACTCCACCGTCGGCGCGCAAGCCCGGCTGATGAGCGCCGCCATGCGCAAGCTGACTGCCCTCATTTCCAAGGCGCGCACGGTCTGCATCTTCACCAACCAGATCCGTGAGAAGATCGGGGTCATGTTCGGAAATCCGGAAACCACGCCTGGCGGCCGCGCCCTGAAGTTCTTTTCCTCCCTGCGCATCGACATCCGCCGGATCGGCCAGATCAAGGCCACCGATGGCACTGTCACCGGCAGCCGCACCAAGATCAAGGTCGTAAAAAACAAGGTGGCACCTCCCTTTACCGAGGCCGAGTTCGACATCATGTATAACGAAGGGATCTCGTCCACCGGCTCGTTGTTGGATCTCGCCTTGGAGTTCGAGGTGGTTCAGAAGCGGGGCTCCTGGTTCAGCTACGACGGCACCCAATTGGCCCAGGGTCGCGACGCCGCCAAAGAGTTTCTGAAAAATGATCCGGCGACTTACGCGGACATTGAGGCCAAGGTGCAGGAGGCGCTCAGCGCCAAGAAAAAGGGTTGAGCCACTCAAACGGGGTGGGGGAATGCGGCGGTGGCGAGACGGACAGCATGTCCGCCGGACTCAGCGTTCAGGATGAACGCGCCCCGGAGCGCCGGCATGCTGTCGGCTAGGTGGGGCCGACATTCTGTCGGGCGGGGGAAACGTATCGGAATGCTGGACAGACGGTCCGGGGCGAGCCGCCCCGGAGACGGCCTGGCGCGAGCCGCGTCAGCCACCGGAACACCCGCAGACGGCATGTCCGGCTTGGCTCGGCGTTCAGGGCGAGCGCGCTCCGCAGCGCCGGCATGCTGCTGGCTAGGTGGGACCGGCATCCGGTCCGCGATTCGCCGTAACTGCGGGATTTGAGCGCGACCATCCCTGCTGGACCCTTGTTTTACAAGGGTTTCGCGGGCTTGGAAAATCTCTTTCCTAGAGCCATCAGGGTTGGCGGCGATTTTGCAGAATTTACTTGGCATGGTCTAGTGCTAGTGGCATGATGGGCGGGCGTCACACCACATGTTGTGGATGCTTTGATTTTCGTAACAAACAACCCAACCCATTGCCCTACCTTAACCTCAAACCTAGCTTTAGATCCATGACCCCACCTCCCAGCACTCTTGAATTTGCCTCCCGCCGCACCCACGACCCGTTAACCGAATCCAGTGACTCCCCCTGTGGCTTGTCGTTCGAGTCACATTTCGCCACTCCGGGGGTGGATCCGTTTGAAGAAATTGATTGGGAGTTCAGGACGGCTGAAATCACCGATGATTCGGGCAAGGCGATTTTCCGCCAGGAAAACGTGGAGGTGCCGAAGGACTGGAGCGAGCTGGCCACCAAGATCGCGGTTTCGAAGTATTTCTACGGCGATCTTTCGCGCGGGACCGACCCCAGGGCGGGTGGGCGCGAGAGTTCCGTGCGCCAGCTCATTCACCGGGTCACCCGCACCATCGCCGACTGGGGGATCGAAGACGGCTACTTTGCCGACAAGGAAAGCTCTGACAATTTCTACGCGGATCTAACCTGGCTGTGCCTCCATCAACACGGCGCATTCAACTCGCCGGTCTGGTTCAATGTGGGCCTCCATCACCAATACGGGATCGGCAAGGACGCCGGTCCGGGCACCTGGTATTTCGACCGCGAGGAGAACAAGGTGAAGCGCGCGCCCACCCAATACCAATACCCCCAGGCCAGCGCCTGTTTCATCCAAAGTGTGGGCGACAACATGGAGGATATCATGCGCCTCGCCGCCTCTGAAGCGCTGTTGTTCAAATACGGTTCCGGCACTGGCACGGACCTGTCCAGCTTGCGCTCGACTCGTGAGAAACTCTCCGGTGGCGGGCGTCCTTCCGGCCCACTGTCTTTCCTGCGCGTCTATGACCAGGTGGCCAACGTCGTCAAATCCGGGGGTAAAACCCGCCGGGCCGCCAAAATGAACACCCTCAAGGACTGGCATCCGGACATCGAGGAGTTCATCGAAGCCAAGACCCTTGAGGAAAAGAAGGCCTGGGCACTCATTGAGCAGGGCTATGACGGTTCCTACAACGGCGCGGCCTATGGCTCCGTGATGTATCAAAACGAAAACCTTTCGGTGCGGGTGTCCGACGAGTTCATGAAGGCCGCGGCGGAAGACCGCGAGTGGTGGACCAAGCGCGTCCGGGATGGCCAGCCCTGCGAGAAAAAGCAAGCCCGTGAGCTGCTCCGCAAGATCGCCGAGGGCACCCACGTCTGCGGGGACCCGGGGATGCAATTCGACACCACCATCCACGAATGGCATACCTGCAAGGGCACCGGCCGCCAGAACTCCACCAACCCGTGCTCGGAGTATTTGTTCCTCGACGACACCGCCTGCAATCTCTCATCCCTCAACCTGATGCGCTTCAAGCGCGAGGACGGGTCCTTCGACACCCGGCGTTTCCGGGCTGCGGTTAGAATCTTCATCACCGCCCAGGAAATCCTGGTGGACAACGCCAGCTATCCGATCAAGGCGATCACCGAAAACTCCCATATTTTCCGTACCCTCGGCCTTGGTTACGCCAATCTCGGGGCCTTGATCATGTCCTATGGTCTCGGCTACGACAGTGACGAAGGCCGCGCCCTCGCCGGTTCCATCACCGCGGTCATGACCGGCCATGCCTACGCCTGCTCGGCGGAAATGGCGGCCGTGTTAGGGCCGTTCCAAGGGTATCACAACCCCCGCTGTTGCGGCGTGGATAATCCGCCGCTCGATACCAATGAGCCATCCATGCTCGCGGTCATCCACAAGCACCAGGCCGCCGTCGATAGCATTCCGGACGAGCCCCGCTCCGCCCACATCAAACAGGCGGCCCGCGAGGAATGGGCCAGTGCCCTCGAGCTTGGCCGCCGCCACGGCTACCGCAACGCCCAGGTCACCGTCCTCGCACCGACGGGCACCATCGGCTTCTTGATGGATTGTGACACCACCGGCATCGAACCGGAGATCGCGCTGGTGAAATACAAGCTGCTGGCCGGCGGCGGGATGCTCAAGATTGTCAATCAGACGGTGGATCCCTCGTTGCTCAATCTCGGCTACAGCAAGGCGGAAACCGCCGCGATCGTCGCCCATATCGCAAAATACGATACCATCGAGGACGTGGTGGATGAACAGACCGGCAAACCGGTGGCCAGCGGTCTCAAGGAAAAACATCTCCCGGTTTTCGATTGCGCGTTCAAGGCCCACCAGGGTACCCGCAGCCTGCATTACCGCGGGCACATCCGGATGATGGCCGCGGCCCAGCCGTTCCTTTCCGGGGCCATTTCCAAGACCGTCAACCTGCCGGAAAACGCCAGCGTGGAGGACATCATGCAGACCTACACCGAGGCCTGGCAGCTCGGGCTCAAGGCGGTGGCGATTTATCGCGATGGCTCCAAGCGCAGCGCCCCGCTCAACACCCGCAAGACCAAGGACATGGGTGGCGAGGTGACCGCCGCCGCCGTCCCGGACATGTTGGCATTCGGCAAACGCATCGGCCAACTCACGACCGAGAATGAGCAGCTGCGCACCAAGCTGGACCTCCGCAACCGTCGCAAGATGCCGGACACCCGTATGTCCCTGACCCACAAGTTCGAGATCGCCGGTCATGAAGGCTACATCACCGTCGGGCTTTATCCCGACGGCCAACCGGGCGAACTCTTCGTCCAGATGTCCAAGGAAGGCAGCACCATCGGCGGCCTGATGGACACTGTCGCCACGCTGACCTCCATCTCCCTCCAATACGGGGTGCCGCTGGAGCAGATGGTCAACAAGTTCGCCTACCAGCGGTTCGAGCCCAGCGGGTTCACCAAGAACATGGACATCCGCACCGCGTTCAGCATCACCGACTACGTGTTCCGCTGGATGGGTTGCGAATTCATCAAGGGCTACCGCGAGGCCACCTCGCCGGATGCCTACCAGGAGGAACTGCCGATGCCGGAGATCACCGCGATGGAAAAGGCCGCAGTCAACCGGCCGGTCCGCGAGCTGAGCCGCTCCGGCGACGCCTCGCCGGCCGTGCCCGCCCTCGCCACCGCTCCCGACCGGGTGAAAGCCGCCCTGGGCAGTGCCTTCATGGGTATCACCTGCTCCAACTGCGGTTCGGACAAAGTCATCCGCGCCGGTGCCTGCGGCTGCTGCACCCAATGCGGCACCAGCCAGGGGTGCAGTTGAGGCGGAGGACGGAAGGGGAGCGCCGGCGTCCCGCCGGCTGCGCCCGGCATCCTGCCGGGTGCTCTGCAAGTGCATGGACCGTGGAAGAGTATGCAGTTTGCAGTGGTCGGAGGCCGGAGGTCGTGGCGGCGGATTCCATCCGCCATGCCCCGTCTGCCAGCCGCCCTTGATCCGCCCTTGATCCGTCCGCTGGCCGTCCTTTTGCGCGATCCGCCCGAAAACCTCTTTGAAATCTTGTATTTTGAGAAATCCGCCGATTCCGCTTGCCCTGCCCGAGGGAGGGGGTATCTTCCAAGCAGTCCTGCGGTCGTGCGATCGTATCGCCCGTGGGGCCATCCAAAACAAACACAAACATAAAACAAACATAGAAAGACCATAACAATGAAAGTGAACCATATTCAGCATCACGACAGAGGTTTCACCTTGGTGGAACTGCTCGTCGTCATCGTGATTATTGCGGCGTTGGCCGGCCTGACCGCCCCCAAGCTGATCAGTATGAGAAAGAAGGGCGACCAGGTGGTGGCCATGAACAACGGTCGGAGCATGGTGCTCTCGATGAATGACTTCAGCACCGAATACGGCACTCTGCCGGATCGGGAAACCGCCAAGCAGGTGACGGATCTCACCGGTTCCAAGCTGAACCTCAACGGTGACTCCGCCAACGACTATTTCCGGCAGTTGATCGCCTCCGGGATGCTCAAGTCCGAGGATCCCTTCTACTCGAAGACTCCTTATTCCACCAAGAAGCCGGACAACAACATGACGGGCTCCAAGGCGCTTGAGGCCGGCGAGGTTGGCTTTGGCTACATCATGAACGGCAACGCCGCCATCAGTACTGACGATCCGAACCGGGTGATCGCCGCCACCCCGCTGCTCAACGCCACCACCAAGGGCCAATTCGATCCGGGTCCGCTTGATGGCAAGGCCGCGCTCGTTTACCTGGACTCCAGCGTCAAGCTGATGCAGATCCGCGAGGACAACAAGAAAGTCGCCATTCCCGGCAGCAAGACCCTGCTCGACGCCGGTGAAGGCACGCTCTGGGGACCCGACATCAAGCCGGTCCTCAAGGCACCCTTGAAAAAGGGAGCCAAGAAGTAAGCCCTGATTGATTCCAACTGCCCGGGAGGTCCGCGAGGGTCTCCCGGGTTTTTTGTGCCAGTGAGCCGCACAAATCCTGACCTCCGATCAAACCGGGCTTGCGGCCGGGTGGGCGGCCGGTATGCTCCACGTCCGTGAGCAGCACCATTTCCAACTCTCCGCCGCGGGCATGGGCGGAAATCGATCTCGAGGCACTGCGGGTCAATCTGGCGGTTGCCAGGGCCGCCAGCGGTGTGGAAATCATGGCGGTGGTCAAGGCCGGTGCCTACGGCCACGGCCTTGAACGGATCGCCTCCACGCTGGCCGCCGAAGGGGTGGCGTTTCTGGGAGTGGCCAATGTGGGGGAGGCACGCCGGATTCGTGATGCGGGGGTGACGACCCGGATATATCTGTTAGGTGCCACCTGGGCCGCCGAGCGGGCGGAAATCGTGGCCCGCGATTGGACCCCCTGCGTTTCCACCTTGGCGGAGGCGCGGGAATTCGATTCGCTGGCTGCCGCGCGTGGCACCCGGCTCAAGGTGCATCTGGCGGTGGATACGGGGATGGGCCGCGGCGGGTTTCTG
>JAIPKB010000118.1 GCA_021733795.1 Akkermansiaceae bacterium | reverse complement strand
CCCGACTCCGTGTCGCTCGCCCGCCTCGCTTCGTGGCGGGGCGCGAAGCTACACGACCACCCCGCCCCACGTCAATGGTTTTTGTGAAAAATTTTCAGATTTTTTCCAACTCAGTCGCAACCCGTTGATTTTGAACGGGAAACCAATGGCCCGAATTGGCTCCGACCCGCCCCCCAGGGGCCCGGTCCGTCCTCTGGAAATTGAGGATCTCGGGTGATTCCCGGAGTTTTCCTGCCCCCGGGTTCGGGCCGGCTCACCGGCGACACGGTCCCGGTTACTACTGTTTCTGTAGTAGCAGAAACGCCCGCCCCCTTCCGCCCATGGTTTTTTCTCGCCAGTTCCCGGTTTCCGATGCATATTTGCGGTGGAGATTCCAAATTATGAAACGATTGCTCGCACGACTGGTGATTGGGGTGGTTTTTACGACGTTTGCGGCGGGGCAGGAAGGCGGGGCCTCGGTCGAGTTCAAGCGGCGTGCCAACCAATGGATGGTGTCGCCTGACGCGGCCAAGCGCAAGGCCGCCTACCGTTCATGGCTGCAGCTTGGCAAGGGAGGGCTGGCCGAATACCGGCAGGCGCTCGAAACCGCCGCCAAATACCATTCGAAACGGCTCGACGAACTCTCGCGGGGCCGTTTTTCCGCCAATCCCTATGAGGCGCACCAGGAGCAGGCCAAGCAGCTCGACGAAGAACGGACGAGGGTGATGCCGTTGATCAAAACCGACTGGAAGAAAGACCCCGCAAAAGTTGCCATGTTGCGCGAGGAGATGAGCCAACTGGATAAACTCTGGACCCGCGTCAACCGCCTGGCAGCCGTGGACACCAAGCGGTTTGATGCGGATCTCGACGCGGCGGTCGGGGGGCTGATGGAGGTGGCCCGCGAACAGGAGCGCTTTGACAAGGAGAGCGACACCGCCGACCTGGACGACAAGGATCTCCGCGCCCATGTCCTCAAGAACCACGTCGAAGGCAGTTTTCTGCTGCCCCAGCGCGAGCGGTTTGAGGCGACGCGGACGGCGGCGGCGGAGCTGGCCAAGGTGGAAAAGGAGAATGCCGACGCCGGGCGCTGGGCGACGGCGGCGATGAAGAGTTTCGCGACCCTCCTCAACCGCGAGCGCTGCATCACGGGGCTGATCCCGCTGCGATTGGAGGAGAAACTGCACGATGCCACCCAGGGCCACAGTGAGGACATGGCGCGGCTCGGGTTCTTCGCCCACGAGTCCCCGGTGGAGGGCAAGAAAACCCCTTGGGATCGCGCCCGGCTGGCCGGATTCGAAGGCCATGGAGCCGGGGAGAACATCTTCATGGGCTCGGCCAGCCCGAATTCAGCTTACAATGCCTGGTTCGGCTCGGACGGCCACCGTTTCATCATGTTCGGCGGCGGCAACGTCCTCGGCGTGGGCGTCTCCGGCGTCCACTGGACGATGATGACGGGAAATAAATCGTGATCTGCGGGTGATGCGCCACCCAAAAACCTTTCATAAGGAGGGTGGACATTCCTGTCCACCTGCCAAAGAAGCGGGAAAGAATTGCCCAAGAGAAGCCTGATTGAACCTGCTTGGGCTCTTCTTTCCCTTCCCTTTGTCCCGCGCTCCCGGAGGTACCGCGCCGCCTTACGCGGGCCGCCGCCCGAAATTGCCCGCAATAGGGTGTTCCAATCCGCGTGTAAGGTGCAACCCGGAGGCGCCGCGCCACCTTCTAGAGTCCTTGAAACCGGGAACGTGTTGTTGTTAGGTAAAATTCTTTGTCTTGCGTCTTGCGTCTTGTTGTTTTGGGTCTGAGGCGAAGCCTCGCTAGCAATGGTATTCGGAGCATAAGATCCAAATGAACAAAGCAGGATCACCCCCCGCCCTTGCCCCGATAGATCCCGTGCGCGGCGATCCAATCCGCCACCGCAGGCGGCAGCCACGGATGGCCGGCCCGCCCCTCCCGGAGCGCCGCACGAATGGCCGTGGCCGATGCCGGATGATCACCGGCCACCCGGTGCAGGCGGAAACCCGCGCGGGGCTCGACGGGGTGGAGGTCGCGTTCGAAGACGATGAATTCCACGCAGGCCGCCAACCGTTCCGGATGCCTCCACTGTGGCAGGACCTGCCACTGGTCGCCACCCATGATCCAAAACCACCTGAGCTCCGGCCGGCTCCCGCAGAGCGCCTCCGCCGTTTGGTAGGAATACGACACCCCCTCCCGTTCCAGCTCGAAATCCACGACCTTCGCCCACGCCAAATCCGCCGTTGCCAAGCGCAACATTTCCAAGCGGTCCGCCCCCGCCGTGGGCTGGCTGCCCGCCTTGTGTGGCGAGAGCCGGCAGGGCATGAACCACACCTCATCGAGCCCCAACGCCCGCCGGGCGCAGTCGGCCAGGTGCAGGTGCCCCTGATGGACCGGATCAAATGTTCCGCCGAACAACGCGATTTTCCGGGTTTCAGCCATGGCGTTTCGTGTGGTCGCGGTAAGCGGCGGGCGGCATGCCCACCATGGTGCGGAACTGGCGGGTAAACGCGGTCTGGTCCCCGTAGCCGCAGGTCAGCGCGATCTCCGCCACCGGCAGTGCGGTAGTGGTCAGCAGCCGGACCGAGTGCTCGATCCGGCTCTTGCGGATGAACTGGGCGGGGGTCAATGGAAACACCCGCCGCATCCGCCGGTCGAGCTGGGTGGGGGAAAGCCCGGCCCTGGTAACCAGCGCCACCAGTCGCAGGTCGATGTCCAAATGGGCCTGGATGTGTGCGACGATCCTCGCGACTCCGGCCAACATGAGATCCTCCTCGCGCGGCGAATCCAGATCGCGGGAGGTCTCCGCCAGATGGGGAGGAAAAAACTTCTCCGCAGTGTGGCCGAGCAGTTTCCGTGGATCATCCATCCCGAGTCGCCCCGCAAACGCTGGATTCGCGGCCTGGTAGCGGCGTTCACGGTCCTTGAGGCAGAACACCACATCCGGCAGATGCGCAAACAAGCGCCCACAAAACCGCGGCGACGCCACCCGATCCAGAAATCTCTCGTCAGCAGACATGAGGCGTTTTCGATTGCACCGGACCACTATGGTGCCGGAAACCAGCTCCGTCAAGCACCGGGGCCGCGCCCCATAAGCCATGCGCGTCAAGTTAAGGAGAGGGGACCTTATTGTCCCCTCTTCCGCTTGACCTTTTCATGCACCAAGACGCGACAATAAGGTCGCGGCTCCTTATTTCTCAGGGCACCTATCGGGCCTTTTGCGTTAACTTGACGCGCATGCCCATAAGCGCTAACTGAGTGCTGCAAGAAGCGGAACTCTGGCATTCAGAAGCCACGCGCTCTGCGCTTTGATTGACGATTGACGAGTGTTGAATTTTGATTTTTGAGGTTTCACTCGGCATTTGCGTCGGCAGTTCTCGTGCGGCTCACGAAAATCGCGACAGGTTCATCGCATGCGGCAATAGCCTCTGGTATCCCGCCGCAATGGCCAAGCCGTTGGCGGGCGACAATCTTGAGCCAGATCAATCAATCAGAATTCAACAATCATCAATCGTCAATCAGAACCGACGCTGGGGAATTAGGAGATCGCCAAATCTTGAACCCTTTGAAGCACCGGGCTTAAGTTAGCGCACATGGGGCCGCGCCCTGATCCCTATCCTTCCCTGACTCCGCCCACGTATCCTCACGGAGCGCTGGCTTCAGCCGGCGTGTCAAGGATATGTCAAGGAGATGTCAAGGGGGGGGGCGTCCCGCCCTCCTCAAGGCCTGTGGGCATCCCGCCCACATTGCCAATGAAGGGCGCAAGAACGGCAAACTTTCTCCGCCAAGACTCGCCGGCTGAAGCCTGCGCTCCGCCATCTGCGCCGAGGTCTCCGAAGCGGCTATCCAGAGTGCCACGTGATTCGTGGCTGGCCGTCGTGGCTGGCGCGGCTCGCGCCAGGCCGTCTTGGAGGCGGCTCGCCTCCAAGAATCTGCAAACACGCCCCCCAATGCCGGATTTGCTGTCGGGATTTGCTTGCCTCCCGGTCCGGAATCCGGCAGGGTGGCGTCCGCGCCCCCGTAGTTCAATGGATAGAACGGAGGTTTCCTAAACCTTAAATGTAGGTTCGATTCCTACCGGGGGCATGGCTTTAAATGCCTTGTTTTCCGCGTTAAAGCAACGAAAAGTGGTCATTTACTACAGTTAGGCGAAATGTCCTGAAACGCACCGAAATGCACCAAAAGTGCCCGAAATGCGACGAAAAAGGATTACAAAGGATTACAAACGATTACAAAACACCCCCCGCTTTCGCCCTAACGGATCGCCTGTGGCGGCGCGTTTGGTTGGTTGATTGGTTGGACTACCGGCTCCTTGGGCGCGGTGTAATCGGTTGTAATCGCCCCGACACAAGCCCGCCGAGACGCCATCACCCGCACCCGTTCTGATCGTCCCGCCGCCCCCGCTCCATGCACCCCCTGTGGCGGGACCTCATTCTCCCTTGTTGCGAGCGGCTCAAACCCGTGTATGTTCCGACTTATGGAAAATCCCCCTCTTGGCTTGATGAGCGTCAGGGCGATCGCGTTGGCGGTCACCGACGAGGCACGCGCGAACGAGTTCTACGGCAAAACCCTCGGACTTCCGGCCGCCATCGAGGATGGTGACAACTTCGGCTTCCTGCTGGACAAGACCATCTTGCTCCTCAAACCCGTGGCCGACTGGTATGGCAGGCCATCCGATGAATTGAACGCCCGCATCACGCTGGAAGTGGCAGACGCTCGTGAGACCGAGCAGGCGCTGCGCGCTTCGGGCGTCACCATTTCCGATCCGATTGCCGTTTACGGCGGCCATCCGGTCGGAGCCTTCCTCGACAGTGAAGGCAACAAGCTCTGGTTCTGCTCGAAACAGTAACCCCTCTTTTTCCAGCGCCCCGGCCCAACGGCTGTTTCAGGGGACTCACCCCATAAGCTAATCCCGAGCAGTCCAGTCCGGTGCAGTCTCCGGCGCAGATAGCGCAAATTGTCCTCGCAGACACCTGAAGCCCCGGACAATGGCCTAAACAATCGAAGGACAAGGTACTGACGCGCATCGCGGCATCGGATTCTCGAAAATTCCCCCGGACCCCTGATGGTCCCGCAGTTGACCTGTGCCCTCTTGGCTGGAAATGGGGTTTGAGAGCCTGTGGGAAGCATATCGGCCCCGGATTCTGCTGTTAGGGAGTCTTTCATACCTCGCCCAAACTTCGGCCAAACCTCGCCCAAACCTCGTCCTTTTTGGGAAAAGCGACACCTGTGAGGCATGTCGCGTGTTGAATTGGGGGTGGACGTGCAGGGTGCGGGGGGGCGGCATTTCTACTGGGTGACGCGCAAGGTCTAGCTATTACTCCGACACCCGGCTCGGCGAGATCCTCGGGTTCTCCGGAGCGGACCTACGTGCTGCCCCCAGCGAACTGCGCACCGCAGGCCTGATCGTCTGGCAGAGCCCTTTCTATCAGGTTTTGAGCCTCGAACGCACCTCCGGATTGCCTCCCGCCGGGGCTCCGCCCCCCCGCATCGGCGGGGTTCGCTCCGCCGCCGAACTGATCCGCACCATCATGCAGGAGGGACTCCAATGACAGAGAAACCTACTGCCAAATCCGCCTTCTGCACGGCCGCGGCCTCTCCTTCAACCAAATCGGCCGGGAACTTGGCATTGATCCGGAGACCGCCGCCAAATATGCCGCGCTGGCCAGCTTCCCCCGCCGCCACGCCACCAAACGCGCCAGCAAGCTCGACCCGTTCAAACCGCTCATCACCCGCTGGCTGGAGCGCCATCCCTACAGCGCCACCCAGATCCATCAGCGCCTCCGCGGCGAGGAAGACTACACCGGCGGCTTCAGCATCGTGAAGACCTACGTGGCCATGTTCATCGCCGCCAAACGCCAGGTGGTGGGATTGGATTCCTGCCCGAAGACCATGATGTCGCCGATGGTGCCGCCGTGCTCTTCGATGAAGCGCTCCGACTGGACGAAAAAGCCGCCCGAGCCCATCGCCGGGTCATGGACGCGGCCCTGATAGGGCTCGATCCTTTCCACGATGAGGCTGACGATGGACTTGGGCGTGAAGTATTGCCCGCCCTTTTTCCCCGCCGCCAGTCCGCTATCCCAAGATGGCTCTTGGAGTTCTGAAAGTCTCGCTTGATGAAATCACGCTGCCCTTGATGTTTGGCGCAACCAGCGAAGGTGTCAGAGAGACAATCACTCTTTGGCGGCTTCGATCGCCTTGATGGCGTCTTCGACCGCGTCGATGCGCCGATTGTTGAGTTCGCCGGCGGGATATTCGCCACGGTCGCATTGCGCGTTCAATTCCACAATGAGCTCCTTGAGTCCGGGGATCGCCTCGCGGGCCGCCGAGCCATAGGCCACAATCTCCTTCATGATTTCCCCGGTGCGGCTTTCACTCCCATGCCCGCCCTGGGTTTTGGCAAAGACAACACCGGCGTCGATGGCCTCCTTGTAGTGATATTTCGTCAGGGCCTTGAAGGCACCCATGCGGATTTCGGCACCAAACATGGTGTCGGCCGGACACAGTGATTTGACAGCTACCACGAGATCTGGTGCCAGCGCCTGCACGTCCTCAAGGGTGAGCTGGTTTTCCAGATAGCCTCTCAGGGTGGCCCGTGCCATGCCGTCGGCATTGCGCGACACCACCCGGATCGCCGGATAGCGCAGCCGCGGATCGGCCGTCTTGAGCGAGTCGGTCAGCCCGCCCGCGAACAAGGCTGCGGCCAACTGGCCGTGGGTGAACTGAATGGCATCGGCCCAGTTGATCGGTTCGGCGGGCTCTGCGGTGTTGACCACCGCCTGGAGGATTTCAGGAACCGCGGGGGTGGCGGTGCCACCCATCTTCCGGATCGCCTGGGCCGCCTTGTAGCGCAGCCAACGGTCATCGGCGGAGAGCAGGCGGACGAGGGCCGGAAGCGCCTCGGCGCTCTTGAGCTGGCCGAGGGTCTCACAGGCACCCTGCGCGGCATGCACATCCTTGCCTTCCGCCAGGGTGATGAGCTGCGGCACCATCGCCTTGGCCTCGGGACGGTTGGCCAGTTCTTCCGCCGCCCAGCCGCGGGCGATGGGCGACCAGTCAGCGAACGCCGCCACCAATTCCTTCGCGCTCTTCTGCTTGCGGTCCAAATCAAAGCGGCCGGAGGCGATCGTAGCGGCCACCTGCTGCTTGTTGAGCCAGATCGCCGGATTGGCGTCCCTGCCGGTGATGCAGAGTTTCTTCAAGGGCATCGAGTAGGTCAGGACGTACGTGGCGGCGGGACTCAGGCCCTCGTAGCTACTATTTCCGTAGTATGTGTTGTCGTCCGTCCTGCCGGGGCCGTACTGTTCGCCACCGTCATAGGTGAACGAGCCATCGCAGCGGCGCACCAGGTCGAGGTGCCAGGACGCCTCCTTGAAGAAGGCGGCGGCGGCGGCCGGGCCACCTACGTTGGCGCCCAGGGCGCTCCACAAGTAGCTGAAGCCCTGGCCGGTGTGGCCGCATTCGCGGCTGCGGAACCCAGCGGTGGCCATCCTGGCGAAGAACTGGGCCGCCTTGACCTGGTTGTCCTGGAGCGAGAACATCAGGGCGCAGAGGGAATTCTTGCCGTTGTTCTCATGATAGGGCCATGGCTCGTGTTCGCCGTAGGGGATGGCCCCCTTGTCGACAAAGTAGCCGAAGAACCCGGCGGCCCGCGCAATGGCGGGATCGACCTCGGGGTCTTTCACGCCACACTTCTTGCCCAGCACAAGCGACAGATTGGCCGGCAGGCCGGCCATGTTCACCGGGCCGTAGGGCGGGATCGAGCCATGCAGCTTGCCCGCGGGGGTGAGGCGCGAAATGCCATGGCCGAAGGTGCCGTACATGCTCTGCCCCTTGGCGAGGATGACGGTGTATTCATTGATGGCGTGCAGCACCGCCTTGTCGCCGGTGGCCAGATAGTACTCGCACAGGAACAGGTTGCGATAGCCCCAGTCCCAGATGACCATGCCGTCCTTCAATTCCAGCTTCAGGGTGGCCGGTCCGAGTTTGTGGGCGAAGTCGCGCAGCTTGGGCAGGTACCCGGGGTTGCCGGTGGCCAGCAGGGCGAGGCCGTTGACCGCGCCATGCCAGCTTTCGCTCAGCGGTTCTTTTACCAACACCTTGCAGGCGTCCTCGAAAATCCGCTTGGACTTCGGGCAAGCGTAAGGTGCGGTGGCGCTGTAGGTCCCCATCACCCGCAGTTTCAACTGCACTTCCTCGGTCTTGCCCGCACGCCAGCGGGTCAGCTTGAGGAGGCCGCCATTGGCTTCGGTTTCCGCTTGCTGGATGGCGCCGGCAAAGCTCTTGCGGGCGTCGTCGCTGAACGGCCTGCCGTCCACGCCCAGGATCACGTCGTCGACCTGCATCACGCCATCGGCCGGCGACTTGGCACCCACATGGGTGACCAGAATCTGCCGGGCGGCCAGCGTGGTGCGGCCTTGCAGACTATCGAGATAATCTGCCGGTTTGGTGTAAATCCACCCGCGCAACCCGGTGGCTCCAAGGTTGTAGGTCCCCTTGCGGTCGACCGCGGTGCTCTGCGTTAGATCCGGTGGACCCGCTGGCGGTTTCGCGGTGAGGCGGGCACCGGACATGGCGACTACAGCGACAACCAGGGTTGTCAGATGGCGTGATGTGTTCATTTTCATAACGATTCTTGGAATATTCGGCAACTTTGACAGCGGTTGAACGGGCCGCAAAGGGCCCATCTTTCATTCTTCGGGGGGGTGGGAGCCAAACCTCATGGCCGCCGGGGAACGCCGATGAATGAGGCGGGCAGAAAGACCCAGCCGATGGGGATGGCCTCCGCGATGGGTTGGCGGATGGGTATATCTTCTTTCCCCCTTTTCATTCTCGCTCCGTTCCCGAACCACTGAATCCTTCCCGCCGGGTTCCGTGTCAGCTTGCCGGCAAACCGGCAGACCTGACGAAGACCGACTTGTTGGGGTTTAGTTTGAGATGGAGGCGGGTGACCTCCTGGCCGTCCTGCCGGATGTTTTGGAATTCCGCGGGGCTGGTCGTGCCGGCATGGGGATCGAGCAATTCCGGCTGCAGTTTGCCCTTGAGCCGCACCCAGGTGTTGATGCTGTCGTCGCTGGAGTTGGCGAAAAAGTAATAATCCGTGTGGTCGCGGATCTTGTGGATATAGGCCAATTTCCCCTTGGCGCTCTTGATGGCGAGGTCTTCCTCGAAGCGCACGTCCCAAACGGCCACCGCCTCGTTGAGAACCGCGGCCAGCCGGCTGGTTCCTTCGACCCGCTCATCGATGTTGGGCACGAAATAGGCCTTGCCACCGTTGGCGTTGGTGTTGCTGGTGTATGGGTGGCCTTGTTTGTTAGGATCGAGCCCGAACAGGTCCCGGACCAATTCCGCAACCTGCGGATCCTTGCCGGGTTCGGCGGATTTCACCGGCAGCCTGGCGGTGCTGATGACCGTGCCGCCATGGTCGTAGAAATCCTTGGCCTTTTGCAGGGTTGATAGATTGATCGCACCGGGCTCGTGCTTGCCGGGAAGGATCAGGACCTGGTACTTTTCAAAGTTGACCTTGTTGTTGAGATTAAGGGTGTGGGTTGCCGCATCCACCGTGCATTTGCCGTCCAGCACCTCGGGATGCATGAAGGTGAAATCACGCCGGATGGTATGGGTCAGCCGTTCCCCCACATTGAGGTATTCGGGGTCGGTCCCTTCATTGCCGAAATGGCAGTCGGCATAAATCGCCGTGATCGGATAGAGCACCGCAATGTCAGCGACATGGCGGCCGCCCTGCAAGACGAGCTGGCAGCGCGCGGCCCACTTGTTGTAGTCCGGCAGGCTGGCGGCGACCCGCGGGTTCCGCCACGAGATTTCCGGAGGGGTGGGCACATTGGGATGGGCATACCACACGCCGTGCGGGATGATCAGGTTGATCCCGCGGACATAGAGTTCCATCGCCGTCCGATAGAGCAGGTCCGGGGTGAAATCCGCTTCCTTCCAGTTCTCGAAGGCTCCGTAGGTCTCACACTGGAGGATCGGCTTGTCGTAGAGGAACGCCGCGGAACCCGACAACTTGTAGCCGTCGCGCTTGGAGCCATAGGCCCCGATCACATCCAGCAGCGGGCGCTGCGCGTATTGATAGAACTTGATTGCGTCGCCGGAAAACCCCATTGGGGAAACCTCATAGTCGCCGGCCGGATGGCCGGAGGCGTCGATCTTGTGCGCCGCGCACCAAGCGGCCACCCGCTTGACAAAGCTCTCGGAGAGCAGCTCCGCCCTGAACCCGAAGAGCCTGCATCGGGCCGCCGCCGTGGAGGGGCCGATGTCATACCACATCGCCGGATACAATTCGACGGGGCTGATGCCGAACTTCTTGATGAATCCGGCATTATACCCGTCGGTCCAGCAGCGGCGGTCGTTGCCGTTCCAGACGTCGGGACTGGCTTGATAGAGCGAGATGTCGTCGTAGAAGGAGCTCTTGATGGTGGTGCCGAAATGGGTGGGGAACTGGTCGTAAAACCGCTGGTAGGTCAGACTGATCCATTTGTCGACGGCGGCCGGGTTGAGATAATCGAGGTTGCCGTTGGGGTCTTTCCGATTCATGGCAAAATCCCTGCGCGAGGAGAACATCATGATCTTCCAATTGCCGGCGGGCACCTTCCAAGCAAGCTTGCCATGGCTGGCGCTTGCGGTGATGTCGATCCGCTTGGCGTGGTCGTCGTTGTTCATGGCCACGCAACCCATCAGGGCACCGGCGGGCAGGTCCGCCTGGTAATCCATCGGTCCGGTCACATCCTGTTCGGCATTGTTGATCTGGCGGGAGCAAAACTCGGGATAGGATTTGCCGATCTGGCCGCCGGCTGTGCCTGAGGGGAAGTTCTGGTCGTCGCAAAAGATCGCCCACATGCCCAACTCGTCGAGTTTGTCCAGCAGGTGGCCGTATTTGTCCATGAATTCGGGCTCGTGCCATTCGGTGAAAGGCAGGATGGCGACGCTGCCATAGCCATCCTTGTCCCGGAAATTGGTCAATTGGGAGTCGATGACATCATTGGAGATCTTGCCATTCAGCCAATACAACGGGGTGGTGTGGTACTTGAGTGGAGGATTGGCGAATTCAGCGGTGATGTTTGGGTTCGCCGCCGCTTGCTCTGCGCCCGGGGCGAGGCCCAGAGACCATGCCGCGGTGGTGATTGTGATAATGAGGTGGTTCATGGTGGGTGGCAGGACTTAGTGTTCCCGCATGTCGGAGGATGTGCAAGGCTTGTGTGGAGCACCGCGGTGGATTCCTGGCTTCCCGCCGAGGGTTGCAGGGGACGTGGAACTGCGAAGATATTGCTTTTGGAGTGAAGGCCGTTGAGGGGATTCGCGTTGCTTCGCCCGCCCAAGCAGAGCCGCTGGCCGGACCGGAGGACGGGGTCTGAGGGGCGGGGGGGCGTATCCTCCCACAGCCCGCCCTCCGGCGTCGGCGGGGCATGCGCGTCAAGTTAAGGGAGGAAAGCCCGGGAAGGGGGGCACGGACAAGATTAGCTTGCCAAGCGGCACCCAATCAACGAGTCTGGTGCCAGGCCCGTTATCGAACATCCTAACAACACATTCGCCACATGAACTCTCGTTTTTCTGATCCGCTCGTTACCACCACCCGTCGGCGCTTTCTCAAAAAAGCAGGGGCCGCCACCGGTTCGTGGCTTGTCCTGCCCGGCGGAGTGCTGCGCGGCCAGTCGCGCAAGCCGGGCGACAAGCTCAATGTGGCGTTCATCGGGATGGGCAACCAGATCCAGGGACATGTGGGCGGGATTCTGCAGCTCGGCCACCACGTGACGGCGCTTTGCGATGTGGATGCCGGGCAGCTTGCCAATTCGCGGCAGCGGCATGGCGAGGGAGTTGCCAAGGCGGCGCTGTACGCCGATTACCGGGTTTTGTTTGACAAGGAGAAATCGTTGGACGCGGTGGTCATTGCCACCCCAGATCACTGGCACGCCCCGATCTGCCGGGCCGCGATCCAACTCGGCAAGCACGTCTATTGTGAAAAGCCGCTGACCCATACCCTGGGCGAGGCGAGACGCCTGCGGGAGCTATCAAGAACCTCGAAGGGCATCACCCAGACGGGCAACCAGGGCAGTGCTTCGGGCAATTTGCGCCGCAGCATGGAACTGATCGCCGCCGATTTTTTCGGCCCCATCACCGAGATCCACGCCTGGCATCCGTCGCACGGTTGGCCAAGCGGGGTGGATCGCCCGGCGGGCAGCGACCCGATTCCGGCCGGGCTGGACTGGGACTTCTGGCTCGGCACCGCCCCGGCGCGGCCCTTCAAATCCGGCATCTATCATCCGGTGAATTGGCGCGGCTGGTATGATTTCGGCAGCGGCTCGGTGGGTGATTTCTGCTGCCATGCGTTCAACCTGCCGGTGCGTGCGCTGGCGCTCGATTACCCGGAGAAAATCGAAATCAGCGGCACGGAATTGGGTAAGGAAAGTTTTGCGAAAGCATGCACCGTGCGCTACCACTTTCCCGCCCGCGGCACCCGCGGGCCGGTGCAATTGAACTTTTACACAGGTGGCGACATGCCGCCCGACGACGTCACTGCGGCGTTGCGGAATTCCTCGGGAAACCTGCCGGGTACCGGTTGCCTGCTCATCGGTGCCAAAGGCCAACTCCAAAGCGGGCTGTGGAATTCCGACTGCTACATCAAGCTCAACGGCGAAAAACGATTCTTCGGGGCGGACAACCACCCGGCGGCCAAGGAGATCGCCCAGTCGCTGCCGCGGGTGAAAGGTCACCTTGACGAATGGGTGGACGCCTGCCTCGGCGGCCCCAAGGTGTTTTCCGACTTTGATTTCGGCGGCCACCTGACCGAAATCGGGCTCGCCGGGGTGCTTGCCTTGCGCCTGCAACAGAACATCGCCTGGGATGGTGCGCAGATGCAAGTGCCCGGCATGCCCGCGGCCGACCGCTTCATTCACTGCGAAGAGCGCGGGAAGTACCTCTAACGAGTTCCTGAAGGCCGACAAGTCATCCTCGGCGCGAAGGGTCGCTCGGGGGGTTCAGCGGAACATCACCTGATAGTAAAGCGTCCGGTCTCCCGGCGCAGTTGCCCGGTGTTGCTGTGCCAGGCGGTACCTTGCTGGTATTTCGCGAGGTCCGGGAAAGTGCTGGGCTGCGGGTGATCCGTGAACTCCACGACGGTGCGGCCCACAGCCAAGGTCTCGGTCGGCACCGTGCCGCCGAAGGTCTTGATGTCACCCTGTTGCCGTACTTGATCGGAAAAGTTGAATTTGCCGGAGGCGAGATCCGCGGGGCTCACCCTGCGGGTGGAAATGATCGGCCCTGCGCTGACGTCCTGCCGATAGATCATCCGTGCGAGTGCGGGATACTGGCCCAACTGAGTGGGCACATCCGCCTCCCAGACGACCCACGGCTGCCAGCCCGCGCGGTCGTTGAAGAGGTGCGGGTTGATTTGTGACTGAAACTCGAAACTGGCGCCTCAGAACTTCACCGGGGTGCCGTCGGTAAACTGGAAACGGTCGTTGGAGAGGCGTGTGCCGTCGTGCTTGCCCGCCGGTTTATCCAGCCAATCCTCCATCCCGATGACGCTGGGGCCGAGTTTGTCCGCCGGGGTGAAAGCAAACCAATCAGGCCCGGCCACCGTGCGGGTGAGCGCCCGCTGAAACACCGGCGCGTCATCCTTGAGGAATTTGAACTCCCGCGAGTTTTCCGGGTTGATCATGGCGGACCACGACCCGGCAGCCAGGGGCGTGGCCATGGCCAGGAGTGCGCTGGCAATGCCTCGTACGATCACAATAGGATGATCGGGTCTTGGGGGCACGGTCGCCACTTGGCGATGCGGAGGGAATCCGGGTGATCTCTCCGATGTGCGGTTGCCAGCCTGGGGGGCGCCATCTATTTCTGGCCTTTGGGATCGAGGTTCGCGGCGAGTTCCTCGGCACTCACTTGACTGGTCACCCCGGCCGTGGGGACTTCGCCTTTGGCCGTCCAGAGGATCGCGTTGAGCACCAGTTTGCGTTGGTCGGCGTTGCCCCAGCCCTGGTGGAAATGGCCACCGGTGAAGCCGAAGCCACGGCCTCCGTCCTTGCGCTCGAAAGCCCAGGCGGTGCTTTGTGGTTTTTTGGCGGCGACTTCCGCGCGCACCGTCGGGTTGCCCTCGTGCGGACCGTCACTGCGGGACATGGTGCTGGCGGGCGGCACGGCGGCGAGGATGTCCGTGCGTTTGCCCTTGGCGGCATCGGCGAACCGCATGTGGAAATACCATTCGTCCGTGGAGGAGAACGGATTCACCCCGTTGCTGACCGGGTGTTTCGGGAGATCTTTGAAATCGGCAAGCCAGTGCGGGTTCACACTCCAGTGCTCTTCGAAAAACCCACCCATCCATGCCAGCGCCTGCGGGCCGCCCTTGGCGGTGGGGAACTCGACGGCGTAGTGCAGGCAGACAAAGCCCACGCCGCGCTTGACCGCTTTCTCTACCTGCGCGAGGCGATCATCCTTGAGCAGGAAATGTCCGCCACCTCCATCGCAATAGAAGGCGATGGTGTCTGCGGTCGCCAGTTCCTCGGCGCCCGGCCATTCGGCGCTGAGATGCACCGTGGTTTCGACGGGCAGGCCGCTTTCATCAAGGCATTTCTTGAGCAGCAGCATGCCGGCATTGTGCTCATGTTCACCGTGCGCGTGGGACGGCGTTCCGGCCAGGAGCAGGACGTGCTTTTTCGCCGTTGTGGCGGCAAAGGAGGGAGCGGCGGCGAGGGCGAACGCAAGCGTCGCGAATAAGGCGGAACGGGATGGTAGTTTCATGATCTGGGATGATTGTTGAGGGATGATGGCATCACCCGCGTGGCAGGCAGTCGAGCTCATCGCCACTAGATACGCCGGGATTCCGGAAATCAAACAGAAAATTTCAGCGAGCGGGGCTTGATTCATTTCCCCGCCGCCTGCATGCGGGCCAGGGATTGGCTCCATGGAGCGTCAAGATAGAACCGGACCCGGACCCACCGGATGAATCGCCGCGTGCGCGGCGCCGGACTTTCAAACACAGCCGGGCTTGACACGGAAGCCATTTCCAGTCAAACGACCCGTCTCATGTGCTTGGGGTTCTCGTGTTGAAGGGACTCCCCTCAAGGCTAAGAGCACGTGCAAACATCATTATCCATTACGCCTCCAATTCTTGCAAGAACCGCACAACCCAAGTTCGCAGGGTCCCCGATTCAAGGTTTTAGATAGATCATTGAGACCTGCCTCCACCCATTAATCCATGAATCTTGAATCCGCTTCCCGCATTGTCATGACGCTCGACGCGGGCGGCACCAACTTACGTTTCGCTGCCATGCGCGGTGGCAAACCCGTTGCCGATACCATCGCTCTTCCATCCAATGGTGATGATCTGACGAAGTGTCTGGCGAACTTGGTCGAAGGGTTCACGAAAGTGAAAGAACTCTGCCCCGAGCCGCCTTCCGCGATCAGCTTCGCCTTTCCCGGACCTGCGGATTACCCGAATGGCATCATCGGTGACCTCGGCAATCTGCCCGGGTTCCGCGGTGGTGTGGCACTCGGCCCGATGCTTGAGGAGAAATTTGGCATTCCCGTCTTCATCAACAACGATGGCGATCTCTTTGTCTATGGCGAGGCCATCGGCGGACTGCTCCCGCACGTCAATGGAATGTTGGAGAAAGCCGGTAGCCCGAAGCGCTACAAAAACCTCTTCGGGATTACTCTCGGCACCGGGTTCGGCGGCGGAATTGTTCTCGACGGCGAGCTTTTGATGGGGGACAACTCGATGGCGGGTGAAGTCTGGCTGTTGCGCAACAAACTTCACCCCACCATGAATGCCGAGGAAGGAGCCTGTATCCGTGCGGTGCGGCGCAGCTATGCGGACTTGTCCGGAGTCCCGTTAGAGACGGTTCCCGAGCCCAAGGATCTTTTCGAAATTGCCAATGGCATCCTTCCTGGAAACCAAGCGGCCGCCTCCGAGGCCTTCCGCCGTCTCGGCGAATCCGCGGGTGACGCGATGGGCTGTGCGCTCACTCTCATCGATGGCCTGGCCGTTATCGGTGGCGGAGTTTCCCGTGCATGGCCGGTGTTCCTGCCCACACTGGTTGCGGAACTCAACAGCACCTACACCGGAGCCGACGGAAATGCCTTCCGCCGCCTGACCCAGCACGCCTTCAACCTCGAAGACCCCGCCCAACTCGAAATCTTCCTCAAGGGCGATTCCCGCGAAATTACGGTGCCCGGTTCTTCACGGAAGGTCCAATACGACTCCATGCCCCGGGTCGGCGTCGGGATGTCCCGCCTCGGCACCAGTGAAGCGGTTGCGATCGGCGCATACGCTTTCGCCCTAAGGCAACTCTCCGTTTAGAGATTCATTTAGGTTTGACACCTGCACCGTTTGGTGGGTAGGTTTGGGCCACAGGGACGTGCGGCAGACCAGCGTGCGGGCGGAGTTCGTCGTTGGCGGCACCGTCGGACCCGCGCCGGGGGGCTGAACCTTCGGGAAGGGATGGTGGAGGAACCGGGGTTGTCTCGGTGGAGTAGCTTTGAAATGAAATCTGAAGCTGGGCTGCGCCTACGGGGAAGCCCAACTGCGCGGCCAGGCGATCGCCCAGTGGCGGACGGGGCTCGCCCTCGAGCCGGATCACCGCGAGCGGATGAAACGGCTCAAGCTGCTCGAAAGACACGGTGGTTGACTGTCCGGATCATGGGCATCGATTGAGGTGGCCAGCGGGCCAAACCTAGCCAAACAAGGGAATTGGGCTCTAAAAAAAATCTCGACAAAAGAGCGAAGCCGTTGCCGTATTCTCCGGGGAGCGCCAGGGTCGGACCTGGCATCCATCGCCACAACCAAACCACAGCACCATGACAAATCTCGCAACCCGCCGCAAATTCATCACCCAACTCGGATTCGCCGGAGCGGCCACCACGCTCGGCTTTCCCGCCATTGTCCGGGCTCAGAACCTGAACAGCAAGTTACAGGTCGGCTTCGTCGCCACCGGCGGCCGGGCCAGCGCGCACACCGATGCCGCCCACAAGGCCGGTCTCCAGTGCATCGCCTTTGCCGAGGTCGACAAGAACTCCTGGAACGGCGTTCACGGCAAAGCTGGCTGGGATCAAGCCAAGGGCTACACCGATTGGCGCGAGCTGTTCAAGAATCACGGCAAGGAGCTGGACGTGGTCTTCGTCGCCACTCCGGACCACTCCCACTTCGCCCCCACGATGACCGCCGTCTCGATGGGCATTCATTGCTACACCGAGAAGCCGCTCACCTGGTCGGTGCGCGAGGCGCAGATGCTCACCGCCGCTTACACGAAGAATCCCAAGGTGGTCACCCAGATGGGCAACCAAGGCCACGCCGGACAGGGTTGGAGGCTCGCCTACGAATTCATCAAGGGCGGGGCGATCGGCGATATCGTTGAATTCCACACTTGGACCAACCGGCCGGTCTGGCCTCAGGGCGGCAAACGCCCCGAAGGCGTGGATCCGATCCCGGAAAACCTCGACTGGGAAAGCTGGATCGGACCGGCGCCAATGCGCCCGTTCAAGAATGGCATCTACCATTCTTTCAACTGGCGGGGGTTTGTCGACTTTGGCTCCGGCGCGCTGGGCGACATGGCGTGCCACACCACCGACGGCATTTACGCCATTATGCAACCGGGCTATGCCGCCACTGCCGAGCCGATCTTCATGACCGCGCCCTGCGACGACCAGTTCCCCGCCGGCATGACCGTCAAGGCCACCTACCGGCCGACCAAGGACCGCCCTGGATTCAGTACGGTCTGGTATGAAGGTGCGGGACCGGATGGCGGACCGAACATGCCACCAACACCCGACGAGATGAAGGAAGAGGACCGCCAACTGCCGCGGACCGGAAACCTGATCATCGGCACCAAAGGCAAGATGCTGGTCAACGGCGACTACTGGGAGAGCCCGCGCCTCATCCCGAACTCCGCCAGCAAGGCGTTCGGCAAGCCGAAGCAACTGCTCGAACGCTCACCCGGCCACCACGAGGAATTCTTCATGGCCTGCCGTGGCGAGAAGCCGCGCGAGTTCAGCCAGTCGAACTTCGGCTATTCCGGCCCGATGGCGGCCAACATCCAACTCGGCAACCTCTGCGCCCGCGTCGGCAAGAAGCTCGAACTCAACGAGCAAGGCGAGATCACCAACGAACCCGCCGTCAACGCACTCGCCTGGCGCGAACCCCGCAGCGGCTGGGGCGCGCTGGAGACCAAGATCTAGATCGCCTTTCAGCCAATGGGTGCAATGGCACCCTGCGGTCTCCCAATGCAATGTGAGGGGATTCGATTCACGCCACGGCGGAGACACACGCATCTTCAGTGGCCGCGTTGGTCACAACGCGATGGCCAATGGATCGCGCCGGAAATCGCGCCCGCTCCCCGGGGGCCGGGCTTGATCCACGTCAAGAAAGAGTTTGGCAGACTCTCGAATTCGATATGCTCTCTGACAATTTCTCTTTTGACTCCAGTTTTGCTCTGACTCTGTCTGGTTTTGTTCAGGACCCGACACAAGAAAATGTTACCATACTACTGCCCCCATGGACTGCTCAAGGCATGCTGCGGGTGTTTCCCCTGTTCCCGGCTCGAATCATTCACTCCAGCATGCAATGAAACCACAACCTCGAGGAACCGGATGCGTTAATTGCGCTCGTCCGGATCAGTGGGGGGCGTCGTCCGAACTTCGGGCCGGACGGCCCTATCCCGGAAGCAGTCCCACGCAGCCAAGCGATTCCGAAGTTGACACGGCCGCAGACCGGACTGCTAATAGTGCTCCACTCATGCAACAAGACACCGGCGTCTCCATCATCCTGGCGGTCCTCTTGGCGCTATCGGCACCTGGCAGGTCCGCGGTGCATTCACTCTCGCGGGGCGTGGATGTCTGTAACGCCTCCAATCTGAGCGCGATGGTGTTCTTTGATTGGGATCACAACGGGACCGACGAAGGGGTCGGGATCGATGTGCTCAAAAAGCGGCTAATCGCGTGTCCTCTGAACCTCACGAACTACTTCACGCAAGCACCG
>JAIPKB010000117.1 GCA_021733795.1 Akkermansiaceae bacterium | reverse complement strand
GCGCTCCGTAGCCACCAGCCGAACCGGCTACACCGGACGCGTCGTGGCGCTATCGTGGATGATTTTCAGCACGGCCTCGCGTTCCTCGCCGATCAACGGCATCCGCGGTGCGCGCACGGTCTCGGTGCCGTAGCCCATCTCGGCACAGGCGAGCTTGATATACTGCACCAGCTTCGGGTGCGAGTCGAAGTGCAGCATGGGCATGTACCAGCGGTAAATCTCCACCCCGCGTTTCCAGTCCTCCGCCACCGCCGCATCCCACATCATGCGGTTCTCTTTCGGGAAGGCATCCACCAGCCCCGAAATCCAGCCTTTGCAGCCAAGCATGACGCTCTCCAGCGCGACGTCGTCGAGACCGGAGAAAATGATGTAGCGGTCGCCGAGCTTGTTGAACAGGTCGGTGATGCGCCGGGTGTCACCGGCGGCCTCCTTGATGCAGACGATGGTTTCGACATCCGCAAGGTCCTCGAACATCTCGGGGGTGATGTCAACCCGGTAAACCGGCGGATTGTTGTAGCACATGATCGGCAGATCCGTGGCGGCGGCGACGGTGCGGAAGTGGTTCACGGTCTCGCGGCGGTCGGAGTTGTAAACCATCGCGGGCATCAGCATGAATCCGTCCACCCCCGCCTTCGCCGCGGCTTTGGCCGTTTCGCAGGCACCCGCCGTGGTAAACTCGGCAATGCCGTTGAGGAGGGGAACCTGATCGCCGCAAACCTCCTTGGTCGCCTTCAGCACCTTGACCTTCTCATCGAGTGAAAGCGAACAATTCTCGCCGATGGTGCCAAGCATGATCAGGCCGTGGACGCCCTCGGCGAGCATGGCTTCGACATGCTTTTGGGTGGCGGGCAGATTGAGGGAGAAATCCTCATTGAACTGGGTGGGCAAGGCGGGGTAAACGCCGTGCCAGTTGACTTGTAGTGGCATAGGCGGCGAGTTTACGTCCATTTGACACAATTTGCAAACCGGATTCCACCCCCTCGGAGAGCACGCTTCAGCGACCCCTGGAAGGACTCGACGGACAGAATGAAGAGGTATTATCACCGCCAAGACGCCAAGTACGCCAAGTGCGGAAAAGAATTTAAAATTTAGTGCTTAGAATTTAGTGCTTTCTTCCTTGGCGTCTTGGCGGTTCAATCTGCGCTGCAACAAGCCTATTTCCGAGTCGGAATTGAGTTCCGTTCATGCTGAACGCTGGGAAAGGCGGACACGCTGCCCGCCATGGCCGACGGCCTCTACTCGCTGCGCCTGAAAACGCCGGCCCCAGGGAAAGACCGAAAGATTCCCGACTGATCCGCCGTTGACTCCCTCACCAATCCCACCCCGCCATTTCATGAAAAACATGCTTGGTATTCCCTTCCTGCTAGTTTCCGGCCTCCTCGCGGTGGCTGCGGAGGAAACCCCGCCCATTGCCAAGAAGATCGTCCCGCCCACCGCGGAATGGAAGGCGAAAATCGCCTCCTTGGCCCCGGCCAAACCCCGGGTGGCTCCCAAGAGCCCCCGCAAGGTGCTCGTTTCCTCCCTCGCCACCGGCTACTGCCACGACGTCATCCCCCACGTCAAGGAGGTCATGGACGTGCTCGCCGCCACCGGCGCCTTCGAGGTGGTCCACTCGAACGAAATCGACATGTTCACCCCCGCCCAGTTGAAACAATTCGATGCGGTCGTCCTCAATAACGCCTGCACCAAAAATCCCAAGCGCAATTGGTTCATCGACGTGCTCGCCACCCACAAGGATCTCACCGACGAACAGCGCCTGGCCCGCGCCGCGGAACTGGAGCAATCTCTAACCGACTTCGTTGCCGGCGGCAAGGGGCTCATCGCCGTCCATGGTGCCGTGGTCTTTCTCAACAATTCCGAAAACTTCGGGAAAATGCTCGGCGGCAGCTTCTCCCTCCACCCGGCGTGCCAAAGAATCACCCTGACCCCGGTTGACCCCAAGCACCCGTTGGTGGCCGCTTTCAAGGGCGAGCCGTTCATCCACACCGACGAACCCTATCTGTTCTTCCGGGCCTACAACGACAAGAACTTCCGCCCGCTGCTTGAGATGGACGTCGCCAAACTCGACCCACAGGCCCAAACCAAGATGAAGGGCGACCACCGCTACGTTTCATGGATCAAACCCCACGGCAAGGGCCGCGTGTTCTACGTCTCCCCCTCCCATCAACCCGAAAGCTACGAAAGCGCCCGCATGCTCCAATTCTATCTCGACGGCCTCCAATACGCGCTGGGCGACCTCGCCTGCGATGATTCACCGATCGGAAAATAGCCGTTCAGAAGTGTCCCAAATCTTAGGGACATGACAAGCTCTCCGGTTTCGCCCATATTCGCGCCGTTGGGGGGAGCGATCCCCCGGTTTCATAAGGGATTGTGAACCAACAATACGGGCCGCGCGAGTGCGCGGCCCCTTTTTTTCCAAAATTCCGCCCCCAGGCATGCGCGTCCAGTGCGTGCCAACGGAGCATAGCCGTCCCGGCGGTGTTGGAGAACGGGCTTCCAGCCGGTTCTGAGCCCGCTGTGCTGCCCCGTGAACGCCCGCCTCTCCAGTGGCCGCGTTGGTTACAACGCGCCCGCCAATGGACCGCGCGGGAAATCGCGCCCGCCCCCCACCGCCCGGACTTCAACCCCGCCAAAGGGAAATTGGCGATGCTCCCGGCCACGTTCTCTTGTTGACCATCCCGCGCGTCCTCCGCGGCATCTTCCGCAAACGCCGCGATCTCCTCCACCTCCTCTTCCAGACCGCCACCGCCACCCTCCCAAAGACGCAAGACTGCAAGACACAAGACTCAAGACAAGAATTCGCCTTGTTCAAAATCAGGCTGCAGCAGCGCTCGGTGATCGTCGAAGCCAATGATTCGCGCAAAGCTCTCTTCGTCTTGTGTCTTGAGTCTTGCCGTCTTCTGTATCCGCCGCAGGCGGCCGGAACCAATCCCGGCCCGATCCCAGACTCAGCGAAGTTGATTTGGGCGACGGTCGCATTCTGGTGCCCTGCTGCTGGTGCCCTGCTTTCGGAGAAGGTGTCGCGGAGAAGGTGTCGGAGAATTTAGCAAGATTGTTCTTGACGGTGGCTCAATCCGGGGTAAGGTCGCCCCCGTGACGCTTGATTTCTTCCGCCACATCAATGAGAACACCCCGATCAACTCGAAACCACCCCCTGAAATCATGAGACGCGCACGCTGGCTGGCCCCTTGGAAGGACTCGACCGAAAGACCCGTGATCTACCACTGCGTGACGCGGGTGGTGGAACGACGGCTGGCTTTCGGGCCTGAGGAAAAGGAGAAATTCCGCACGTTCATGCGGATGTATGAGAACTTTTCGGGCTGCCGGGTGCTGGCCTACTGTCTGATGTGCAACCACGTCCATATCCTGCTGGAAGTTCCGCCGATGCCCGCAGGTGGGTTGAGCGATGCGGAACTGCTCAAACGCCTCCGGGCACTCTACAACGAGGATGAGGTGGGTCTGGTGGCCAAGGAGTTGCGGGAGGCGCGCAAGGCGGTCGGGCAGGGGCTGGCGGACGAGTCCTACGTAGCCGCGATCCACGAGCGGTTCACCTACCGGATGCACGATCTGGGAGAGTTCATGAAGACCCTGCTGGCGCGCTTCACGCGATGGTTCAATGTCGAGCACCTGCGCGCGGGCGCATTGTGGGAAAGCCGGTTCAAAAGCGTGTTGGTGGAAGAAGGGATAACCTCGCGGACGATGGCGGCGTATATCGACCTCAACCCGGTGCGTGCCGGGATGGTGGAGGATCCGGCGCTGTACCGGTGGAGCAGCTATGGCGAGGCGATGGGCGGCGGCGCGAAAGGCAACGGAGCCAAGGCGCGGGCCGGCCTGGTGCGGGCGATCATGGCCCACAAGGGCTACGCGGCGGACGCGCGGCGCTGGGCCGGGGCGGTGAGCAGGGAGTACCGGATGATCCTGTTGGATGAGGGGATGGAGAAGCTGCGGGAGGAGGTGGACGCGGACGGGAGGTTGCAGGTGAAGGTGGTGCGGAATGGACTGAAGAAGGAGGTTGCGGCGGAGGAGATGGCGCGCTTGGAGCGTCGGCGTGACTTGCGGATGCGGCAAATGTTGCGGTATCGGGTGCGGTATTTCACGGATGGCGTGGTGATCGGGAGCCGTGGTTTTGTGGACGGGGTGTTCAAGGCGTGCCGGGAGAGGTTCAGTGCCAAGCGGACGACAGGGGCGCGCAAGATGCGGGGTGCGGGAGCGGCGGCGGCTGGAGTGATCTGGAGCGCGCGGGATTTGAAGGTGGGGGGTGGGTGAGGGTGAGCAGGCTTGGTGTTTTCCAGAGCGATCCATTGGCAAGCGCGTTGTGACCAACGCGGCCACTGAAGATGCGGGCGCGTCGTGATCAACACGGCCACTGTGGGCAACTTGCCGGACATTTGCGGCTCATTGGCAAGGTGGACAATAAGGTCCACACTCCTTATGGGTCAGTGGCGAACGGGCACGATTTCCAGAGCGATCCATTGGCAGGCGCGTTGTGACCAACGCGGCCACTGTGCTCCCGGTGGCGGGCGGCGGACAACAGGCTGGAATCCCATCCTACAGACCATCTCCTCCGCGTCTTCCTTCGCGACCTCTGCGTCTCTGCGTTTCGCTTCATTCGCGGACCCATTGGCGGATGCAACACCCTCCTTACCGGCGTTCCATCGACGGCGGGAGCCAGTCCTTGGGCATCGGGCGGATGGCGGGGCCCTTTTCCACAGGTTTTTCGGGATTTTCGGGTTCCTTCGGTTTGTCGGTGGCTTCCGCAGCGGGTTTCGGGGGGGTGCGCTCGAAGGCGTAAAGGCCTTTCGAATGGGCCTTGATCCGCTGCTGGATTTCGTTTTCCGGGAGCACTCCCACGAACCCGTCCACCTGCCTGCCGTTGAGGAAAAACCGGACATCCGGGATGCTCTGGATCCGCTCTTTGGCGACAAGTTGACGGGCTTTGTCGACGTTGACCTTGCCGACCACCACGGTGCCGCCGTGTTCGGCAGCGAGTTGCTCGAGAATGGGTGAGAGCTTCCGGCAGGGACCGCACCAGTCCGCGTAGAAGTCGATGATCACGAGCTTGCCAGGCTGTGAGATGAAATGGGGATAGGCCCCGGCGGAGACGTCGGAGATCACCAAGGCCGCCGCCGCCGCAGGAGCCGCGACGGGTGCCGGTTGTTTTCGGAACCGCTTGGTCAACTGGGTGACTTTCTCGCAGGAGGTCAGCCCACAAAGCATGGCTAGCGCGACGATGAGGCACTTGTTCACAGGCGTTAGCGTAGTTCCCGGAGGCTGGGAATCAAGGTAAATCTCACAACCGGAAGAGGTTAGGGGAGCGCCTCGACGGTGAAGGCGCCGGACTCCTGGAGGTAACGCGACCGATCTTCGGTGTAGAATCCACCATCGAAGCTGCCGCTGGTAGCGGCAGGCGGTCGCCATCCCTTTGAAATCCGGTTCTTGAGTTACCCCGATTTCGTTCACCTTCTCCCTTACTTGGTGAGCGTGAAGGAAGTGCCGCTGAAGGATTGCCACCCGTTGTTGTAATAATTGGCGGAGGCACGCCCGCTGAACAGGGTCGGGTTTTCCGCATCAAAAGCGGTGTGGAGCAACAGGGGACGCAAGCCGTCGGTGAACACGAGAAGCGTGGAGCTGTAGCCCTCGGGCGTGTGCTCGTATTCGGTGATCCCATTGGTGAGGCCGTCGAGCAAGACGGTGCCTCCCCCGGTGGGAGAAAAGACCACCGTCAAAGGACCATAACCCGTTTGCACTGTGAGGGTACGCCCCGCCATCGCGCTGGGAGCCATTGCGTCGGATGGATATTCGGTGATCGGGACGCGGAAGAACTGCGTGGGCACGTCCTTGACGTATGGATCGACATTGAGCGACTGGGTGGGCGAGGCATTGCGGTCCAAGTAAATGGTAACCGGGCTGTTCCATGTGGTGAGATTGGTGGTTTGGAACAGGCTTAGCAGGCTGCGGGCAGGTTGGTTCACGGTGATCGTGCCAAGACCCGCCGCCGGATTCGCTACCGTCATGACGGCTTGGGGCGCTGTGACCCTGGGAAGGCTCTGGGCCAGTGGATCAAAAGCCTGGGCCGCCGCACCGAGGCGCTCGATCGCCACCCCGCTGATGACCACGTCCTGCACCGGCACGTCGGAGCCGCTGGTGGCCACCTTGCTCAACGGCAGCACACATGATTCGTAGCCCTCCACCACTTCGCCGAAGATCGTGTGAACGTCGTTGAGGGAAGGCCTTTCCGACACCGTCACGAAAAACTGGGAGCCGTTGGTATTGGCACCGCTGTTGGCCATGGACAGCACGCCCGGATGGTCGTGGCGGAGGGAGGGATCGAACTCGTCGGGGAAGACGTAGCCGGGACCACCGGTGCCGGTGCCCTTGGGGTCCCCGCCCTGGATCATGAAATTGGCGATGATCCGGTGGCATTTGAGGCCGTTGTAATAGGGTTGGTTGGCTACCCGGCCGCGGGGAACATCGATCCAACTGCGGCTGCCCTCCACCAGGGTGATGAAGTTGGCCACCGCGATCGGGGCCTTGTCGTAGTGCAGTTGGCAGGTGAAGCTGCCGGCCGGCCGGCCGTCGTGGCTCATCTGGAATACCGCGAACAAACCCTCCGCCGGCTTGGTGATCGGGCGTTCGATGAGGTACTGGAGCCCATTGGTGTGGTTGACGTCATTCCATTGTCCGGCCTGGCCGATTTCCTGGCCGGCTGCGACACCCACGGGCCATTTTTCGACCGCCATGGCGGAGCGGTTCTGGGTCCCCTGATAGTTGTCCGGCTCCGGGCCACCATAAGGACTGGTGGTGCTGCGGCCCCAGTTCTGATAGAGTCCGCCTTGGGCGGTGCCGGAGGATCCGCCGGCCCAGAAGGTGGAGCCGTCCGCCCAGGCGTAGTTGCCCTCGGTAGTGGTTTCCCGGCCGCCGAGCCACAAGTATTTCGCTTCGCCGCCGTCCGGGGCGGTGGTGGTCACCAGCGTGCCGACCTTGCTGAGGATCAACGCGTTTTCCGCCGCGTCATTGATTTGGGCGAGATGGCCGCCTCTGGCGACCGCATCGGCCTCGGCCTGGTCCCAGGTGCTGGCGGTGGTTACCAGAATGTATTGGGTGCGGCCCTGGTAGAAGGTGAAATCCGCATGGGCGACATCTGGCAGGCCGGCTCCGAACAAAGCCAGCAGTGAACAGGGGATGGAGAAACGCGCGTGCATGAATGGGGGCGCGAACCTGCCTGCCGTAGGGTGTGCTGTCAAGGCGTCAGAACCCGGTAAATGCCCTCAGGGTTCATGACAAAAAAGTCAGCGCCCGTTTCCCATTTGGCACTGGCAGGGACCGACCTCCGGGCGGTCCGGTTGGGAGCTGTCCCGAGCGCGGGAAAGGACGCCGTTCGTTTGTTATGCTTCCGCCGTGGGGAACCGCTGGCCAACACGGGTGTTGAGGGTACTACGGGGAATCAAGGAAAGCGGCCTCGTCCCAGCCGGACCGCTCGGAGAGACGGTCCCTGCCTGCTTTGACCTTTCTGTCATGCACCCATGCCCCCAACCTGCCCGTTCGAGGTGGTTTACCGAGTCTTGAGGGTCTCCGTGATCACGCTGTGGACGGCTCGGCGAGGCCGGCGCGGGTGAGGAGCGGTTCGAGCTGCGGGTCGCGGCCCATGAACCGGCGGTAGAGTTCATCGGGCGGAGCGGAGTTGCCTTGGGCGAGGATGTGGTCACGGAAGGCGCGGCCGGTGTCCGGATTGAGGATGCCCTCGGCTTGGAAGCGGGTGAAGGCGTCGGCATCGAGCACTTCCGCCCACTTGTAGGAGTAGTAGCCCGCGGCGTAGCCGGTGGGATCGCTGAAGAGGTGGTTGAAGCGCCGCATCATCGAGGGCGACTCGGTGCGGAACGGCGAACGGTAGTCGGCGAGGATTTCGCGGTCCATTTCGTCGAGGTCGCGGCCGCGCCAGGCAGCGAGCCGGGTGTGGAGTTCGAGGTCGAGTTTGCCGAACGCGAGCTGGCGCATGAAGGCGTTGGCACTGTGGTAGTTGCGGGCGGCGAGCATCCGGGAGAGCAGCTCGTCGGGGATCGGCTCGCCGGATTCGTGGTGGCGGGCGAAGAGATCGAGCGACTGGCGGTCCCAGCAGAAGTTTTCCATGATCTGGGAGGGCAGCTCGACGAAATCCCAGGGGACGTTGGTGCCGGCGAGGGACTTGACGGGCACCTCGCTGAGCAGGCCGTGGAGCAGGTGGCCGAACTCATGGAAGATGGTCTCCACCTCGGCGTGGGTGAGCAGCGCGGGTTTGCCATCGACGGGCGGGCTCATGTTGCCGCAGATCAGGCCCAGGTGGGGTTCGCCGGGGCCGCCGGTGTGCAGGCTGTTCATCCAGGCGCCGCCGCGTTTGGGTTCGCGCGGGTGCCAATCGGCGTGAAACGAACCGAGGTGGGCACCGTTGGCCGAGTCGTGGATTTCGTAGAGCGAGCACTCCGGGTGCCAGAGTTCCGGGAGGGTTTCGCTGCCGGCCGGCGGGGTTTCGCCGGGGGCGACGAAGCTGGCGTCGAGCTGGCGGATGGTGATCCCGAAAATCTTGGAGGCCAGTTCGAACATGCCGCTCATCACGCCATCGACCGGGAAATACGGGCGCAGCGCCTCTTCATCGAAGTCGTAGTTTTCCTGGCGCTGGCGTTCGGCCCAGTAGGCGAATTCCCAGGGTTCGAGCGGGGCTTCCGGCTGGCCGGTTTTGGCGGCCTTGTAGTGGACGAGCTGGCGGTGCTCGGCGATGAACGCCGGGTGGATCCGGGCATGGAGGTTTTCGGTGAAATCCAGCGCGCTGCGGCCGGACTTGGCCATCCGCCGCTGGAGGGTGAGATCGGCGAAATGGGCGTGGCCGAGAATGGCGGACTTTTCCTGGCGGAGTTCGAGAATCTGCCAGACCAGGGCCGAGTTGTCGTGGTCCCCCTGGCTGCCGACCTGGACCGAGGCTTCCCACATTTGGCGGCGGATCGAGTCGTCGTGGAGGTGTTGCATGACCGGCAGCATGGACGGTGCCTGGAGGGTGAAACGCCAGGCCGGGGCGGGGAGGTCTTTGGCTCGTGCGTTGGCGGCGGCAGCGGCGAGGGCCGAGGCAGGAAGGCCGGCCAGCAGGGTCTCATCGGTGATCACCAGGTCCCAGGCGTTGGTGGCGTCGAGCACGTGCTCCGAGTAGCGTTGGGTGAGTTGGGAAAGCTCCGCGTCGATTTCGGCAATCCGTTGTTTTTCGGCGGGTGGGAGGTCGGCCCCGGCTTGGCGGAAATCAGCCAGGGTTTCGGCCACAAACCGCTGCTGCACGGGGCCCAGGGTGAGGATTTCCGGGTTTTCACCGACCGTCTTGAGGGCCGCCCATAGCCGGGGATTGAGCGGGATCGATGCAAAGAAATCCGAGATTTCCGGCAGCATCCGGTTGAGTGCCTCGCGTTGGGCGGGGTAGTCGTTCACCGAATCGAGGTGCTGCAGCCGTCCCCACCCGCGACCAAGGGTTTCGGTGGCCTTTTCCAGCGCGAGAAAGCTGGAATCGTAGGTGGCGGCGGCGGGGTCCTGGGCGCAGATCGTCTCGATCGCCTGCCGCGCCAGTGCCAGCGCGTGGCGGAGGTCCGGTTCGATATTTTCGGCGGTGAGCGTGGACCAGCGGACGTGGAAATCGGGAGAGAGAAACGGATGCATGGGCACCAGCGTCGCTGGTCGCGGCGACGGGTGCAAGCGGAACTTTGATCTCGGAACTCACTCAAACCCCTCGATTTGGTCAAAAACTTCTTGCGTAAGCACGGAATCATGTGCTAATTTGGCGGCATGCGAATGGTTCTCAAAGAAGACGTGGTGAGTTTGACGGACTTTGCCCGCAACACGAAGCAGCACGCCAAAGAGTTGGCACTCGGCGGACGGGCGCGAATCCTGACTCAGAATGGCAAGGCATCGGTGGTGGTGCTCTCGTTGGATGCGTTTGAGCAAATGGCGCAGGACGCGGAGGATTACCGCATGGATCTGAGGCTTCGCGCGGCGCTGGAAGCCTACGCCAATGGGGATCGTGGAACAACGGCGAAAACGGTGATGGGCAGGCTCCGCAAGGGTGCCCGAAAACGACGGACTGCATGATGAAGAATTACGATCTGCGGATTTCCAAAGAAGCGGAACACAGCATTGAAGAGCAGTTGCAGTGGTATGAGGCGGCTGAACCGGATGGCGGAGATGAGCTTGCCGACCGCTGGATGAACATGCTGGAGGCGGCTCTCCAGGCGCTGGGCCAATATCCTGAAAGACACGGATTCGCGCCGGAAAATGGCCGCTGGATGCCTGAGATTTCCATCCGGCAGGTGCGATTCAAACCGTGGAAGACACCATCGGTCTGGAGGGTTCTCTACGTGATCGATGATAAGGCCAGGCAGGTTACGGTGCTGCAGGTGCGGCATGAGAAACGTCCGCTGCTGGTGGAGGGCGGGCGGTGATCCCACGAAGTCTCCGGAAGGGGCAGGGTCAATAGTATTAGAGTGAATCAAAGGGTCAACTTGCGCCGCGCAAACCATGATTCGCCGCTGAATTCCGGGTTCTGAAGTTGCTCATCGTTCCACCAGCCGCCCGCGCGTTCCGGTGCCTTACCGGGAATCCGACTTTCCCGCATCCCTTCGTCTTTATTCCTCTGCCCATAAATTCCTCTGCCAAATCGCTTCATCCTGAACGGCTCACCATACTGCGGGGCGAGCCGCCCCACAGACGGCCTGGCGCAAGCTGCGCCAGCCACGTCTTGGCTTCGCAGGAACTCGAACACATCGTGTGCCATCCCGGCCTTCAAGGCTACCCGTTGCCAAGACGGGTGACGAACTCGTCCAGCAGCGCCTTGAGCCGGCGCTCGGGGGCGATGGCGGTGGGTTGGTCGAAGCCGATCCAGATGGCGGTGGCTCCGGTGGGGCCCAGGCGGAGCGTCCAGGCGTCGCGCTCGGAGGCGGTGGCACCCGTGAAACAACGGGTGCCAGCCCGGCGTTGGAGGACGCTGGTGGCGTCCCCGGCGGCATCGGCCGTGATGGCGGAACTGAAGTCCGGTTCGCGGGTGTAGATCGGCTTGTCCTCGTGGTCACGGATTTCCTTGATGAAAAACGGTTTGGGGCGCTGGCCGCGGTTGCCGAGGGTGGCGAGGCCGATGGACATTTCCAGCGGGGTGGCGGCGACCGAGCCGCGGAAGAGATCCTCGGTATCGAGAAACGGCCCGGCGATGCCGCAGCGCCTGGCGATGCGCTGGACTTCCCTGGGGCCGATCTGGCGGCCGGTCTGGATCGGCTTGCCGACTAGCACCAGCTTTCCGCGCTCGGCGGCGGCGGCGGCGACGAAGGGCTCGAAGGCCGAGCCGAGGTCGCGGCGGGAACGGGTGCGGTCGAACCGCGAATCCTGGAAATCCCGGCCCCCGATGAGGGCGAGAATGGCACCGGTGCGGGTCTCGGTGGTGACGGCGGCGTATTGGACGTAGGCGGGGTCGGTCCCGGCTTGATAGGTGGCGCGGGAGGGGTGTTTCCAAGGTTTTTCCTGCTCCAAGGCGGAAACGGCGCGGGTCAACTCGGTGTCGAGGCGGTCCTGCCAGGGGGCGTCGAGGGTGGTGTGAACGTGGAGTCCGCCGAGCCGGATGTCGCGGTCGTCGAGGAGGGTGTCGAGTTCGCGGCGGATCGCCTGGAGGGCGTAGGACGGTTGGTTGTCGCGCTGGGTTTCGCTGGTGAGTTTCACCGGTGCGGCGATGATGGCGTCGCGGCGGACGGCATCGATGAAGCCTATGGCAAGCATCCGGTTGAGGGTTTGGTTGCGTTGCTCGATGGCGGCATCGAGGTTGCGGAGGGGCGAGTAGATGTGCGGGCCGCGGACGATGCCCACGAGCATCGCGCACTCGCCCTCGCTGAGATCCCGGGTGTGCTTGCCGAAGTAGGTGATAGCGGCCTGCTCGATCCCGTGGGCACCGGCCCCGAAGTAGATCCGGTTGAGGTAGTGGGTGAGGATTTCGTCCTTCGAGTAGCGGGCTTCGATGCGCAGGGTAATGGCGATTTCGAGAAACTTGCGATGGAGGGATTTGGCGCGGATGTCAAAGGTATTGCGGGCGAGTTGCATGCTCAGGGTGGACGCTCCCTGGGTGAACTCGCGATCCTTGAGGTTGCGGATGGTCGCCCGGCCGAGACCGCGGAGATCCACGCCGCAGTGGTCGAAAAACCGGGCGTCTTCGCGGGCCCGGAGGGCTTTCACCAAGAAATCCGGGATGTCGCCGCGGGTCACGGGTTTCCGGCCGCCGCCGGGTGGGGAGGGCAGGGGGTTGCCGTGGCGGTCGTAGAACACCGGGTCCGCCGGCAGCTTGGCCACCTCGTCCAGATCGTAGCGCATCGCCAGCAGGAAATAGAAAAAACAGAACGCGGAAAACAACACCAGCCCCACCATACTCAGCTTGAACAACCACACCGCAGGCCCGTGAAGCCGCTCCGGCAGCCATCGCTGCCAGAAACGCGGGGGTGGAATGGGACGCCAGGTGGACATGACTGCGGCTGCGGATCGCGGACAGCCTGCGGCCCCGGCGGTGGAATGGCAAGCGCGGAGCAACCAGGGCGGGGGCGGAGAATGAATTCACAATCGCTCTTGATCCGAGCCGATTCCGCTTGCGGGGGAGGGGATCGCCGCTAAATTCCCCCCCACATGAAACAGCTTCCGGCCATCGCATGGATTCTCGGGACCGTCCTGCTGGGCGGTTGCCGCGAGCAGGACGAGGTCTCGCTGGACGAGTCCCGCCCGGTCTCGACCCGCGACTTCCCACCGCGGCTGGATGCCACCAGCGACGAACGGTTCAGCAACGCCCGGCGCAGTCCGGTGGCGGCGGATACGCCGAAGGATTGGATCGTGGTGCCCGCCACCGAGTTCCGGTTGCTCAACTACCGCTTCGGCCTCAGCGGCAAGGGCGAGGTCTGGGTGTCCGACTCCTCGGGCTCCGTGCTGGCCAATGTGAACCGCTGGCTCCGGCAGTTCGGGGCCGCGGAGATCGATGAAGCCGCGCTCAAGGCGCTGCCGACCCTGCCGATGCTCGGCACCACCGGAGTGCTGGTCAAAACCGAGGGCGACTACGCCGGCGGCATGGACCAACCGCCGCAGACCGGCTACGGACTGGCAGGCGTGATCGCTGAGGTCAATGGCCAGATTTACACCGTTAAAATGGTCGCCCCGGCCGCCGAGGTCCGGTTTGGCATGCTCGCGCTGGAGGAATTGGTGGCGAGCCTGCGGAAAGTCGATTGAACCTCCAGCCAGCCTCCCCCTTTCTTCTGATCATGCCTGCCACCTCAGCTCACACCACGCCCCCGCAAATACCGCTGCGGACTCCAATCGGAACCCGCCCGCCGAAACCACCCAAGCCACCGTTCGCCAAACGCTTGCTGGGTTTTCTCTCGGGTTTCGGCTTGGCCACCACCCTGCTGGTGATCTTGGGCTTGCTCACCTGGTTCGCCACGCTCGAACAAATCGACCAGGGCCTCCACGCCACCCTGCGGAAATACTTCGACTGGCGCGCGGTGGTGGTGATCCCCAAGCTGGGCAATGAACTGCTGCCGCTCCCGCTGCCCGGCGGCTACTGGACCTGCGCCCTGCTCTTCATCAATCTCGCCTTGGGCGGGATCTTCCGGATGGGCAAGGGGTTCAGGCAACTCGGCGTGCTCATTTCCCATGCGGGTATCCTGATGCTGCTCGTCGCCGGTGCGGTCGCCTTTCATCGCTCGGAGCGCGGCCACATGCTCATCCCCGAAGGCGGCTCCAGCAACGTCGCCGAGGACTACCACGAACCCACCGTCGAGATCACCGAGATCAAGGACGGAAATCCCGCCACCATCCACGTCATCCGCGGCCGGTATCTCACCGATCTGGACGATTCCCGCATCCGCAGCGTGACGCTGCCCGGCCTGCCGTTCGACATGGACCTGGCGTTCTATCAAGCCAATGCCGACGTCAAGGCGATCGGCCTCGAGCCCCCGCCCCCGGACGTGCGGGCATTCGACGGCTACTACATTTCACCCAAACCCGGCGAACTCAATGCCGAGCGCAACACCCCCGCCTGCATCGCCCGTATTGTCCGCCGGGATGGCACCAAGGAGGAGCCGTTCCTGCTCTCGACGGTGTGCTACCATCCCCTCACCGTCCGCCAGGACGACCGCGTGTTCACCATCGCCCTGCGCAAACGCCAGTGGCTCATGCCGTTCACGGTGCGCCTGGACAAGTTCACCGCCAAGTTCTACCCGGGCACCATGAAACCCTCCGAGTTCATCAGCGACATCACCCGCACCGAGAACGGCACCGAGGTCAACGCGGTGATCCAGATGAACGAACCGATGCGCTACGCCGGCCGGACCTTCTATCAGGCGAACTACCAGCGGCTCGGCGAGGGCCCGTCCGCCCGCATGGCCTCGGTCTTCGAGGTCGTGAGCAACCCGGCCGATCAATGGCCGCTCTACAGCCTGTGCGTGGTCACTCTGGGCCTGCTGATCCACTTCATCCTGCGCCTGATCACCGCCATCCAATCCTTCTCCCGCCCCCAATCCGATGTCTAACCCACCCTCCGCCATCGGCCGCATCATCGCTGCTGCCTTCGTCATCGCCGGGCTCATCGGGCTGGTCGTCTCGTTGCTCGTCGCCAGCATCCCGCAAGGCGGTCCGCGCCAGATCGACGGTTACCAACCGTGGTCGCCGGAAATCCTCGCCATCGCCGCATCCCTGCCGCTGCAGGACGGCGGCCGGATCAAGCCGCTCTCCGCCCATGCCGGGTTCACCATGCTCGCCATCCACGGCTCGCGCACCATGCGGATCGCCGACACCCGGGGCGGCAACTACCGGCTCAGCCCCACCGCCTGGATGATGGACACCCTGTTCCGGCCGGAGTTGGCGATCCAACAACCGGTTTTCCGCGTGGACAACTCGGCCGTGCTCGAGGCCATCGGGCTCAAGGCCCGCCATAAACGGGACCGCTACAGCTACCAGGAAATCCAACCCGGGTTGCCCAAACTCTGGGAGTTGGCCGCCACCTACGAACCGATTCCCGAGAAACAACGCAACCCGCTCCAACAACAAATCCTCGGCTTCGCCTACAACACCCGCGACTACCTCACCATCCTCAACCACCTCAACTTCGCCCGCTACGGGATCCCCGTGGGCGAGGCGAGTGGCGACCCCCCGCTCGCGCTTTCCAGAGCCATGGAAAACGCCCCGAGAATCCGCGAGGACCTGATCAGAGCCCGGCAGGCCGGCGAACAACCCACCGGCCCGGCCGTGTACGTTTACAACCAAACCATGGACGCCGCCGGCATGGCCGGCCAAGGCATGAAATGGTTTCCTCCGGCCGATCCCGCCAACAAGACCTGGCGAAACGCGGGCGACCTCATCGCCGGTGTGGTCAACGATGAAATCCGGCCCCCGGCCCCCGCCATCGAGGACATCCGCACCCTGGAGGAAACCTGCCGCGCCATCGCCTCGGGGCAGCCGGATTTCCTCACCCGGCTCACCCACCTGCGCGACGACCTCAGCCAGCGCGCGACCGACCGCGGCGAGGGCCGGATGGTCCGGCTGGAAACCCACTACCACCGGATGGATTGGTTTTTGAAAGCGTTCATCGTCTTCGTCCTTGGTGGTCTCACCGCCACCGCCATGTGGTTGTCCGGTCGCCGCCGCTTGGGCACCGTGTTCTGCTGGGTCACCCTTGGTCTGACCGTCGTCGGTTTGCTGATTTGCGTCACCGCCATCACCGAGCGGGTGCTGATCATGCAGCGCTCCCCGATCGGCAACCTCTACGACACCATCATTTTCATCGCCACCGCCGGGGTGTTTCTGGCGCTGTTGGTCGAGTGGTTTTTCCGCCGCCGGCTGGCGCTCGGGCTGGCTCCCATCCTCGGCCTGGCCCTCGTCTATCTTTCCCGGCGCTTCGAGATGGGCGATACCAAGGACCATCTGGACCCGCTGGTGGCGGTGCTTTCCTCCAATTACTGGCTCACCCTCCACGTCATCACCATCACCCTCGGCTACGCCTCCGGGCTGCTTGCCGCCCTGCTCGCCATCGTCTATCTGCTGATGCGCGGCCTCCGGCTCGACCAAGGCGACCAATCCCTCCGCCGGGGGCTCACCCTCGCCACCTACGGCGTGGTCTGCCTCACCCTGTTTCTCTCCCTGGTGGGCACCGTTCTCGGCGGCATCTGGGCCAATGACTCATGGGGCCGTTTCTGGGGGTGGGACCCCAAGGAAAACGGTGCCCTGCTCATCGTTATCTGGACCCTCGTGATCCTCCACGCCCGCCTCGGCGGATTCCTCCGCGAGTGGGGCTTCCACCTCGCCACCACCTTCAGCGCCTGCGTCATCGCCTTTTCCTGGTGGCATGTGAATTTCCTGGGGGTCGGCCTCCACAACTACGGCTTCACCACCGGCAAGTCCGCCCTCTGGAGCTTCTACGCCGGAATCCTCGTCATCCTCGTCTTCGCCATCATCTCCCGGATCATCGAAAAACCCGAAAAACCGTGACCATGCGGAATCTGACCGGATGATTTGGAATCCAGCATCCCTCCCAAAACTTCCCCCAACATTTTTCGTGACATCCGCCGGAAAAATTCCATTGTTCCCCCATCAATGACTGCCCAATCCATGGTTTTCGGGCCCTTTCGCCCGTAGCGACCAGGGGCGGCAGCTTGCCCGCAAGGAGCGCGGGCGTCCCCGCCCGCGTGTTGCGGTGTTTCGGCTTCCTGCAATGTGGAGTCCGAACAGGCCGAGGTGGGCGGCGGCAATGTAGCGGCGGTCTATGACCGTCGGCTGGAGTCAGAACAACGCAAGCCCGGCCCATCAGGAGCAGCGCCCCGATTGTCGTCGTGGACAACCCATAAGGAGCGACGACCTTATTGTCGTCGTGCGCAAGGCCAACCCATAAGGAGCGACGACCTTATTGTCGCCGTGCGCAAGGCCAGTCCATAAGGAGCGGCGACCTTATTGTCGCCGTGCGCAAGGCCAACCCATAAGGAGCGACGACCTTATTGTCGTCGTGCGCAAGGCCAGTCCATAAGGAGCGGCGACCTTATTGTCGCCGTGCGCAAGGCCAGTCCATAAGGAGCGGCGACCTTATTGTCGCCGTGCGCAAGGCCAGTCTTTGCCAAGAGCCCCGGTGCCTGTCCCTAGCATAAGGAGCGGCGACCTTATTGTCGCCGTGCGCAAGGCCAGTCTTTGCCAAGAGTCCCGGTGCCTGTCCCTAGCATAAGGAGCGGCGACCTTATTGTCGCCGTGCGAAAGAAACGCCTATGACCCGACCCCCGGTGCCTGTCTCAAGCATCAGGAGCGTCGATATCCTATCGACTGAGTCCGGCCGACATCCTGTCGGCCGAACCGAATCTCCCGCTTGCCTGCCACACCGATCACACCCCCGATCTCCCGGCAAAATCTCCCACGGAGCCAGCCTCCAAAACGGCCGATCCACGCTCATCCAGCAGCCAAAATTCAAAATTCCCTCCCCCCGCTCTCCCTCTTTCGAAAAATTTCCGAAAAAACTTCTTGTGCTGTTCACCTGAACTCTTATGATGCCTTCATGTCCAAGCCAACGACACCCCCACCCGATGGTTCCGCCGCGACTCCGGCACGGTTGAACTTCCTCCAACGCCTCGAATCCCTCGCCATCCGCCCCGCCGCCCGCGACTATTACGTCCGCTGGGCCGAAAACTGGATCAACGCACGCGGCAACCGCTCCGCCGACACCACCTCCGCCTACTTCGACGCCCTGGGCCGCTCCACCCATCTTGCCGATTGGCAGTTCAGGCAGGCCGTGGACGCCGCCCGCATCCTCGCCTGCGAGATTCTTACGCTGCCGTGGGCTGCGGCCTTCGATTGGCAGGGACTCGCCGCCCAAGCCCACCAACTGGAACCCGATCATCGGACCCACGGCCGCGAGGCGATCCAGGTCCGCGCCCTGCTCCCCACCCCGCCGTCCGACCCGGCGGCCCCGCTGCCCGAGACCGGTGCCGAGATCGGTGCCGAGATCGAGCGTATCGTCGAGGCCCTCCGACGCGCCATCCGACTGGCCGATCTCGCCTACACCACCGAACAAACCTACGTCCACTGGAGCGTGCGCTTCACCCGCTTCTGTCTGATCAAACTCAAACAGACTCCACAGGCGGCAGGCACCGTCGCCATCACCGCCTATCTCGACTACCTCGCCCTGGAGCGCCGGGTTTCCTCGTCCACCCAGAAACAGGCTCTCAACGCCATCGTGTTCCTCACCCGCAAGGTCTTTGGCATTGAGGAGTTCACCATCGAAAAGCCGGCCTCGGCCACCGGTGGACGCCGCCCGCCCGTGGTCATGACCCGCGAGGAGGTCCGCGAGGTCCTCGCCCGCCTGCAGAATCCTTGGAAACTCGCCGCCCAGATCATGTATGGCAGCGGCTTGCGCCTGGCGGAATGCCTGCGGCTGCGGGTCAAGGACCTCGATTTCGGCCAAGGCACCATCGCGATTCACGACGGCAAGAACCGCAAGCACCGGATCGTGCCGCTGCCAAGGTCCCTGGAGTCCCCCCTCAAGGAATACCTCGAAAAGCTCCGCGACAGGCACCTCCAGGATCTTGCCGTCGGCACGGGCGAGGTCCACCTGCCGGAGTCGCTGTCGCGCAAATACCCGAACGCCGGCCGCGAATGGTGCTGGCAGTGGCTCTTCCCGTCGGCCACCCTCTGCCCGCATCCGAGGACCGGCAGGATCTCGCGCTACCATGTCCATGAGGATTCGATGGCACGCCAGTTCCGCGGTGCCGTCCACAAGACCGGCATCGCCAAGAGAATCACAACCCATTCGATGCGCCATTCGTTCGCCACCCATTTACTGGAGTCCGGCACCGACATTCGCACCGTCCAGGACTTGCTGGGCCACGCCAGCGTGGAAACCACCATGATCTACCTCCACGTCATGAAACGCCCCGGCGCGGGTGCCCCCAGCCCGCTCGACTTCGGCTAATCTCCCGAAAATCGCTTCTCTCCACCATCTCGACCGAAAATTTCTGAATATTTTGCTTGGCTCGCCAGCATGATGGAACTATCGTCCCGCCATGACCGAGCGTCGCCGATCTCCGCACTTCCGGGTCGTTGTGCTACCAGAACAACGACCGGTCGTTGTTCTACCCCCAAAACCGACCGGTCGGTGAATAAAACTGTTCGATGTTAAGATCGGTGCTCTGAAGAATTCTATTTGGGGGACCGATGATACAAACCGCTTTGACTTGCTTGGGGAGTCCGGCAGGCCGTCCCGCGAGAGCTGAGGGGACCAATACTGTACGTGCGGGGCTCGG
>JAIPKB010000116.1 GCA_021733795.1 Akkermansiaceae bacterium | reverse complement strand
ACCCACGCCGCAGCGCCAGGCCCAGCCGCAACGCCAGGCCCTGCCGCAGCCCCAGAGCCGACCAACTCCCCAACGCCAGTCGCTACCCACGCCGCAGCGCCAGGCCCAGCCACAACGTCAGGCCGCGCCGCAGCGCCAGTCCCGCCCGACGCCCCAGCGGCAGGCGATACCCACACCGCAGCGCCAGGCCCAGCCACAACGTCAGGCCGCGCCGCAGCGCCAGTCCCGCCCGACGCCCCAGCGGCAGGCCCAGCCCCAGCGGGCGGTGCAGCCCAGTCCCAGCGCCAGGCCCAGCCTCAAAGGTAGGTAAGGAGCGTGGACCTTATTGTCCACGTCGCCAATGAACCGCCAACAGACCGCACTTGCCCGGGATCTCACCCAACTCCCACCTTCAAATCCCGCCCACTCCAGATCACTCCCGCAGTTTCTCGATGCCTTCCTCCACCAGCACACCCTTGAGTGCATCCTCCCACAAGCCGCCCTTGCGTTTGTGTTGCATAAAAGGAGACGCCTTTCTAATCGGATGCTATCACTGATTCGGTCGGAAGTCCGGGGTGGGGGCTCCTGATCCGGTCCAATGCGGGGCGAGCCGCCCCGCAGACGGCCTGGCGCGAGCCGCGCCAGCCACGGGATGCGCGGGGCGAGCCGCCCCGCAGACGGCCTGGTGCGAGCCGCGCCAGCCACGGGATGCGCGGGGCGAGCCGCCCCGCAGACGGCCTGGCGCGGGCCCCGCCAGCCACGGTTGGGAGTCCGGGCGCTATTGCGTTTTGAGCATGGCCGGGGGGCTCTCGGGCGACAGGTTGCCGGCCACGTCATAGGCCTTTACCGTATAGCGGTAGGCGGTATTTGGTTTGATGGCATTGTCCATCCAACTGTTGAACGCTGCCGCCACGTCCGCGATCTGCACACCGTCCCGGTAGACCTTGTAGCCTTTGACCGCCTGATTGTCGCTCACCGGCAGCCAGGATAAAGTCACTTTGGTTGCGTGGAGGGCTTGGCCGGCCAGCATCGGCGGGGCCGGAGCCGTGGTGTCCGCCGGCAGTCCGGCCACGGCCGCCACGGGTGCCGGGAAACGGCTCTTGTTGCCGGCCTGTGCGGCCCGCACGGAATAATGATAGGTCCGGGTCAACCCCCGCTTCACCGTCGGATCATAATAGCGGTTGGTGCTCACGGTGGCCACGTAGGTGCCGGTTCCCGGCGAAAAGCCGGCATCGGGGCTGCGGAAGACTTCGAAGCAGGCGGCTGCCGGTTGGTCGGTCCAGGTCACCAGACAGCCGGTGGCGTCAAAGGCGGCGGTCAGACCGGTGACGGGCGGTGAGGGAGTGCCGCGGATCAGGCGGAAGGTCTTGAAGCCGAAGGGGGGGGATTGTGAAAGCAATGCGGGTGCCGTCGAGCGCGACCGGCTCCTTGTTGTTCTCCACCAGATCGGTTTCCATGACGGCGGCCGGTGCCAACCAGCTCAGCTCGGCCTTGACGTCGGTCACCTGGCCTTTGATTTCGTTGAACCGGAGGATGATCCCTTCGCCATTGGCTTCCGCCAGCTTCGCGGTGGTGAGCACCACGTTGGGCTGGTTGACGCCGATGAATTGTCCTTTGGCGGCGTTGATCCCTTGTCCGGGCTGGGCGGCGGAGATCACCGATGTCCGGAACGGGCTTGAGGTTTCGGCTCCGAAGGTCTGGGCATTGCCAGCCTGCCAGGAACCGCCCGCATGGCCTTGCAGCGAATAGCGGAAGGTGGCGCGACCCGGCTGGGTCTTCTGGAAATTGGTCTGCCATTCGTTGTTGAAGGCGATGCTGTAAATCCAGGGCTTTTCCGGGACGTAGTTGACGTTCCAGCCCCCCTTGGAGGAACCGATATCGGGTTTGCCATACGATAGCAGCGGTGCCTGGAGGGATGCAAAGGTGATGCCCCGGTCGCGCTGGTTGGAGGCATCGACCCAGCGATTGACGGTATAGAAGGCCGTGCTCGAGGTGAAATACTGTTCGGCGGCCGGATCGTTGATGTCGGGATTGACGCCCGGCCGCATGTCACCAGTCGGCATTTCATGCCGCAGCATGAAGTTGTCGAGCTTGAGCGGGAAGGCAAAGTAGCCGATCTCGACATTGGCGATCTGGGGTCCCTTGACCGCATCGTTGACGATGTCGATCCGCGGCAGCGAGTCATAGAGGACGACCTGCCGGCGCAGGCTGTCCAACGTCTTGGCACCGGCTTCGACCAAGGCGTCAATGACCCCCCAACTGAGCGACGGCTCGTCGCGCATGATGACGTTTTTCGTCGACTCGACCCCGGTCTTGTCCTTGAAGAACCGCTCGGCATAATAAGTCGAGCGCGCCAGTTCTTCGGCACCCCAGTTGCTGTGGGCATTGTTGCCGAAAGCCGCGCCATAGGCGAACCGGCCCTGCGCCAGACGGGTCCGCAGGTTCTCGAACCAGTCGGCACTGCGGACCGGCAGCGAGGTGTCAAGCTGATAGGCCCCTTCGACTTCGAGCCGAACCTTGGAATCGTCGGGCCAGGCATCCGAGTCGGGCATGTCGGTCAATAGCGCCTGATCCCAGAAACCAGGCATCAAATGCCCGGCCCACGGGATTGTCGATCATCAATTGGGTCTCGGATTTCAGCGTGCCGCCGTCATTGATGATCCATGGCCGCTGTTCCACTCCTGCAATGGTCACGACGTCGGCGGCAAACACAGTGGTTTCCGCCATCAGCAGGATGGCAATCAGGTGCTTGCAATGCATTGGCTTTCTCCTCACCCCTCGAAAGTAGTCTTCCCGGCCCCGCTGCCAAGGAAAATCCGACAGGAAACGGATAGGTTCAAAATGCCGCTGGCGCGGCTGTGGCATTCGGTGCGGGCCGGGATGGTGGAGGATCCGGTGCTGTGCCGTTGGAGCAGCTATGGCGAGGCGATGGCAGGCGGGCACCGGTGGCGTGCTGAATGCAAAAGACAGGGATGGAAATGTCTCGCCAGCCCGGGCGTGGCGCAGGATGTGCGGTTGGTTTGGCCCGGCCTACTGAATGAGGTTTGGTGGTTAAATAAGATGGGCGAGCAGGTCGTCGAGCGGCAGGCTGACGATGGCGGACGCGCGGTCGCTCAGGCCGTAGGGGAGGATCAGGCGGCCGGAGTGGACGAGCGCGCCGCAACTGTAAACGACGTTGGGCACGTAGCCTTCGCGCTCGTTGCCTTCGGGCTCTAGCAGCGGGCGTTTGAGTCGGCCGATAACCCGGGAGGGGTCGTCCAGGTCCAGCAGGGCGGCACCGATGCAATATCGGCGCATGGGGCCCACACCGTGGGTGATCACGAGCCAGCCGGCTTCGGTCTCGATGGGTGATCCGCAATTGCCGATTTTCACCGCTTCCCACCTTTCGGCGGGGCGCATCAGCAGCACGGGATCGTCCCAATGGTGGGGGTCGCGCGAGCGCATCAGGAACAGGTTTTCATCGTCCTGGCGGGAGAGCATCATGAATTCGCCGTGGATCTTGCGTGGAAACAGGGCCATCCCCTTGTTCTGGACCGCCTTGCCGCTGAGGGTAAGGATCCGGAAGTTGAGGAAGTCCCGGGTTTCGAGGAATTGCGGTAGAATCGTGCGGCCGTTGTAGGCGGTGTAGCTGGCGAAGTAGATGAAGGATCCGTCCTCGTTGGTGAAGCGGACGAAGCGGGCGTCCTCGATGCCGTTGCTCTCGTTCGGGGAGACCGGGAAAATGATCCTGGCACTCATGTCCAGGCAGGGCGGAAAGCGCAGTTCGTAGTTGGACTCCGCAAGCCACTGGATGCGTTCCAGAGTGCGGTGGAGCGAGCGGGCATGGGGCGTTTCCTCGGCGCGCACGGCGGCGATCGACTTGCGCAGTTCGCTGAGGGTGAAGTAGTCGCCCAACGAATCGAAGACGGCGGCGCAGTGGCCGTTGCCCCGGCAGATCTCCCCCATTTTTGTTAGAAAAGCCCGCTTGCGGTAGGCGGGGTTGGGGAGCAGCTCGGGTTCGGTTAGATAGCGGGACAGGGGATCCACCGTGATGGTTCCGTCCGCCATGATGATTCCGGAACGGAACTCGATGGACGAGATATGTCCCTCGCCGGTGGCCCGCAGGCTGAGGATGAAACGCAGGGCTCCTTCGGACACGCCGGTCTGGTCCGGGTGGGGGACGATGGACGGGTTGAACAGCGCGGCGGACTCCAGGGCGTATTCGCCGGAGAACAGGGCACCAATCAGCAACTGGCGCGACTCCGAAAGCGGACGCTCGGTGAACATGTGCGGCTCGATTTTTCCGTAGTGATGGAGCAGGACGCCTTCGATGTCGAAATGGCGGGAATCAAATTCCGCGCGCACGGCGGCCAGTTCGGACTCGACCTCCTCCTCGGTCAGGGCGAGCGCGCGGCCGATGATGGTGGTGATGCGGTTCGGCTCGCCGGGGATGAACGGGCGGATAATCACCCGGGCGTGGTCCGGGGCGAGGGTGATTTCGTGGCGGTGGACAAGCAGTGGGTTCATGGGACGAGGGTGGAAAATTGGTGTTGGAGGTGTTCGGCGGCGGTGAGTTCGGCGAGCGAGATTTGGAAGGCCAGGGAGGATTCGGCACCTTGGTTTTCGTTGGCGCGGTCCGGATGCAGGCCGTCGCGGCAGCCGCCGGTGGCGGGGTCGGCCAGCGGCAGTCCCAGATCGTTGCGGCCCAGAAACCATTCGAAGGCCCGGCGGGCCTCGCGCCACCAGCAATCGTCGCGGGTGGTGCGGAAGGCCTCCAGGCAGGCGGCTACCATCGCCTGGGCCTCCACCGGTTGCTGATCAAAGCAGGCGGGTTGAGCGGTGGAATTCAGATAGCCATTGCTGCCGATCGGGCGAAAATGCCCAACCGGGCTTTGTTGTCGGGGTGCCAGCCAGCGCAGCGTGTTCAGGCCGATCTCCAGGGCGGTCGAGTGCGGCGAGGCCGGCCCACAACGAATGAGGGCCTGGCAGAGGCGGGCGTTTTCATAGGTGAGATGGGCTTCGAACCACGGCCAATCCGGTTTGCCGCTTTGTTGTTGGCACTCGAGGAGTCTGGCGATGAGTTCATCCCGGGCATGCAGGCTTTCCGCATGGTCCGGCCGGGTCAGCAGGAAGTCGTGAATACCTAACAGGGAGAACGCCCAGGCGCGGGGCGAGGTGAAGGTGAGGCTGGCCGGCAGCCCGCGCTCGAACAACTCGTTGCACAGCCGGCGGTGGCCTGCATTGTGCGAGCGGAGGGTGCCGATGCCGATCGACCAGAGCGCCCGCCCGTGGCTGTCCTCGCTGCCGTGGGATTCCAGCCATTGCCGGGAGTGGCTCATGAAATTGCGGAAACGTCCGCTTTCGCGATCAAAGGCTGCGGCCAGAAACGCCAGGTAGCGGGTGGCGAGCAGATCGGGATCCTGTTTGGTATGGGGCATCGCCGGATCCTCTAACAAATTGCACAGGATGAAGGCGCGGGCGTTGTCGTCCGTGCAATACCCCTCATGGAAATTCGGCACATTGTAGGTCGCGTGTTGGAAAATGCCGGTGCCGTCGGACAGCCGGATGAGGTGGTCCAGTTTCACCCTGGGGAGTTTGCCTGGCCGGGTGGAATAGGAGGATTTGGCCAGCACTGGACCGGGAATCGCCCGCGGCCGGGATCTTGCCCGGTCGAAGGATTCGAGGTAGCGTCGGCCGACGGCGGGCCAGATTGACGAACGGGAGGATTCGTAGGCGTAGCGGCCGATTTCCAGCATCCCGGCGGGATCGTCCAGCAGGCTGCGGACCGCGTTGGCAATGGCCGGCGGATCCCGGAATGGGACGAGCCGGCCGCGTCCGTTTGCCAGCAGTTCCCGGGCGTGCCAGTAAGGGGTGGACACCACTGCCTTGCCGGCCCCGAAGACATAGGCAAGAGCCCCCGAGGTGATTTGCTGCTCATTGAGGTAGGGGGTAAGGTAAATGTCGGCCGCGTTGATGAATTCCTGGAGTTCATCATGGGAGACGAAGCGGTTGAAAAACAACACCTGTTCGGCGATCCCCAAATCCTCGGCGAGGTGTTCGAGGCTGGTGCGGTAGGTTTCCCCCTCGCGTGCCACCAGGTGCGGGTGGGTGGCTCCCAGAATCAGGTAAACGACATCCGGATGGCTGAGGATGATTTCCGGCAACGCCCGGATGGCGTGTTCGATTCCCTTGCCGGGTCCGAGCAGGCCGAAGGTGAGCAACACCGTTTTGTCGGCGATGCCGAGGCGCCCCTTGAGTTCATGCGGGGCCGTGAAGGGCATGTCCGGAATGCCGTGGGGAATGACATCGATGGCCGATTCCGGCACGCCATAGACCTCCATCAGGATTTCCGCGCCTTTGCGGGCCATCACCACCAGCCGGTCGCTGCGGCGGGTCAGGGCCTCCATGACCAGCCGCTGGGCGGGATCCGGCTCTTGGAGGATGGTGTGCAGGGTGGTGACCACCGGCATCCGCACCTCCCGCAGCAGGGACACCAGATGGATCCCCGCCGCCCCCCCGTAGATCCCGAATTCGTGCTGCACGCATAGCACGTCCGACCGGCTTTGGTTGAGTTTGTGGGCGGCGGCCAGGTAGGAATCGAGGTCCTTTTGCTCGATCGACAGTCGGACTTCCGGCGGGTAGGCGTAGCAGTCCGGGCGGTCATTGACGGCGATCACGATGCAACGGGAGTCACCCGCTTGTCCGCTCACCGCCTGCCAAAGGTGGTTGGTGAAGGTGGCGACTCCGCAACAGCGGGGAACGTAGTTCCCGAGAAAGGCGATCTGCCTGGATTGGGGAAACAGATTCATCGGCAGCTTTATCATCGACGGGAAATCGGATAAAGCAAGTTGTCAAACTGGTGTCGGGTTGGTTCGCGACTGATTTACTTGAGCCGGGCGATATAGACCGTGCTCTCCGAATCGCGGTCCTGGAGGGGGTTGAAAAACGAAACGATGTGGGATTCACAGCCCACGAAGATTTCGTGGAGGGCGCTGGTGAAATCCTCGGCAGGTGGATCGTCCGACCACAGTGCGAACACGCCGCCGGGGTGGATTTTCCGAGCCAGCCGGCGAAGGCCTTCGGGACGGTAGAATTCGGCGTGGCGGTCGTGCAGCAGGTTCGCCGGGGAGTGGTCGATATCGAGCAGGATCGCATGGAATTTCCGGTCGGGCGTTTCCGGGTCAAACCCGGGTTCGCCGTCGGCCGCGAGCGCGCACGCGAAAAAGTCGGCGTGGACGAAGCGGCAGCGCGGGTCGGCGCTGAGCCCGGCACCGAGCGGGACGAGGCCCTGTTGATGCCACTTGATGACCGGTTTGAGGAAATCGACGGCGATCAACGAGCGGGTGCCCGGGTGATCCAAGGCGGCACGGACGGTGTGGCCGAGACCAAGGCCGCCGACTACCACGTCAAGTGCGCCATCGCCCGGGAAATGTTTGGCGGCGGCAGCCATGCCCAGCGATCCGAGTGCGGTTTCGACTTCGGTGAAGAGGCTGGTCATGAGAAAGGCCTCCCCGAGGATGATTTCATAAACCTCGCGATTCTCCAGCGAGAGGATCGTCCGGCGCCGGAGAATCAGTTCCCCCAGTTCGGTTTTTTGGTAGTCGAGTTCTTCGAAGCGGGGTTTCGGATGCATGGGATTTGCCACAGCGTTGAGGTGCGGAAAGAGGACGGATTCAGAAATGCGAAAACAGTTTTGCGGGGACCGGGCAAAGGAGACAAGCGGAAAAAATGGCTCCGCAAGCGGCCGCATCCAACACCCTGAGTCACCGGTGGTTGCCGCCGGCTGATTTCACCAAAAATTCCCCAAAATCCACAATACGGCGGGCCGCAGATCGGGCAGTCTCCGGGCCGGGTCGAGCAAGGCTGGAGATTTTCCGGCCTTGCCGGCCATCCATACCAATCGATACCAATCCAATCCAAACCAAACATGAGTACCCTATCCGAACTCGCCATCGCCGTTGAAGCCGGCAAGCGCAACGACGCCAAAGCCCTCACTCTAGGTCTCCTTGATGACGGGATGCAACCACTCGATATCGTCGAGCAAGGGTTGGTTCCGGGGATGTCGGCGATCGGTGAGAAATTCAAGAACAACGAGGTGTTCGTGCCGGAGATGCTCATTGCCGCACGTGCCATGAAGGAATGCATGGGGATCCTCGAGCCGCTGCTCGCCCAGGCGGGGATCAAGCCGAAATACACCGCAGTGATCGGCACGGTTCAGGGCGACCTCCACGACATCGGCAAGAACCTCGTGGCAATGATGCTCAAAGGAGCGAACTTCGGCATCGTCGATCTGGGCACCAACGTGCCGCCCGAAAAATTCGTCGCCGCGATTAAGGAACACGATGCGCATTTGGTCTGTTTGTCCGCCTTGCTGACCACCACCATGCCGGCCATGAAATCGACCGTCCAAGCGGTCCGCGAGGCAGGTCTGACGAGCGTCAAAATCATGGTGGGCGGTGCCCCGGTCACCCAGGACTACTCCGATGAGATCGGTGCGGACGGCTACAGCCCGGATGCCGCCAGTGCGGTGGATCTGGCCACGAAGCTGGCGGACAGCATCTAACCCCACTGCCACCCCGGATCGGAATTTCCATCCCGGCCTGATGCAGGCCGGGCACGGGCTGCCAACCGGCAGGTGGCCGGGAGTCTCCGGCCTCAACTTGCACCAGTTTGAATAGCCTGTGGACGATGGATCCTTGTCGAAAATCACAGCCACCACAACCACCACCATGCCCATCCCCAATCTGACCATCATCGGCGAATCGATCAACGATTCGGTCCCATCCACTCACAAGTTTTTCGAAGCCAACGACATCGCCGGCCTCAAGAATCTGGCCATCGCTCAGGACGTCGGCGGCGCCGGCTATATCGACGTCAATGTCGGCTCGCGCACCGGTGAGTTCCTGGCGGAAATGGTGCGCCAGGTCCAAAGCGTGACGGCCAAGCCGCTCGCGATCGACACCCCGGATCCAGCCATGTCGGAGGCCGGGCTCAGGGCCTATGACAGTGCCCGCGCCGGCGGTAAGATGCCCATTCTCAACTCGATTTCCGAACTGCGCATGGAGATGTTCGAGCTTTACCGCATCATGCCCTTCATGCCCATTTTGCTGGCATCGGAGCGGATGGAAAACGGTGCGGGCCAGCCCAACCACACGGCGGAGGAGGTCTATCAGACTGCCCTGCGGATGGTCCGGGCGGCCGCCAAACACGGCATTCCGGTGGACCAATGCATCATCGATCCCGCCATCTCTCCCATCGGCGCGGACACCGATGGCCGCTTCCATTGTCTCATGGGCGCCATCCGTTTGATCCACGGCGATTCGGAACTCAAGGGAGTTCACATGTCGGTGGGCTTGAGCAATTTCAGCGTCATGATCCCGCCCAAGCGGCCCGATGGCTCGCCATCCAAGAGTCCGCTGGAAAGCGCCTTCCTCACCATGGCGGTGCCGATGGGCATGGATTTCGTCATCGGTTCGGTGAAACGCAAATACCAGCTTCTCGAGCCGGATCATCCGGCCATGGTCTGCCTCGACGACTGCCTGAAGCTTGAAGGCTTCGATGTCATCATGCGCGTGCAGGAATACTACACCAACTAACCAAAAATTATCACCTGGCGATTTTTTCATGATGGTCGCCAAGCCCGTCCCCTCTGATATTGAAATTGCCCACGGCTGCAATAGCGCGCCATCACCATGAATGCCAGAGGAAGATATCTCGCGGCGGTCAATCGCCAGTCCACCGACCGGCCTCCATTTGATTTGATGGGGACCGCCTGCGGTCTCTGCGATGGTATTTTTGCCCGGCTAAAGGCGCACAAAGGGGTCACCAGTCCGGACCGTTCGTTCCGCAAAGGGCAGAACGTCGGGCTCTACAACGACGAGTTGCTCGCGGCCATGCCCATTGATGCGCGCCGCGTGTGGCTCCGCCAACTGCCGGAAACCGAACCGGCGGCGGCCACCGGTCGCGTCGTGGATGACTGGGGGATTGAACACGAAAAATGCGGTGCGCACTTGCAACAGGTGAACTGGCCGTTGCGCGAGGCGGGATTGCGCGAGATCGAGGCCTACTCCGTGCCTTCGATCAAGGACCCGCGCCGGGTCGAGGGCTTGCGTGAAGAGGCCCGCCGCTTGCATGAAGCAGGGAGCCACGCCGTCGTCGGTCGCTCCGCCACCATGGGTTTCTTTGAAATTGGTTGCGCCTTGCGCGGCATGGAGCCGTATTTCATGGACATGGTTGATGATTCCGCGCTGATCGAGGCGCTGAACGAGAAAATCCTCAATCTTCAGATGGACCTGTACGGCATCTACCTTGATGCGTGCGGCGAATATCTGGACGTCATTGAAACGGGCGATGATTACGGCAGCGGAACCGGGCCGTTGATTTCGCCGGACGTGTTTCGCCGGTTGCTCAAACCCTATCGTACCCGGATGAATGCCTTCATTAAAAAGAAAGCGCCGCACATCCGGATCTTCCACCACACCTGCGGCAACGTCCGCTTGCTGCTGCCCGACCTCATCGAGACCGGGATTGATGTGTTGAACCCGGTCCAGCCCGTGCCTGGGATGGAACCGGCGGAGTTGGTGCGGGAGTTCGGGCGCGACATCTGTTTCCACGGCGCGGTGGATACCATCAAGATGTTGCGCGGCAGCACGGATGACGTGCGGCAGGGCGTGCGCCAACTCTGCAAGGATTTCTCCGGAGGCCACTGGATTGTGGCCTCCGCCAACCATTTGCAGGACGATATCCCCGCCGGGAATGTCTGCGCCTTGTATGACACAGTGAGGGAAATATATGAGAACTGAAGCGGCGTATCCTCTTGTCAGAATGCGGCGAGTGATCCCTATTTTCCACCAAACACCGCCAGGGCGACCAGGCGGATGCCTTCCAGGGTGAGATCGGGATCCACCGTGTGGATTTCCGGCAGGCCCCTGGCCAGCATGGATGCGTCTCCACCGGTGGCGATGATGATCGGATCGCCGGTCATCTCCGTGCGGATTGCCTGGAGAATGCCGCGGACCATGCTGCGGTAGCCGATCACCGCGCCCGCCTGCATCGCCTGCACCGTGGATTTGCCGATCACGGTGGTGGGTTCCTCCAGTTCGATCTGTGGCAGGAGGGCGGTGACCTGGGAAAGATACCGGGTCATGGCGGCCACTCCCGGTGCGATCACTCCGCCACAGTAGGCCGGTTCGGCGGAAACGATGTCGAACGTCACTGCCGTGCCCGAGTCCACCACAATGGCCGGCACGCCGTAGCGGGTCATGACCCCCACCGCGTTGACCAGGCGGTCCGCGCCGATTTGGGCCGGTTCCGGGTAGTCGATCCCCATTCCCAGCGGGCTGTGTTGATCCACCCGGTGGACGGGCACCTGGCGGGCGAAGTAGTCCCCCAGCAAGCGTTCCTTCAACGGCACCACGGACGCTACCACCGCCGCGTCGAAAGCGATGCCGTGCAATAGCTCGGCGAGGGTTTCCGGGGAGAGTTCTGCAGTGGCGAGCGTGCCGCGCCAGTTTCCCAGTGCGTGTTGGTCCGCCAGCGCGAACTTGGTGCGGGTGTTGGAATTATCGACGAGCAGCCATTGCATCATTCACCAGTGGTTGGAGTTGAAATACTTTTGTCCGGAGAGTCCCAGCGCGGGTTGGTCGGGATTGGCCTTCACCACCAGCACGCCATCGTTGATCCGCAGCCGCAGCGTGCCATTGAGTTTTCCGGGTTCCAGCCAGAACTTGAACCATAGGTCGGTGATGCCGTGCTCGGGGCCGCCTTTCAGCCGGGTGTCGGCCGGTTCCACTTCGCTGCCGTCGCCGGTCAGCAGGCGGACCGGCTTGAGCAGGTCGTGCTCCGCGGCCCCCGCGCGTTTGAGGTGGACGCTCAGCCAGTGGTATTCGTGGTCACGGGTGACCTCGGCTCCCACAATCTCGAACCGCGCTTTGGCATCCGGGCTCCATTCATAGGGCCGCAGCCAGGTCCAGATGGCAAAGACCACGGCCGTCAGCAGCATCACCAGCAGCCATTTTGTCAGGTTTGTCCTCATGTGCCCGCCGCAAGGGGAACCACTTCCGGACCATGCGGCAACCGAAAAATGCGCGGATCCCCAAAAGAGATGGGCGTCTCGCCCTCTTCGAGGCGTGGGGGCATCTTGCCCGCAGTAGCCGCGTTGGTCACAACGCGCCCGCGAATGGATGGCTCAAGAAGCCGCCCCCGGTCGCCACGGTCCGGGCTCGGATAGGCCCTCTGCCCCCTTCTCACACTTGACTTGCTGGTGAATCCGTGGAAGCTTCCACCCATGCAAATTCCTTGGACTTGGATTGTTCTGGTGCTGGTGGTCGTGGGGCTGATTGTTCTCAAGCAACGCGGGCAGGTGCCTGGGGACGACGCCCGGCGGTTGTTGGCGGAGGGCGCGGTGGTGATCGATGTGCGGAGCAAGGCCGAATTTTCATCCGGGCATATTGAGGGCGCGATCAATCTGCCGCTGGAGGTGGTGGCGGAAAAGATCGCGACGGTGGCACCCGACCCGGACGCGCCGGTGTTTCTGCACTGCATGAGCGGCACGCGGAGCGCGATGGCGGCCCGCAAGTTGCGGGCGCTGGGATACAAGCAGGTGTTCAATCTGGGGTCGCTGGCGCGGGCCGGCAAGCTTTGCGAAGAGGCGCGCGGGAAGTGATTTCCCCGGGTTTCCGGCGGTTCAAAGATGCACCACGAACCGGTGTTCCCGAGCTAGCGAAAACTCGTGGCGGGGGGAGGTTTGAGAGCGGCGGTGGATGCCGACGAGCATCCCTACGGCGGCGAGGCTGAAGATCAGGCTGGTGCCGCCATAGCTCACAAACGGGAGCGGGAGACCATCGTTGGGAAGCATGGCGGTGGTAACGCCGATGTTGACGATGGCGGGAACCGAAATCACACAGGTGAGACCGAGCGCCAGGCAGCGGTTGAACATGTTGGTGGCCTGGATGGCAATGGCCACGCCAGCCACGGTGATGAGCACATAGCAGAGGACCACGCCCAGCGTGAAGGGCAGCCCCAGTTCCTCGCCCACCACCGGGAAAATGAAGTCAATGTGGGCGAAGGTAAGGGTTCCGAATTTTTCCACGCCGTTGCCAAGTCCCACTCCCCATGGCCCGCCGTTGCCAAGGGCGAGCAGGGCGCGCCACTGCTGCATCCCTTTGTCGATCTGATAGACCGGATCGTCCAGATGCAGCCAGGCCTGGATCCGGTCCCAGCGGTTCTCATTATGATAGATGTAGTAGGAGGCGCCGGAAAGCGCCAGCATCGCGGTGGGGAGTAGATAGAAAATCCGGGTGCCCACACAGAACATCAGGGCGCCGACCGCCACCGAGAGTGACAGGGCGGAACCCACATCAGTCTCCGCCGCAATCAGCAGGATCGGCACGCTGGCGATCACACCCGGCAGCACAAACCCCCGCCAAAACGTGTGAACCTCGCTCTGCCAGCGGGCGAACCACGAGGCCAGCATGATGATGACCACCAGCTTGGCCATCTCCGAAACCTGGAACTGGCCGATTCCCGGCAACAGGATCCAGCGTTTGGCCCCGTAGATCTCCACCCCGATGCCCGGTACGAAACACAGGCCGAGCAACACGCAGGTCGCTCCCAACATCCACGGCGCGAGTTTGCGCAGACAGCCCGGCGGAGCCCAGGCGCAGACGAGCGCGGCGAACAGTCCGAGCCCGGCCATGATCGATTGCTTGCGCAGGAATAGATAGGGCTCCTCAATTCCCTGCACCCACACGCTGGTGCTCGCAAGCATGGTGAGCCCCAACGCCACCAGACAGGCGACGGCCGTGCAAAGCAGGATGGAGGACAGGCGCAGCATGGCGGTTAGTTGGGGATTTTAAGCGTCATGCCAAGTCGGATTTTATTGGGATTGGTGATGCCGTTGGCACCCATCAGCGCGGTTTGATCGACCTTCATCCGCCGCGAGATCGCCCACAGGGTGTCACCCTTGCGGACCGTGTAGGAGCGGGCGGTGGTGGACGACTGCCGCACCGGGATGGCTCTGGGAGGGGTGGATTCAGCCCCGGTACGCGGCCGCACCAGCACGGCGTGGGCGGGCGTTGCGGTGACTTCCGGGTTGGCCTCCACCAAACCATCGTCGGCGGCGGGCCGGGCCGGGGTGGCTGGATTCTCGCGGAGGGCCTCGACTGCGGGTGGCAGGACGGCGGTGATCCGTTTGGGCGGGACGATCAGCCTTATGCCGGCGGCGATCGGCCGGTTTCCATTGGCGATGCGGAGCGCCTCCTCATCGATGTTCTCGGTGGCGGCGATGGTGGCGTAGGTGTCGCCGCGGACGACCATGACAGCGTGGTCCTGCGGGTTGATCAGCGGGGGAGCCTGGGCTTTCTGCTCGCTGCGGACCGCGGTGGCGACGGAGCCGGGGTCCTCGGTGCGGTTGCTGAGGAAATTCAGATGGAAGAAATACGCGCCGATCGCCAGGATATGGACACCGAAGATAATGGTGAGTCCCTTGGAGATGCGGGAGCTGTGATCCGCTTCTTCAAGATCCTCCGCGGCGGCGGCGGCCACGCGCTGGTTGCGGCCGCGGGTTACGGCGCTCAGGCGCTTGAGAAACCGTCTGGCGGGGGCCTGGCGTTTGACCTTGATGGTGGGCGTGTGGAACAGGGTGTCGGGTCGTTTCTTCATGGGTATTAGCGGAGTTGATTGACAAGGGTGCGGAAAGTTTCACCACGTTCTTCGTAGCCATGGAATTGGTCGAACGACGAGGTGCCGGGAGATAACAAAATGGATGACCCGCGCGGGGCCAGGGCGCGTGCCAGCGGCACGGCTTCGGCGAGGTTGGTGGCCTGGCGGGTGGTCACGGCGGCGCTGAAGAGTGCGGCCAGCGGCGCGGCGATCTGGCCGAAGGTGACGCAGGCCAGCGCCTTCTCGCGCAGCAGCGGCAGCACGGGGGTGTAATCGAGGCCCTTTTCCTTGCCGCCGGCGAGCAGCACCACCGGACGGGTTTGGGAACGCAGCGCACTTTCCAGCGAGTGGAGGTTGGTGGCCTTGGAGTCGTTGAGATACTCCACGCCATCGAGGGTGCGGATTAATTCGCAACGGTGGGGTGGGGGAGCGCAGCCGTGAAGGGCGGCGACCATCACCTCCAGCGAAACGCCGAGCGCCTCGCAAGCCGCCATCGCCGCCATGGCGTTTTCCGCGTTGTGCCGCCCGCGCAGGCCGGTGTCCCGGGTGAGGTCGAGCACGGGCTCTCCATGGCGATGGACGATTGTTCCATCGGAAAACCAAGCGGTGGCAGGCTCGGTGGTGGAGAAGGAAACCCGGTGGGCCGCGAACGGTGGCAGTGGTTCGCCGACCCGGACAACTGCGGTATCGCCGGCGCTTTGGTTTTCGAAAATCCGCAGTTTGGCCTGCTGATAGGCCTCCACCGTCGGGTAGCGGTCCATGTGGTCGGGCGCGAAGTTGAGCCAGACGGCGACCTGCGGGTGCAGGGTGCGGATGGTTTCGAGTTGGAAGGAGCTGAGTTCGAGCGCGACTGCGGCGGGCGGTTCGGGCAGCATCACCACCTCGGCGAAGGGGACGCCGTAGTTGCCGCACGGGTTGCCGCCGAGGCCGGCGGCGGCGAGGATCCGGCCGATCAGTTCGGTGGTGGTGGTTTTGCCGTTGGTGCCGGTGATGCCGACAATCCTACCGGCATAGTAGCGGGCCGCCAATTCCACTTCCCCCAGCAGTTCCCCCGCATGGCTGGCGAAGGCGGTGGCGTAGGGGCCGTAGGTGTCGATCCCAGGGCTGATGATCAGCAGGTCGCTGTGGACGCCGGTGCCTTGTTCGGCCGTGGCGTGCGGATGGGCGGCCACCTCCGGTGGGAGTTGGTGGAATGCCTCCGGGCCCGCCGAATCCCAGACCGCGACGCACGCTCCCTCACGCAGCGCGAGCGCCGCGGCGGCCCGGCCGCTGCGGCCGGCGCCGAGGATGGTCACCTGTTTTCCGGTTAGACTCATGGTGGAGGTTAGACGATTTTCAAAAGTGTGAGGCCGAAGATGGCGAACATGATGGAAAGGATCCAGAAGCGGTTGATCACCTGGTTCTCATGCCATCCCAGCAATTCGAAATGATGGTGGATAGGTGACATTTTGAAGATGCGTTTGCGGCGGAGCTTGAAGCTGCCCACCTGGAGGATCACCGACATCGCCTCCATGACGAACACCCCGCCGATGATCACCAGCATGAGTTCCTGTTTGGTGCAGATCGCGGCGGTGCCGAGCGCGCCGCCGATTGCCAGCGAACCGGTGTCGCCCATGAAGACCTTGGCCGGATGGCAGTTGAACCAGAGGAAGCCGAAGCCCGCACCGGCCAGGGCGAAGAGGAACACGAACAACTCGCCGAGATACGGGTTGTGCGGAATCACCAGATACTCGGTGGCGATGTAGAAGCGGTGGGCCAGATAGGCCAGCACGGCGTAGGCCAGCGCGGTGCTGATCGAGCAACCGATGGCCAGTCCGTCCAGTCCGTCGGTTAGATTGACCGCATTGGAGCAGCCGACGATGACGAGGGTGAAAAAGGGGATGATGAGCCAGTGGAGATCCAACAGCGGTTCCTTGAACAGCGGGAAGCTCAGCGCACTGATGCTGAAGAAGTCCTTGCCGAGCCGGAAACCTGCTCCGTCCGCCAACTGGCCGGCGGTGGCGCCAATCCCGGAAACCTCGGGTTTGAAATAGATGAAACAGGCGGCGATCAGGGCGATGGCGATTTGCCAGGCCAGCTTGGTGCGGCCGCTTAAGCCATCAGATTTCTTTTCGCGGACCTTTTTGTAGTCGTCGCAGAAGCCTAGCAACGCGCAGGCGGACATGGTGCAGGCGCAGAGGGCGACGAAGGGGTTGAGCGGGCGGGTCCAAAGCAGGGTGGCGACGAGGACCGAGCCGACGATAAGGACGCCGCCCATGGTGGGGGTGCCGAGTTTGCCGCCGTGGAGTTCGGCGAGCTTGTGGACTTCATCGGCGGTGCGGATCGGCTGGCCGAGCTTGAGCGAAATCAGTTTGCGGATCACCCGCGGGCCGGCCAGCAGGGTGAGGATGAAGGCGGTGAGGCCGGCGCAGGCACCGCGGAAGGTGGGGTATTGGAACAGGTTGAAAAACGAATAGGTGAAGGCCCAGCCCCCGGTGTCGCCGGCGGCTTTTTGCGTTTCGAAGGCCTGGTGCCAGAAATCGTAGATCAGGGGAAACATCAGGATTGGGGGAAGGCTGCGTGCATGACGCGTTCGATGGTGGCGGTGCGGCTGCCCTTGAAAAGCACGGCGTCACCAGGTTTTACCTCGTGTTGCAGCCAGGCGGCGGCGGTGGCGAAGTCCGGGAAATAGGGTGCGCTTCCGGCACCGGCGGCGATGCCTTCGGCACCCTCCCCGACGGCGATGAGGGTGAGGCCGGCGGCGGTGGCGAGTTCGCCGGTGCGGTGATGGGCGGCCGGGGCGTGGGCCCCTAGTTCACCCATCCGGCCGAGCACGATGAAGCGGCGGGAGCCGGCAGTGACGGGGGTATCGGCCAGGGTTTCGATGGCGGCGGCCATCGACTCGGGATTGGCGTTGTAGGTATCGTCGAAGACGGTGATGTCCTGATAGACGAAATGGCGGAGCCGGCCGGCGGAGAGCACGGCGGTGCTCAAACCCTCGGCGATGGCGGCGGCGGAAATGCCGAGTTTCCAACCGACGGCGGCGGCGAGCAGGGCGTTGGTGACCATGTGGCGGCCCGGGACGGCGAGCTCGACCGTGGCGGGATCCTGGTTGGGGATCACCAGTTCGAAGCGGGATCCGCCGGCGTCCGGACGGAGGTTTTCGGCGCGGACGGTACCGCGGCCGTTGCCCACCGAGATGAGATGCGCGTGGCTGCGCTCGCGAAGGAATTCGGTGAACTCGCAGGCGGCGGGCACAAACAGGTAGCCATCGGCCGGCAGCGCGCGGGCGAGGGTGGCCTTTTCCGCGGCGATGGCTTCGCGGGAGCCGAGAAACTCGATGTGGGCGGTACCGATGTTGGTGATGATGCCGAACTCCGGCTTGGCGATCTGGCAGAGGGGGGCGAGTTCGCCGCAGTGGTTCATTCCAATTTCCCAGACGGCGGCGGTGTGCGCCTGGGTGGTGCCGAGCACGGTGAGGGGTACGCCGATGTGGTTGTTGAGATTGCCCTTGGTGGCGGAAACCTGATAGGCTTGGGCGAGCACGGCGGCGGTGAAGTCCTTGGTGCTGGTTTTGCCATTGGAGCCGGTGACGGCCACCACCCGGAGGTGGAGTTGTTGGCGCCACCAGCTGGCGAGGCGTTGCAGCGCCGCCAGCGGGTCATCAACTACGATGACCGCAGTATTTGCGGCCGGGGTGCCTTCCCAATGGGCAACGACCACCACGCTGGAACCGGTGGCGAGGGCTTTGGCGGCGAAGGTGGCACCGTCGAAGTGCTCACCCCGCAGGGCGAAAAACACCGAGTCCAGGGGTAGCTTCCGGGTATCGGTGGCCACTCCGCCGGCGATCAACGCATCGGGATCTCCGGCCGCCACCGGGTGGCCGAGGATGTCCGATAGTTGGCGGGCGGTGAGCGGGTTCATCGGTTGTCGGAAATGAGCTGGGCGCGGTCGCGCAGGGCTTTGGAGGCGTGTTTGCGGTCGTCGAAGTCGATCATGTGGTCGGCGAACTGCTGGGTGGATTCGTGGCCCTTGCCGGCGATCAGGACGATGTCGCCGGAGAGCGCGTGTTGGATGGTGTAGGCGATCGCTTCGGCGCGGTCCGGGATGCTGAGGTGGCCCGTGCCGGCCAGGCCGGCTTCGATATGGCGGATGATGAGGAGCGGGTCTTCGGAGCGCGGATTGTCGGAAGTAACGATGCAGGCGTCGCTGTGGCGGGCGGCGGCAGCTCCCATCAGCGGACGTTTGCCACGGTCGCGGTCGCCGCCGCAGCCGAACACGGTGAGCAGACGGCGCGGATCGAGTTCGCGCAGGGTGCGGCAGGCATTTTCCAGGGCGTCCGGGGTGTGGGCGTAGTCCACGAAGACATGCGCGCCACCGGCATTTCCCACATATTCCATGCGGCCCGGCACCTGGGGGGCGGTGGCCACGGCGGCGATGGCCTCGCGGATGCGGATGCCGCAGGCGCTGGCGGCGGTTAGAGCGGCCAGCAGATTATAGACATTGAAGCGTCCGATCAACGGCGCGCGGACCAGATGGGATTTGCCCTTGGCGGTGAGTTCGAACTCCATGCCGCGGGCGGTCTGGCGGAGGTTGTTCCCTCGGAAGTCGCAATGGACGCCGAGACCGAATTTCAACACCGGCATCCGGCCTTCGAGAGCCTGGGCGAGTTCCGCACCGTAGGCGTCGTCCGTGTTGATGACAGC
>JAIPKB010000115.1 GCA_021733795.1 Akkermansiaceae bacterium | reverse complement strand
GAGGGGGGGGCGTCTGTGGGGAAAACCGGTGTGGGTTCGTTGCCATCCCGATCCGGGAATGGGTGCGGGAGGTTGAATTTCAGATTTTTGGATGGAAGAATGAGAAGGGGAATTTGGGTGTTGGGGTGGCTTGGAATTTGTGAGACATGCTTTCCAGGCGAGGAGTGCGAGTTTGAAATTGCCCCTGGGGTGAAGATGAAGATGTGCTGGATTCCACCGGGGGAGTTATTCTTGGGAAGTCAACTGGTGCCTCAATGGCACTCAAAAATAGATTGCGCAACAGTCGCTCGTCGGCTACTCTTCCCCGCATGAAAACGACTACGAAAACGGCTGCAGGAAAACGCGGGCGGCCGCCGGGTGCGGCAACCAAGCGCATCAACACGCGCTTTCCCGCCGGGTTGGCGGAGAAGATCGAGTATGCGGCGGCCGTGCGCGGCGTGGCCGTCTCCGCCTTCATCCACGAAGCGGTAGCCGAACGGGCCGACCAGGTTATTGAGGCAGAATCGCGCTGGCTCCTGGCTCGCGCGGAGGCGGCGAACCTCTCGGCCGTGATCGACCACCCACCCAAGCCGGACAAGAAAGGCAAGGAAGCCGCCAAACCTGCCGCCAGTCCCGCCACCACCGCAGATTGGATTCTGGAGCCCCCCGCCAACACCCGACTCCTGACCGACCCCTTTGCCAACCCTGATTGGCGGGAAGACGCCAATCTCGGTTCCAGTGCCGCAGCGCTCCTTGCACCCCGTTAATCGTCGGCCCCAAAGCCATGACTGCCTGCGACACCAACATTCTTTTCCCCGCGCTGGAAGCCTCCCATGTCAACCACCAACCAGCCCGCGCCTTTCTCGAATCCAAGGTCGGCGATCAAACCTTCGCCCTCTGCGAACTCGTTCTGATGGAAGTCTATACCCTCTTGCGCAATCCGGTCCTTTGCGCCAAGCCTCTCAGCGCCAAGGACGCCGTGCGGAAAATCGAAAACCTTCGCCACAACCCAGCCTGGCTCATCTTCGACTATCCCGGTACCGGCCTCATGAACCAAGTCTGGCAACACGCCCGCACCAGCGCCTCCGCCCGCCGCATCTACGACATCCGCCTCGCCCTAACCCTCCGGCACTTTAATGTCACCCGGTTCGCCACCGCCAACGAGAAACATTTCCAGGGATTCGGTTTCAATAAGGTATGGAATCCGCTCGCCGCGTGACTTCTGCCGTCCCGCCTCAATGTCCTCAGAACCTCCAGAATCCCCAGCAGAAACCGCCCTGGTCATCCAGCGCCCGGCGGGCTTGGTGCCCCTCCCGCACGGCAACTCCCCCGCTTTGACGGAAATCATCAACCGCTCCCTTGTCCACCTCTGCACCAGCCAGTCGCTGGCAACGCGCCAACGGGAACCCGGCGAGAAGTGCGAGTTTGAAATTGCCCTTGGAGTGATGATGAGGATGTGCTGGATTCCGCCGGGGGAGTTTCTTATGGGAAGCCTACTGGTGACAATCTGTCACAAGTTGAGAATGACCGCCACCAGCGGCAAACAACGCCTCACGGTGCAGCCAGCGCGAAGCCGGACCGCTTTTCCTTAACGCTCCGAGTTCAGCAAGAGTGTTTTTCCTTTTGCCACCACCCGGACCACCTGCCCGGCTATCAAGATGCCGCTCAGCAGCACCTCCGCGATCATCGAGCCCAGCAACTGATCCATCACCCGCTCCAGGTTCCTCGCCCCGTATTCCTCGCTGAAACCTTCCCGCAAGATCAGCTCTTCGGCACCATTGTCCAGCTCCACCGTCACTCCGCGATCCGCCAGTCGCTTGTTGAAATCATCCATCAGCTTACCAAAAATCTCACGCGCGGTTCCGATTCCAAGGGGCTTGAAATGAACCACCTTCGTCAGCCGGTTCAGCAGCTCCGGCCGCAGATGTCGGCGAATGGCCTCCTCGGCCGGAAGACAGGCATCCTGCCTGTCACCGGAAGACGGGCTTCCAGCCTGTCGATCCTGATCCGCCACCGCAAAGCCAATGAACGGCTTCGGCGCAGCCATCCCCGTTCCCAGATTGCTCGTCAGAACACGCCCACCGGCCGCCCCGGCTTCTTCAAGCCCGCCCGCGCCAACCGCACTGCCTCCGCCACGGCGGCAATCGCCTCCGATTGCCCCTTGACCCGCCGTCCTAGATCCGCTTCCAGCGCCATCAATCTCGCTCCCTCTTCCGCCGTGAGCGACCCAACCGGAATCCCACACCGCGCCGCCACCGCCGCCGCAATCTCCTCCCGCACGACGTGCAACCCCAAGCGGCTGGCGAGTCTTGCACCAGGTCCTCCATCTTCATCGTGGCTGGCGCGGCTCGCGCCAGGCCGTCCAGGTGGCGTCTCGCCGCCTGATTTCTTCTCCCCCTGCGGTGTCAACGTCATAAACCTAACCGCCGCACACGCCTGATCCACCAAATCCAGCGCCTTGTCCGGCAGCCGGAAATCCGGCAAATACCGGATTGACCATTCCACCGCCGCCTGCAGCGCCGCTTCGTCAAGCGCCACCCCGTGATGCGCTTCCAATCTCGACCGCAGCGCCAGCAGGATGGCCACCGCTTCATCCGCGCTCGGTTCCTCGATCCTCACCGCCTGGAACCGCCGCTCCAGTGCGCCGTCCTTCTCGATCGTCTGGCGGTATTCCTTGGTCGTCGTCGCGCCGATCACCCGGATCGCGCCACGGGCCAGCGCGGGCTTGAGGATGTTCGCCGCGTCCATGCTGCCGCTGGCCGATCCGGCACCCAGCAGCAAGTGGATTTCATCGATGAAAAGAATCGGCCTCGGCTCGGCGGACGCCTCCCGGATCACCGCTTCCAGCCGTTCCTCGAACTCTCCCCGGAACTTCGTCCCCGCCACCAGCGAGGTTAGGGAAATCTCAATCACCGCCGGCCGACCCAAGGCTTCCGGCAATCTCCCCTCCGCCAGCAACTGCGCGAAGCCCTCGACCATCCCGGTCTTGCCCACGCCCGGGTCACCCACCAGAATCAGATTGTTCTTCCGGCTTTGCAGCAGGATCCGGGTGATCTTCAGCAGTTCCTCCCGCCGACCGATCAACGGCGGCAATGCTCCCTTCGCCGCCAACTCCGTCAGATTCCGCCCAAACCGCTCCAACGCCGAAACCGTCTCCTTCTTCTTCCTCTTGTCTTCTGTCTTCTGTCGCGGAGTCTTCTGTCTTTCCCCCGGCCTCCTATCCGCAATCGCACGAAATAGCCCCCGCATGACTTCGGAAGGATCATGGCCAAGTTTTGTCATTGCCTCCTCTACCACCGGCATCCATTGCTCGGTCAACGCTCCAATCAGATGCATCGGCCTCAAGCGCTCTCCATCGGCCTTCGCCACCGCCGAAGCGGTCTTGAAAACTTTGCGTAATGCCATACACCGGTGCAGTGGTCGTTCCTCATGCCCGGATCCTTTTCCAAGTTCGGCACGAATTGCGCGGCGTAGCTGTTTCGGGGAAACTCCAACTGCGGAAAACGCCTCCCGCACCTCCAGGAAATCCGCCTCCACCTGCCCTTCCATCGCTTGAAGCTCGGGGCTGCCATCCTTCAGTAACTCGGAAACCGACACCTCCACCGCTTTGCAAACGCCCACCCAAAAATGCGCGAGTCCAATCTCGGAAAAGCCAGCATGCGCGGCCTCCGCTTCGGCGAGGCTCCAAGTGATGTCAATAGAGGGGGATGTCATGATTGGATTGGCCTTTCACAGCCGCAAGGTAAGTATTTTGCAAACGCAAAGTTGGATATAAGCGATCAGACCAAAGTTTGGAGCCTCATCAAAGTCGGTGACGAACTCTATGGCATGTTTAAAGGATAATGCCGTAAATGGGGCGGACATGCTGTTGTGCGAGAACTAATGCCTGGGGAAGTAGGTCAGCTTTACGGTTCTTCGACTCAATCTTCCGAGGGAAAGAGATAGTCCCAAAAAAGGTGAATCACCCACTTCCCATTGACTACTAATCGAAGCTTGTCTTGGGACAAAACCAACGACTTTACATTCTCATGCGGACCAGCAACTACGAAGAGTTCCATCCCTATCTCGCAATCAATCACTGATACAGCGCCATCATCACCACCGAGAAATGCGAAGGGATAACAATCAAACGTCGAGATTGGGGATTGAGTATCATAGCTTCGACTGGTAGGGATATCTCTGAGTAGCCTTCCCGTTGCTACATCCCAGACCTCGACCCCGCCCTTACGGACGAGAAACTTTGAGTTGTCGTCACAGAGTGCAATTTGCGCCACATACCGATCCTCACCCTCGAAGTAGGTGGTGATTTTCCGCCAATCCCGCCAAGGCCACTTCCGGCATGCATAACGTGCTAATGTCGTCTTGCGAAGCCAGCAGTCGCGAATCATCGCAACCGCCCATGTCCCGTCATCGCTAATGCACGCTTGCGAATCGCAGCTGCCCGGGAGCTGCATTGAAGACACGGCGCGATCCAAGACATTGTCCCACAGCACTACGTTATCAAACGAACGGGCGACTGTCTGACGAAGGGTCGTGAGGCGGCCATCCGGTGTCGTGTGTGCGGAATGCGACCCCTTTGAGTAGTGATGCCGAGTCGCAGGACCTTTCGGTTGTGCTCCCAGGATATTTACGACAAAATCACCTGTGAAGGACGACGCCTCAAATTGGCGTTCCAATACTCCAAATCTCAATCTTGTCGATACACCCTGAGCGCAAATCCGTCGTTCCAGTTTTTGGAGACGGCTGTCCGTGAGCAAGTCCTCCTGTAGTTGAAGGCTGCGAACAAGCTTGAGTGCTGCTGTGAATTGGCCGCAGTCGAAAGCCTGTTCAGCGACAGCGATATTCGATTCCACTAGTTCGCGCTTGTGATGGACTTCAGCAAAGCTGGTTGGCCGTGCCAAGGATAGAAATGATGAAGGGGGTGGTAATAGAATCTTTAACGAAAATACCTGGTTGCTCCCATCGCAACCAAAGAGCATGACATGATCATTAAACCACTGCACTTCCCATAGCGTGCTATCAATGTCTTTGAGCATGACCGTGCAGAGTCTCCTGCCGCTAGTGACCTGCCACAACCTGATTAAGGACGACGTCTTTTTATCTTCATAGAACACATTTTTAACAACTGCATCTAGTAAATATTGATTCCCGGGTGAAAATGCAAGGTTCATGGGAGGTCCGTCGCCGTGTCCAATCACTCTCTTAATGCCGTCATCCACAGCCCACACATGAAGAGGGCGTCCACCAGCAATATAGTCACCAGCAGGAGACAAGGCCAGGCGGCCCACACTGTCCTCCCGTGAAGCTTTCGGCAGAGTGCCGACCATTTGCCAATCTACGCTAGATGCGGCCATTCCAAGCAAGTCCTTCATGCCGCCGATGGAGCGCATACGCCTTGTGTGAAAACTGTCGTGAAGTATGGGTCGCTTCCATAAGCGAGGCACATCTTGGCAAAGGACAATGTATCCCGACGATGGGACCTCAATAGCGTAATATGCGGTAACTAAAGGTAGCTTTGTATTATGATGAAGCTGAAATGGCCAAGCACCCGCCAATCTATTGGCTTGCTCGGGACTTGAGAGATCAAGTTCTCCCACGGGGCTCAAGTCCGGAAGCTGCCAAATGCGTATGCGGCCGTCGGTTGAACCGCCCGTAAGCAATTCATGCTCATTGAGCAGACTGAAACAGGAAACTCTGCCCTTATGTGCACCTCGACTTTGGACGAGTGCATGTGTCCTCATATCAAATGAGTAAATGCGAGTCTCGATTGGGATTTCCAGTTTGCCCTCCTGCATTTTGGCACGATCTGGATTCGTTAAGGCCTTGTGCTGCGAGAAAACCACCCATTGACCATCCCTTGTGATTGCACAGTCGCTGATCCAAAGCCCATCGCACATCCACCGGCCACCGGCAGTTGTTGGAAGCGTTTCTGCGGGCTGCGGAATCGGGAATGAAGCCACCTTTACCCCATCCGGTGTTTGGATAAGGACACTGCCGGTCCTGCTTACGGTGATCAATTGAGTGTCTCCCTCATCTGTGGTGACCAGCCGGATGGCCGCGAGGCTCGATGGATGGCGAGCAATCGTCTTCAACCGCGTTTGATTAACGGGCAACTGCTGCAAGCGATCTGCTCGGGCGTTTGTAGGAACGCCGCTCTCCGTGCAAATGTGATCCGACAGTGTATCAAGAGCGTCCGAATTCATCTCGTCGCGGAAGCTCGACAACTCCCTAATAATGTAATCGTCTGTGGTCTTGGCTAACCGCCATTTAGTCACCAACAGGTTGAATTTTGCGTTGAGATTCCGTGGATTGAGGTTCATCGCCTGTTCAAGGCACTCAATTCCTTGCTCAGCCTTGCCGAGGTCGAGCAGGGACGCGCCTTTGTTGTTCAGCGCATCAGATGATGTCTGACTATCGGCGGTGTAGCTGCGCGGATAAGTCTTACCCGTGAGGTCTTCATGTATCCTAATGAGCGCCTCGGCCTGAGCTAGAAGACTTGATGACCGCTGCTTGACGGGCACCACAAGGCATTCGTGAAGCAGTTGTGCCAGTGGGTCAGTCTGGACTTTTTCCTGATAAAATTCCTGGAGCACCAAGGGCGCAGCTCTGCCATCAGTCCAATCGCATTCGCCTTTTAGCATCTCCAGAACCAATGCCGCCCAACTCCAGGCATCCGACGCCGTTGATAGTGGCTGTCCAGCGAACTGCTCAGGCGACGCATACTCGGGAGTCAGGAAACCAGCCCCTTCCACCAGGATGCTTTGACCGACCTTGCGCGTTGTTGCAGTGCCTTCATGTGCGGCCAAGCGGGCACTGGCGAGCCCGAAATCGCTGACCTTGGCGGTTCCGTCTGGCGTCATCAAGACATTGCCCGGCTTCACGTCTTGATGCACTAGGCCCTTCTGATGGGAGAAGTGCAGCCCCCACGCAACTTGAATGGCGATGTCCAGAATGCGCTCCATTCTGGTGTCGGTGCTACCCTGATAGAGCCGACCACTACGAATCCACTCAGAAAGCGTACCTCCCTCCACAAACTCAGCAAAGATGCGCGGGATTCCTCCCAGTCTTCGGACATAGAAGCAACTGACAATGTGGGGATGCAGACCGAGATTGACCCATGTTTCTGCTTCACGCTCGAAGTGAGATGCCTGTTCCTCTGTCTGAATGAACTCGGGACGTGGTGATTTTACGGCCATGTCCATATCCCAGTCCTTGTGATAAGCCCGGTAAACGAGCCCCATGCCACCACTGGTGAAGATGGCGCGGATCGCATACTTGTCCAAAATCACATCGCCGATTTGCCAAATGGGCGGCACCTCTTCTTGATCTAAGTAGTTCATTGGGGATTGCTTATCGTATTTTTGTCGTTTAGGCAGCAGCTTCGATTATGGCCTTCTGGAGTTCTGAAGCGTTTTGCAACCTGCTTTTCGGATCCTCACCAGCGCTGTATCGATGACGGCAGCAAGCTCCTTCGCCAGCCCCGGCATGCGCTCGCGGATGATTGATCTGAAGTTTCTTGGAACATACGACTGCGTCAACATAGGTGAGGACGGAGAACATGGGGTAGAAGCTGAAATGCTGAAAACTGAAATGCTGAAATTGAGAGGAAGAGGTTTGGAGTTGGGATTCATTACGTTGCTTCATCTGAACTAGAATTTTCAGGTGATTGTTTGATGACGATTTGTTCGAGATTCCTTACTTGAAAATATTTTGAACATGCCATTCCCCAAAGATGAGAAAAAGAACTCCAGTTCATAATGCCATTTGGCTGCAATACTGTTCTAGCTCCATGCGAACCAAACGGAACACTCTCAAAGAGATTGGATTTGACCAATTTGTTGAAATCATCCATTGTCTTCTCCTGTTTAGGCGTGGGGTATCGACCGGCCCAAGTGATGAAATGCGAGAAAATTCTGAGCAGTTCGGTCTCTTGGGCGCAGTACGCAATTTTAGTCGGTTTCACATGCTCCAGAAGGTTGTGAGTTGATTCATTGACCTTCTCTCCCATTTCGACGGTGATTGCCTTGAAGATTAACTCAAGCGCCATACCGCAAAGCATTTGATACACGGGTCTGGCCGCAGCGGACATGCTAAAAGCATTTCCCAGCTTGGTGCGCTCAGTAACGATAATGCCCACGTCGTCATCTAAGCTAACCCAAACTGCGGCTGCGGCACCCCGCAGGTCTGAGGACTTGTTAAACCAATACGCAGAGGTCTCCTTTCGCTTTTGGTAATTGTTATTCATTGCTGGCACGCTGAATGTAGGGTCTCTTTGGATCGCTGGCTGCTAAGTGATGGCGGCGAGCGGCAAGGCAGACGCGATGACCGTCGGTGGTATCTTGGTAGCGCGATTCGGGCGCATCCGTGGCCATCACAGCGTCAGACAGGAAGCGATGGGGCGGGCGGCCCTGGCGGATGAGCACGGAGTTGAGGCTTTCGAGGTTGGTGAGGACGACGAGTAGTTCGAGTGGGGCGTGGTCGCGGAGGTTTCCCTCGGTACCTGGATTGTCGTCGTGCCATTGTTTGGCGGTCTGGCCGAAGAGGGCGAATGGGTAAATGCTGAAAGGCTAAAACGCTGAAACGCTGAAACGCTGAAATGAAGAGAATCAATGTGGGCGAGACGCCCACGCTCCTTGAAGGCCTGCGACTTGGTGATGGAGGGAGGGATGAGGGTGTCCTTGATGGCGTCGGTGTGGATGCTGCTCCTTGAATACGGTTGAGGCGTGAAAGCGTCAACTTGGGGGGAGAAGACGGGAGGCGAGACGCCTCCCAGACGGCCTGCGGCGGGACGCCACAGCCACCTTGGGGGAGCTTGGCGCATGGTTCTTTTGCGTTTCATTGGCAGCGCGACAGGAATGCCGCGGTTCCTTATGGGGAGTTCGTTCACGTCTTTGGCGAGGTTGCTTCGAAGGCACGGATTTCGGCACAGAGTTCTTCGACGGTTCCTTCATCCGGTTGGTTTTGGCGGGTGGCGGTGTAGTCGCCAGAGCCCTTGTCGAGCAGGCGGAGGAAGCGGACGGAGTCCACCGGGCCAAGGTGGTCGGTCAGGACGGCCACTCCCTGGCGGTAGAGGTCGATGGGGCTGGTGTAGGTCGTGGTGGTGCTCATAAGGATTCAGGTGGTGGAGAATTGGACGGGGTTAAGGACCTCAGTGGTCAATTGAGTGGAGTGCTGGATGGCGCGGCGCAGAAATTGGTCATCGGTGGTAAGCAGGACATCCGCCGTCATGGCTTCGGCGGCGGCGAGATGGAGCGCGTCGAGGCGTTTGAAGCCAAGGCGGTTCAACTCAATGCCACGATGCTCGATGGCGGGCGTAAGGGGCTGGAATGATGAGGAGTAGCTGAGGAAGTGAACGACGCCATTGCGCCGGGTCTGGTCGGCGATCCGGTGGATTTCGAACTGTAGCACGCTGCTGTTGGCAAGTTGGAGATCGCCCGAAGTCACCCGCTGCAAGATCGCAAGCACGGCTCCGGTTTCCAATTGGATACGAGGTTGGGATTGATCGTCGTAAGGACGATTCAAGCAGCAGGTGTCGAGGTAGATCAGCATGAGCAGTCAGTTTTAGGTAATGGAGTCATGGGGAAGCTATTCTGGCGGGAGGGAGAGTGCAATTCGTCATTTTTCACATTGTCTCGGTTCAACGGATGGCCGCGAGCAGTTTACCAGCGTCGGGGAAGCGGTCTTTGGGATTCCGGACGAGGGATTTGTCGATGACGGTGGCAAGCTCCTTCCCCAGTCCCGGCGTGCGGTCGCGGATGGGGACGGGGTTTTCGTTGAGGATGATGTCGATGGGATCGCGTTTGGGATCGAAGCGGTAAGGGAATTTGCCGGTGAGGAGGTGGTAGAGGGTGGCGGCGAAGCTCCAGACGTCGGAGACGGGTTTGACGTACTTGAAATTCACGATTTGTTCCGGAGGCATGAAATAGGGGGTGCCGGCGTAGCGGCCGGTGATGCTCATGCCGCTGAGGCCCGCTTTCTGGAAATTCTTGGCGAGACCGAAGTCGCCGATTTTGGTGCGGTTGCGGTGGAGCAGGATGTTTTGCGGTTTGATGTCGCGGTGGACGAAGCCCTCCTGATGGGCGGCGGCGAGGCCTGCGAGCGCCTGGAGCGCCCAGGGCATGAGCACGTCGGGCGGGAGGGTACCGCCGCGGGCCATTGCGACATCGGCCAGCGATCCGCCGTCGCAGTATTCCATGACGAAGAAGAAGGTGCCCTGGTCCGAGCCGCTGTCGAGGAAGCGGACGATGTTGGGATGCTGGAGGCCGGCGATCACTTGCATTTCGCGTTTGAACTGCTCGATGGCGCGGGGTTCGGCCTGGGCGCGGGAGAGCATGAGTTTGACGGCCACCGGGTCGCCGCCGGCGTTCGGGGTGGCGAGATAGACGGCCCCGCAGCCGCCGCGGCCGAGTTCGCGGGTGATGGTGTAGTCGTCCAGGAGACTCGGGGCAAGATGCCCCTGAGACGGGCTGTGGCGAGACGCCACAGCCACCATGAGGCGGTGCATCGCCTCGGGCGAGAGGCGGGAGAGATCGCCTTCCGGGAGGGCGGCGGGGACGGCGGCGGCGTTTGGCGCGGCTTCCAGGCACACTTCTATGGTGGATTTGCCAACGGTGATTCTGTCGCCATTCTTGAGGGTGACGGTCGGGTATTGGCGAAGGGCACCCTGTTCCGGGGTCTCGCCTTTTTCGCGTCCGCCACACTTTCTGCCGTTCACATGGGTTCCGTTGAGACTGCCGAGATCCCGTAAGGAAGCTATGGGCGGACAGGCTTCCAGCAGGAAATGGTGCCGGGATACCTGCGAATCGCCGAGCACGCAGAGGTGGCAATCGTCCATCCGGCCGAGCAGGAAGGTATCGTGCTCGGTGAGGGAAAAGGATTTCGAGGTGCCGTCGGCACTGTGAACCTGGAGATGAACGGAGGCGGGCATTGGTGTGGTAATGAGGGAATACGGTTGAGGGAAGAAATCGTCAACCCGACGAGGAACCTAGGGGAGCAGACGAGGCACGCGGAGGATTTGCTATCGCGGTGGATTTTGGAGCGCCATCTTGGGGGAGCCGCAGAGAGATTCCTTCGCCAAGCCGATGAACGCAAGGGTCGCCAATGCCTCTCCTTGACCGGGACTTGAGGAGGCCAAGGGTGTCGAGCCCGGAGAAGCCCATGGCGGCGAGGTGTTCGCGGAGCGTCGCGATGGCGGCCCCGGCGAGTTTGTGGGCGGCTTGCTTGGACACACCGAGGTCGGCACCGATTTCGCTGTAACTCTTGCCGTCGCGGATGCCCTCGGCGACGAGGCGCAGGCGGGGGGAGAGCGCGAGCATGGCTTGGTCGAGCCGTTGCCTCGATTCGCTCATGGCGGCGGCCTGGTCCACTCCGGGAGCGTCCCCGGCAGGAACCCGGTTGATGCGGGCCTCTGGCGAGGTGCTCGTCTGCGTGGCCAAAAGGTCGAGGTCGTAAACATGGTGCCGGTGATGGCGCAACTGGCACTCGTAGAGGTCGCGGAGGGTGTTGCGGATGGCAGTGGCGGCATAGGCGGTGAAATCGCCTTTGGCAGGATCGAAACGACTGGCGGCGCGGACCAACGCTTCCTGCGCGGCCATCTCGATTTCGGCATGAGGCAGGCCGGGGATATTGGCAAACTCCCGCGCGATTTTAGCCGCGAGAGGCAGGAGTTCGTTTACCCGTCCGTCCATGACGGTGAGAGGCTATCAGATTGCCGGCCGCCAAAGCAAGCCCGGAGTTTTCCTCGAAGAAGCCCGCGACCGGGGCGGCATCGGGTTGCTGGAGACGATTGCCAAAGACCCCCAGGCGTTCATCCGCAACCAGGGATGGGCCGCTGCTTCGCTCGACGGGTCGCAGAGCCTGATAGAACTGCGGTCGCTGTATGAACATCTGCAGGCAAGAGTTCTCGAGTTGATCGAAACCTTGGACGATGTGCGGACCAGCCCGGATGATGAGATCTTCCAGGCGGCTGAGCAGGATGCGGCGGTGATCGACCGGATCGCGGCGGCGCAGCGGGCGGAAGTGGAGGAGGATATTGAAGGATTGAAGGGGGTGGCGGAGCGCGTGGCGGGGGAGGCGCGGGAGTTGGTGGGGGAGGTGGCGTTTTAGAGGAAGAGACTCGCCGCGAGCCGCGCCGAAGACGGACTGGCGCGAGCCGCGCCAGCCACGACGGCCTGCGGCGGGGACGCCACAGCCACGGAAGGAGGCGGTTCACTCCATCCGCCAGAGGTCCAGTGTTTCCCCGAGGGTACAGGTTGTCGGGGATTCCTCGATCACGCCGCGCCGGAGCCACCCGCTGTGCCACTCCACCCAGTGGGCCCGGCCTGGGGCGACGAAGGAGCCGGTGTTGATGATGAGGCGTCCACCCCGCTGCCACCGCCCGTGGCGATGGAAATGACCGATGATGATCACGTCGGCGGCGGGAAAATATGTTTCGCAGAACCCGGCGGCCAGCGAGCCCTGCGAGCACCACGCGTAGAGCATCTGTAGCGCCCGTTGCGGGGGGGTGGCGGCGTCCCAGGCGCGCTGCCACCCGCGCCGTCCGCCGCGGTTGTCCTGGGACGGCAGTGCCCGGGCGATCTCGCGGGCGAGCCGCAGGCGCTCCCCGATGTGCTCCCCGGCCTCCGGGTGTTGGTCCCAGAGTTCCCGGATTTTCCCACCGTTTGTTAGGATCTCGCGTTTCCACGGCGAGCCATCGAACATCAGGGCGTCGCCATGGGTCACCACGATGCGGCCCCCGGCCAGTTCCAGCCATCCCGGCCCCGGCCAGCCCGGGTCGTGATTGCCGGATAGAAACACCGCCTCGCAACCGGCTTCCCGGCAGAGTTCCCGCAGTTCTCCGAGCATTTCCGCCGAGCGGGAGCGCACCGCCCGCGTCAGTTCCTGCCAGGTGTCGCCATTGAACACCACCGTGCCCGCACCATCCAACAACGGCCGCAGCGCGGACACCCGCTCGATGCGCGACACCGGATGGGCGAGGTGGAGATCGGAGAGGATTCTAACCGGTTCCTTCATGGCACGGCCCGGCGTTGCCGCACCGCCTCAAACAAACAGACACCCGCCGCCACCGAGACATTGAGGCACTCGACCTGGCCGGCCATCGGAATGGAGGCCAGGAAATCACAATTCTCCTCCGTCAGCCGGCGCATGCCCTTCTCCTCCGCGCCCAGCACGATCGCCAGCGGGCCGTTGAGGTCGGTTTGATAGATTGATTTGCGGGTGTGGTCGGTGGTGCCCACCAGCCAGAGTCCGGCAGTCTTGAGTTTCTCCATGGTGCGGGCCAGGTTGGTCACCTGGACGAAGGGCACGTGATCGGCGGCTCCCACGGACACCCGGCGGACGGTCTCGGTGATGCCCACGGCCTTGTCCTTGGGGGTGACCACGGCGTGGACCCCGGCCGCATCGGCGGTGCGCAGGATGGCCCCGAGGTTGTGGGGGTCCTGCACGCAATCGAGGATCAGGATGAGGGGTTTGGATTGCGCCGCGACGATCCCCATCAACGCATCCTCGTCGAGGGCCGGGACGGTTTTCTCCGAATCGGCGACGTGGCGGTTGGCCCGGGCCTGCGGTTCGTTCCGGGTGGGTCGGGATGGCTTGCCGTGGGGACGGGGTTTCATGGGCCGGGTGATACCGCCGCCACCCCGGCCGGGCAAGCAGAAAGCGGCGGAAACATCGGCTCCGGCAGGATCGGGGGTTGCCAGGGATCGGATTTCGGCTATCGATGGGTTAGGGACGCCACCGTTCTTCTCCGCCCATGACCACGCACACATCGCCGCTCACGCCCGCCCAGGTGGAGACCCTCCGCCAGGTGCTTGAGCGGCAGGATTACGAATTCGTTCCCAAGGAGCACGCGGTGTTTTCGGCCCGCAAGGGCAAGCTCAATGTCACGGTCTATCAAAAAGGTCCGAAGGTGCTCATTCAAGGCAAGGAAACCGAGGACTTCATCCGCTACACGTTGGAACCGGAGGTGCTGGGCGAGGCCCGCCTCGGCTACGAGGAAATCCTGCAACCGGAGCTGTTTTCCCCGCATTTCGGCATCGATGAGAGCGGCAAGGGCGACTACTTCGGCCCGCTGGTGATCGCCGGGGCCTACACCGATGGCAAAATCACCCGGCACCTGATGGAGGCCGGGGTGATGGATTCCAAGCGGATCACCTCCGCCGCGCGGATCCGCCAGTTGGCGGCGGTGATCCGCGGCACCCCGGGATGCCGGGTGGAACTCGTCTCAATCGGCCCGCAACGTTACAACCAACTTTACGCCTCGTTCGGCAACCTCAACCAACTCCTTGCCTGGGGCCACGCCAGGGTGATTGCCAACCTTGCCGCCGCCGTGCCCGACTGCCCCCGTGCGCTCAGCGACCAATTCGCCCGGCCCGAGGTGCTGGAGCGGGCCCTCCGCCGACAGGGGCTCACCTTGCGGCTCGAACAACGGACCAAGGGCGAATCGGACGTCGCCGTCGCCGCCGCCTCGATCATCGCCCGCGAACGGTTCATCGACTGGATCGACCAAACCTCCGCCGCCTGCGGGATCCGCCTGCCGCTCGGGGCCGGCGAGGAGGTGGTCAAGGCGGCGCGGGAGTTGGTGGCCCGGCGGGGGACGGATGCGCTCGGACTCGCGGCCAAGCACCACTTCCGGACCACCGCGCAAGTTCTTGGCGATGGCAGCCCGGATGGCCCAAACCCGTGATTTTGAGTGGGTTGCGTGGACCGGGATGAAAAAAATGACGGGGAATTTGGATTTTTGGCGCGACAACAGGTTGGACTTCGGCGTAATCTTCCTGCGCACCCATTTACCTCCGAATTTTTCCAAACCATGGCCACTGTCACCAAACGCGAACTCGCAATCCGGATCACCGAAAAGATCTCAGAGTCCACCGCTGAGATTTCCCAACAAATCATTGCCGAGATCATCCAGACCGTCATCGATGAAATCGCCGAGTCACTGGCAAACGGCGACAATGTGGTGATGCGGCGGTTCGGCTCGTTCGAAGTGCGCGAGATGAAGGCCAAGCTGGGGCGCAACCCGAAGAACCCCACCGAGACCGTCAAAATCCCGGCCCGGGCCGGAGTGAAGTTCAAGCCCGGCAAGGAATTGAAGGACAAGGTGGCCTCATCCCTCAAGATCGTTCGCGAGCGCGCCCGGAAAGCGAAAAAATAGGGTTAGGCATTTCCCCGGGGCGATCCTGCCCAGCTTATCCGAGTCGATGCCAGTCAGCGTTTACAGCCCCTCCGAGCCTGCGGGATTGTGCCGCGGATGGTGCGGCCGCGGGTTGCTGGTGGCGGCCCTGCTGCTCAGTTCCTGCGGAGTGTCCCGGCCATCCGGATACCGCGGATACCAAACCAAGCCCTACACCGTGCGCGGCCAAACCTACCATCCGATGAGTGTCGAGCAGGCCCTCGACTTCGAGGAAACCGGCACCTGTTCCTGGTACAACGAATCATCGTTTTTCGGCCTGAAACGCGGCACCACCTCGCTGGGCGAGAAGGTCATGCCGTGGCACCTGATCGGGGCCCATAAAACCCTGCCCCTGCCCTGCCTGGTCAAGGTGACCAATCTGGAAAACGGCCGCTCGGTCAAGGTGCGGATCAATGACCGCGGCCCTTTTATTGCCGGCCGCCACCTCGACCTTTCACCGCGTGCCGCCAAAAAAATCGGGTTCTACGGCGCCGGGCTCACGACCACCCATATCGAGGTGCTTTCGGTCGGCGATGGTTCCTACAAACGCTCCCACCGGAGTTGGTGGCCGTTCTGAAGGCTTCTTTGGGAAAACGCCTGAGCATGGCCGTTATGCGCCACCGGATTCATGCCACCGGTTGGTGCGGTCTGGGTGCATGACAACAAAGTCAAGGCAGGCAGGGACCGCCTCTCCGAGCGGTCCGGTGGAGACGAGGTGGCATTTCCTTCCAGTCCCAAACCATCCTGACACTCCGCCAGCACCCATTCTCCAATCGGTGTTCCAGGGAACTCACACGGTTTTTTCCGCGCACGGGACTGGCCCCAACCGGACCGCTCGGAGAGACCGGTCCCTGCCTGCGGTTCCTGAGGTGGCGGACGGTTGACTTTGTTGTCATGCACCCGTGCGGTCCGATCCGGCTGTCGATCCGGCTTGACATTCGGCGGGACCGCGATAGGGTGGGGGCCCGATGAAACGCATCCTGATTCTCGCTGCCTTGTTGTTGAGTGCCGCCAGCCTTAATTCCTGTGGGGTCGCCAATGGTCTGGCGCAGTCTGCCACCCGCTTGGTGCAAGGTGTCGGCCGCACGGTGGGGATCGGGCAATGACCGGAAGCTAGCTGGCAAGCGTACGGCTGCCGTCGGGGTTGACAGTGAAATGCAGCCAACGGGTGTCCGGCGGGAGGAGTTCGGGGAATTTGTCCGCCCACTCGACGACGGTGACGCCGTTTTCATCGAGGTATTCATCCCAGCCGAGAGCGATGAGTTCGGCGGCTTGGTCCAGCCGGTAGAAATCAAAGTGGAACACGGGTAGGGAGCCGCCGCGGTATTCGTGGACGATGGAGAAGGTGGGGCTGGTGACCTGCGCCGGGCAGCCGAGGGCGGCGACCAGGCCTTTGGTCCAGTGGGTTTTGCCGGCGGCGAGGTCTCCGACCAGGGCGATCACGGTGGCCGGCCGGACGGTGGCAGCGGTGGCTCGTCCGAGTCCGATCATTTCATCGACCGTGCGGGCGTGTCCGGTTGGGGTCATGGCAACTTGGGCAAGAGGCGGAAACGCGGATGGTAAAGGCCCTGGTTGTGCTTGCGGCAGCAGGCGTAGCAGGCCACGGCCTTGCCCAGCGGTCGCACCCTGCGCAGCTCGACGAGGCAATGCACGCAGTAGTAGGTGTGGTTGCGTTTCAGCCGGCGGGGTTTGAAGGGCAAGGTATGAAACGGTTGCTCGCCGGCAATCCCCAATTCGGCGCAGGCGGCGCGCCACTCGGGGCCGTGGGGGGCGGTGCGGCGGCGGCCGGCCCGCTCGAAGGTGATCAGATGGGCGAGTTCGTGCTTCAGCGTGCGCCAGACTTCGTCGGATGGCAGGCCTTGGAGTTTCGGGTTTAGCTCGATTGCCCGATCGGGCCACCACGCGCGGCCTGCGGTCGTCTTCATTCTGGGGTTCCAGGAAACTCGGACCCGGCTGGCAAGTTCTGTTAGATTGAGTGAGCGCGCGGTCTCCACGCACCAGGCGGTGAGAGCACTGTCCATGCCGGTCGGACGCCCCCGGACCAGGGGGGCTGGTGCCGCGCGCACGCGGAGCCACGAGACCCATCGGAATTCAAGCTGGGGCAACAGGCGAGCCATGGGGGGATCACCTATCAGGATTTTCCCCGGTTGGCAACCCGGGCTTGCGAAAAAATACCGGATTTTTTTCCGAAAACCACCTGGCGTTCCGGTGGACGGGCGGCTTTTTTGACCTTGGCAGGTGTTTTTCCCTTGCCAGTGGCCCGGACCGGGTCCAATCTCCCGCCCCGCGAATCCAACTTCCTCATCCGATGTCCAAACACAACAGCCTCAAACAGAATGCCTCCGTAGGGGGCAAGCGCTCCGTCCTCAAACGCTTTGAGCGAGTCAAGCTCCTCAAGGAACGGGGCGAGTGGAAATCCGGGCGGTCGCCGATCGGCCTGCCCAAGACGAAGCACGAGGGTTGACCCTCGCCCGCCCGATGTCTTCAAAGCGCGCGGAGCCAGCCGGTTCCGCGCCTTTTGTATTTCAGACCACAGCCATGACCGAAGGAATCCGTCTCAACAAGTACCTCGCATCGTGTGCGGTCGGCTCGCGCCGGGCCTGCGACGAGCTGATCCAGGCCGGTCGGGTGGAGATCAACGGCAGTTCCTGCTCGAAGCTGGCCACCCGCATCCTGCCGGGGGATCACGTCAAGGTGGATGGCCGCCGGGTGATTCCACGGGAGCCGGTGGTGGTGGTTTTCCACAAACCCCGTGGCTACGTCTGCACCCGCGCGGACGAACTCGGCCGGGCGACCATTTACGATGTGCTGCCGGTGGCGCTGCACAGCCTCCATCATGTGGGGCGGTTGGACATGGATTCCGAAGGCCTGCTCATCCTAACAAACGATGGGGAGCTTTCCCAGCGCCTGATGCATCCATCCAAGGCGGTGGACAAGGAATATCTGGTCACCGCCAACCAGGCGTTTGAAAGCACCCACCTCGATCAGTTTTTATTGGGTGTTTACGCCGAGGGCACCAAGCTCCGGGCAAAGGAGATCGAGCGGCTTTCCGCGCGCCGGATCAGGGTGGTGCTCGATCACGGAGCCAAGCGGCAGATCCGGGTGATGTTCGAGACGTTGGGCTACACCGTCACCAAACTGCTCCGCGTCCGGATCGGCCAGCTCTGGCTCGGTGATCTGGCACCCGCCCAATGGGCGATTCTGACCTCGCTCGAAATCGGCATGTTGTTGGGCGATTCGGGGGCGCAGGCAAAAACTAAAGCAAAAAAACCGGGAACCAAGGACGGGAAAAAACCGAAAGTCTGGGAAGTTCGGAAACCCGCACCGGGTGATGCCAAGGAGACCAAGCCGACCAAGGAACGAACCGGTCGGACAAGAGCGGTGGCCAAGCCCGCGCCCGCCCGCAAAAAGTACGATCCACCGCCACCCACGGGAAAACGGCGGACGTTCCGCACTGCGGAAACCCGCAACAGCGCCAGCGGACCGCCCGCCCGCAAGGGACGTCCACCCGCGCGGGCAACCGGCCGTGGGCCGCAGCGATCCTCCCCGCCGCCGTCCAAAGCCGGTCCGCCGCGCCGCCGGGCGAGGTAGGCGGCCGCGCGGCCGGCGCTTGGAGCGCGCTCATTCTGAGCGCTGAGTCAGGCGGACATGTTGTCCGCCGCAGTCGCGGTGAATCCGCGCGGTGCCTGCCGCGCCCGACAGCATGTCGGCCTCACATAGCCGACAGCATGTCGGCGCTCCGCGCGCTCATTCTGAGCGCTGAGTCAGGCGGACATGTTGTCCGCCGCGGTCGCGGTGGATCCGCGCGGTGCCTGCCGCGCCCGACAGAATGTCGGCCTCACATAGCCGACAGCATGTCGGCGCTCCGCGCGCTCATTCTGAGCGCTGAGTCAGGCGGACATGCTGTCCGCCGCAGTTGCAGTGAATCCGCGCTGTGCCCGCCGCGCCCGACAGAATGTCGGCCTCACATAGCCGACAGGATGTCGGCGCCCCGCGCGCTCATTCTGAGCGCTGAGTCAGGCGGACATGCTGTCCGCCGCGGTCGCGGTGAATCCGCGCGGTGCCCGCCGCGCCCGACAGAATGTCGGCCTCACATAGCCGACAGGATGTCGGCGCTTGGAGCGCGCTCATTCTGAGCGCTGAGTCAGGCGGACATGCTG
>JAIPKB010000114.1 GCA_021733795.1 Akkermansiaceae bacterium | reverse complement strand
CGCACCGGCGGGGTTTCCATCCCCGGCGTCCCCGGCGGCCGGTCCGGGTGCCGGAATGCCGTCGGGATAGGCCGTGTTGACCATCAGCCAGCCGTCTTCTGAATAGGGTCCGTAATACCGCACCCTGGCACCCATCGGGGCCGGCGTCACGAGGCCCACCAGCTTGCGCGACACCTTGAGCACCCCGGCGAAGGTGGTGGCCACGGTAACGCTGTCGTCGTCGAGGCCCACCAGCGTTCCCGGCAGGCGATCGCCATTGACCAGCGTCACGTGAGAGAGCGAGCCCGTGGATTTGATCGGGCGGGCACCGCGGAGGATGATCTTCTGCACCTGGCCGGTATTGAAACCGACCGGTTTGGTTAGATCATCGCGCTGCCATACCGCCAGCAGGCCGTCCTTGATCCCCTGGAACGAACCATGCAACTGATCGCCATTCTCAAACCGGAGCAGGTCCGGCCGCGGCTCCGGCGGCGCAGCCTGGAGCAGACCCGGTCCGCCGGATAACAAGGATGCCAATAATAGGTTTCTCATTTTTCAAAGATGGGTAGATAGCGGTAGTTCAACGCCAGGGAAAGCAGGGCTCCGGCAGTACTGAATGAAGGACCCTGCCCGCCGGGGAACGAACCCTCACGGCTCTGGATGGTGCCGAAATAGCGGATTGTGCGGGTATTCCATTCACGCCAGGTCTCCTCGTCCGCATGGAACAGGGCCTGCGACATATAATATTCGTAATAATAGGGATAATAGCGCTCGCGGTGATCCCGGTATTTCTTGAGATAGACCAAGCTGCTCTTGTAGCCCTTGCCGCCCCGCTGTTTGGCCAGCGAGAAACACAGCGAATAGATGGCGGTCAGGGTGGGCTTGCCGCCGAAGTTGGAGGTGTACCCCACCGAGCCATCGCTGCCCCGGCACTTGCTGAGAAAGGCCAGCCCTTTCTTGATCGCCTCATCCGGCACCGCCACCCCGGCATTGCGGGCGGCGAACAACGCCACCATGCAGCATCCGGTCACAGTGGTGTCCGCATCGGTCGATTGCGGGGTGTAGCGCCACGCCCCGTAGCGGTTGCGTTTCTGGGCGCTGAGGATCAGCTCGACGGCCTTCTTGAGCGCCATGGCGATCTTGGGATTGTCCACCACGCCATAGGACTCCGCCAGGGCCTTGGTGGCGAAGGCGTGGTTGTACATGCTGTTGCCGATGTAGCCGTTGCCCGCGTCCTGCTGGGCAATGACATATTCGACTCCGCGGTGGATGGTTTTCGCATAGGGACCGTTGTTGGGATCCTCGCCATGGGCGAGGAAAGCCGCCACACAAAGCCCCACCACGGCGGGCTGGCTGCCGGAACCGTCGTTCCAACTACCCTCGGCATTCTGGGATTTTGCCAGATACTGCAGGCCTTTCTCATAAATCGCCTCCACCTGCACCGGCACGCTTTCATCCCGCACCCGTTCCAGCCCCTGCGCCGCCGCCAATCCTGCCAGCCCAAAAAATATTCCGATAACTCTCATAACCTGATAACTGATAACCAATGACTCATTTCAAATTTTCCTCCAGTCCGCGGTTGTAGGCGTCCAGAGCCTTGCGGAACTCCTCGGGCAGCGGTGCGCCACTGCGGCCGGCGGCCTTGGGCACGCGGCGAGCCTCGGTCTTGCCGTCGCCTGCCGCGCCAGTGGCTTCATTGGCGGCATCCGAGTCTCCGGTCATCCCCTGTCCCGGTTGGTCACCGGGTTTTTGTCCCGGTTTCTTGCCGGGTTCCTTGCCCTCGCCCTCCTGCATCATCTGCTCCATCATGTCCATCATCGCCTCGCCGGGCTTGCCGCCGCTGCCTTGTTTCTGGCGTTCCTTGGCGGCCTCGAAGATTTTTTCCACCACCTCGGTTTGCGCGGCGATGGTGCGGCCGCCGGTATCGTATTCCGCCAGCCAGTCGGTCGCCTCATCCATGATCCCCTCCACCTCCTTGAACAGTTGAATGACTTTCGGAATCGTCTGTTCGATGGTGAGTTGCTGCACGTCGGCGGAAAGCTCGTCCTGCTTGTCGGCCACCTCGGAGGAACCCTCGTGGTGTTTTCCGATCATCTCCTCCGGCTGCGGTTGCTCCTTGTTGGCAGCAGGTGCCGGGGACGGCTTGGTCTCCTGGGCCGGGCAGGCGAGCGCAAAGGCAAGACTCAGGACGGCGGCTGGGGTGGCGATGGTTTTCATGGCGGTTGGCATGGTTAGCGATTGGGGGCGGCTCCGGGTGGTGGCGGCAGCGAACGGCGGAGCTGCTCCAAGGCGCGGGTCTGGGCCCGCAGGTCCTGCTGCTGCTGCACCATTTTCATGACCCGCAGCATGAATTCGAAATCCTCATCCTCCGGGCTGCCCCCGCCGCCGTCACCGCCGCCGCCCTGGTCATCCTTGTCCATCTCCCCTTTTAACTTCTTCGCCCACTCGGTGAGCTTCGCCGACCATTTCTTGGTATCCTCCGTGGCGAGATAGGAATGGTTGTCCTGTAGCAGGGTGCGCACCTCCTCGAGGCCCATGTCGATCCTCGACTCACGCATTTCGTCAAACACCTCCTTGAACGGCGCCTTCTCGGTGCGGGCGAAGTAATGCCCCAGATCCTCTTGAATCCAGCGCACGTCCGAGGCGGTCTCACCCTGCTGCTTGTTCGCTCCGGCCAGACTGCGCGCATCCTTGGGATCCACCTCGTCGGATTTGATCCCGAGCAGGCTTTCAAACCCCTCAATCAAGGCTCCGGCGATCGCCTCCTCCTCGCCAGCCGCCTTTTTCAAGCGGTTGACAAAGGTGCCCGCCTCCATCCGGCTGTTCGCCTCGTTGGCCTTGTCCACGGCCTCCTTCATTTTCTCCACGACCTTCTTTTGTTCATCCTTGGCCTGCTCCACGTCCTTGTCGGTTTTTTCCGGGGTATTCGACTGTTCCTGGGCCTCGGACATCTTCGCCTCCACCTTGGGCATGTCCTCTTGGGAGAGTTCCTGCATCGACTTGAGCGACTCCGCCATCTTCTGCATGGTCTTCTTGTCGATATCGCCGTTGCGGGCGGCATCCTTCATCAGTTCCTGCATGCGTGCGGTGAGATCCTCCATCCGGCGGGTGTTCTCGGCTTCCGCCTCTTCCTGGGTTTCGAGCCGTTTGCGGTTTTCGTCCTTCTGCAGATCCTCGCCTTCCAGATCGTCGAGCCGCTGGGTCTCATCGAGCTGCCCTTCCTCGCGCCGCGCCAGATCCTCCAGCTCGGCGATCGCCCGGTCATACTGGCTCTTCAACATCTGCGCGTGCTCGTCGCGGGTCAGCACATAAATCGTCACCGCCTCCGAGTACACCCGCCCGCGGCCGGGATAATAGTCCTCGGCGAACGCCCGCAGCGTGATTTTCTGCGGCTCGATCCCGAACGCCTTGGGCGAAAACGCCACCGGCCGCCCGACCCGGGCTTGCTGGGACGCTCCCTCCACCACTTTCATCTCACCTTTGGCCGGGGCCTCGGGGGATGGCTTGGTGAACTCGCCACTCCACTCGATCCCCGCCAGTTTGATCCCGAAATCGTCCTCCGCCAGAATCTCAAACTCCACCGTTTCCTCCGGCAGAATCGCCTTCTGGCGCTCGATCCCCTGCATGTAGCACGCCGGGGCCGCGTCCTCCACCGCATCCACCCGCAAGCGATAGCCGCTCTCGCCCGTCAGCCCATGCTGATCCCGCCATGCCAGCGGAAGCTCAAACGCCACCTTGCCAATCTCCAACTCCGGCGTGACCGATTCATTCCCACGAAGGCTCAGCTTCCCGGAAACCGGCACGTAAATCTCCGGCGGCATGATCGTTTGTTTTTTGCCGTCCGCCTCGTCCACCGCCGCCGAACCCTCCTGCTCCACAAGCTCCGAGGCTTCCACCAACAAGGCTTTCGTCGGACCGTAGCTGGCCTCGGCCAATGCCCGGTTCGTATGAATCCGGATCCGCACCTTGCTGCCCTCCACCGCATTCAACACTCCATTGGCCAAATCCAGCGTTTGTTCCGGAATCTCCAGATACGCCGGTGGAGTCACCAGCGCGGCGACCTCCTGGACAAACGGTCGTTGCAGGGGCTCCACTTTCAGCGCGTGTAGCGCATCGCCCACCCGGAACGCCACCGTGCCTGGCTCCTGCTGACCAGGAAACGAAAACCGGTATTCGATGTCCGCCAGATTCGCCGTCACCGCCGGCTGCAAGCCATAGCGACCGTTCGCCGCTGTAGGATGCTGCTCGGTGTCCGCCGCCAACCGCAGCGTCACATCAAACGCCTCGCCGTAGGGCACCGCCAGATAGCTGGGCGGATTGTCCAGGCGGGTAAACGTATAGCGTTCGGTATTGGAAAGCGGCATCAGCCATCGTTTGAGAGCATTCATCCCGGCCCGCGGGGTGAGGGTCAGCACCGCCGCCGCGCCGCCGGTCAGCAGCAGCAGGGCGAGGCCCCAGCGCAAGCGCCGTGGCGGAGGCAATGCCTCACCCAACGCTCTCCGTCCGGCCTCGGCCGCGACCGCCTCCATCGCCGCCCCACGCAACCGTGGCGACAACGAATCCGCCCGCTCGTGCTGAGTCTGCAGCTCGATCACCCCCAACAAGCGGTCGCCCAACCCGGGAAACCGCCGGGCAATCAGCCGTGCCAACTGCGCCTCCCGCCGGTGCCGCCACACCCACCGGTGCAGCCAATACGGCGCAAACACCGCAAACAGCGAGGTGCCACCCGCCAAAATCGCCAACCGCGCCCATGCCGGAGTCACCCACACCCGGTCCAGACCATAGACCAGCAAAAACGACACCAGCAAGCCCACCACCCCGGCCGCCATCGCCTCAAACACCTTCATTCGCCACAAATGCCTGCGAAACTCCACCAACTGGCGGTGCAGGGATTCGGGGATTGGGGTCGGGTATTCAGGCGGTCGATCAGGAACGGACATGGTGGTGAGGGCTCATTATCGCGGCTTTGACAAAAACTTCCAGTAAAACACGCGGTCCTGCCAAATGATTTATCGCCAACCCTAGCGGCACCCCCGCCCTCGTTTGCCTGAAAACGCAAAAACCTCCCCACTTCGCACGGCGGATTCTTGCACGGCATATCGGCAGGGCGACGCCAAGGACCTTGTGCCCCTGGATCGCAACGGGTCTGGCAACGCGGCCGGAGCCGCCATTCCCACCTTTCCCGTCCAAGGGGACAAGCCCCTTGGCGCGGGCGGACCGCCGTACAAAAATCCGCCATGCCCACTTCCCCTGCTCTTTCACATTCCCCTGTCGGAGCCGAAAAGCCTGTTGGAAGGCCTGTTTGCCAAACCGGAGAAAGCCGACGGTGAAATCATCCGCGCCGGCACGGCCCCATCCCCCGGTGCCGCCCTGCGCGCCGCGCTCACCGGCACCGGGCTGCTAGACGCCCTGCCGCCTGCCGCCCGCCGCGGGCTTTCCCGGCTCGCCGCCCGGATGGACGCGTTCCAGAACACCCGCATCCCGCTCCTCGGCCCGGACTTCGACCTGAATTGAAACTGGGCGCGCTGGCATCCTGCCAGCAGTGTCCGGCATCCGTGGCGGCGGTTTCCAACCGCCAAGCCCCACCAAGGGCTCGGGACCTTGCCCTAGCCGAGAAACACCTGCCTCCAATAAGGGGCGACGACCTTATTGTCGTCGTGCGCAAGGAACGCGCATGAAGCCGGGGAAGAGACGAGGCGGCAGCAAAGTCAACCTTTGTCCAGAAAACTCTTGCGGCACAACTCGGCGTATTTGCCGTCCCGCGCCAACAGCTCGTCGTGGGTGCCGGTCTCGATCACCTCACCCTGCTCCAGCACGTAGATCAGGTCCGCGTTCTGAATCGTCGAAAGCCGGTGCGCGATCACAAATGCGGTGCGGTTGGCCATCAACCGGTCCAGTGCGTCCTGAATCAACTGCTCGGTCTCGGAATCCACCGACGCCGTCGCCTCGTCCAACAACAGGATCGGCGCGTCCTTGAGCAGCGCCCTGGCGATCGACAGCCGCTGTTTTTCCCCGCCGGATAGCTTCACCCCGCGCTCGCCCACATTGGTATCCAGTCCCTGCGGCAACCCCCGGACGAAACCCGCCGCGTGAGCCGCATCCAGCGCGGTCCACAACGCGTCCTCCCCGGCTTCCCGCCGCGCCAGCAACAGGTTTTCCCGCACCGTCCCGTTGAATAAAAACGGCTCCTGCGTCACATACGCCAAGTGCTCCCGCAGCGAGGGCTTGGCCACCGTCGCGATGTCCCGCCCGTCGATCATGATCCGCCCCCCGCCGGTTTCATAAAACCGCGCCAGCAGCGAAAGCACCGTCGTTTTGCCCGCCCCGGTGGACCCCACCAAGGCCACCGTCTGCCCCGGCTCCGCCACGATGTTCACCCCTTTGAGCGTCGGTTGGTCCTGATAGTTGAACGACACATCCTCGAATCTCACCGCCCCCCGCAACCGCTCCGGCAGCACCTCCCCGGCCAGCGCATTCGGCTCATCCGCCGCATCCATAATCTGAAACACCCGGTCCGCCGCCGCCCGCCCGGTCAAGATCATCTGATTGAGCGAGTTGAGCCGGTCGATCGGCTCGTAAAACAATGATAAAAACAACAGGAACCCCACAAAGTCACCATTTCTCAGCGTCCCCGCCATCACCGCCTGCCCGCCGAACGCCAGCACCAGCACATAGCCGGTCATCCGCAGAAACGACATCCCTGGCGAATACACCGCCCACCACCGCATCAACCGCAACGTCGTCTGCTGCAACGCATCCGAAAACCGGTTGAAACGCCCGTGCTCCTCCGCCTCGGCGGCGTAGGCCTTGATCTGCCTCACCCCGGAGATATTGTCGTGCAGCAGCGCGTTGAGATCAGACGAGGCCTCCCGCTGGTTGCGGTAGCGGTCCCGCCCCTTGGTCGAGTAAATCCACGCGGCAAGCGCCAGCAAGGGCACCGGCAGCGTGGCCCACGCCGCCACCTCCACGTTCAGGTAAAACAGAAACGCCCCCACGCTCAGCACTTGCAGCGCCGCCACCAAGCCCTGCTCAATCCCGTCGATCAGCACCCGTTCCATATTCGTCACGTCCTCCACCACCCGCGTCATGATGTCTCCGGTCCGCCGGGAGTCGAACCACCGCAGCGGCAGCCGCTGGATTTTCGCGTAAAGCTCGGATCGAATGTCGAAAATAACCCGCTGCTCAAACACGTTGTTGATCATGATCCGCAGCATGTTCAACCCGTCCTTGGCCAAAAACCCCAGCAACACCACCCCGATCCACCACCAAAATTCCCCGTGCAGCGCCGGATTCGGCACAATTTCGTTGATCACATGCCGGGTCGTGTTCGGAAACACGAAAATCGCCAGGGTCATCCCGAGCGCACACCCCAATTGGGCCGCGGCCAGCCCCGGATAATGACGTAAATATGAAAAGACTCGAACAATGGAACTCATGATGGCGCGCCAAATTCCGCGTTTGTCGTTGCTTTGTAAAGCCAGCAGGCAAGAAAGTTGGAAACTTGTCAAAATTTGTGTTTGCAGCGTAGGGGGGGAAACCCCTAGTCTCCCGCCACACGCAACCCAACAGCTCAAACAAACAAATCCCCATGGCCAATGTTTTCGGAATCCTGACCGCCGTCCTGCTAGCCCTAGCAGCCTTTGTCGCTTTAAAAAACAAGGATGCCTACCAGAACGAGGTGGACCACCGCAAGAATGAGGAGACCATGCTCGCTGCCAGCAAGAAGCGGCTCAAAACCGCCCAGGACGAACTCACCGAGAAACAAAAGGAGCTCTCGGAAACCCGCACCGAGGTCGCCAAACTCCGCGAAACCGAGGCCACTCAGAAAAAGAGCAACGAAGGACTCAAGTCCGAGATTGAGTCCAAAACCACCCAGACCGCCGCCAACAAGACCAAGCTGGACGAAATCCGCGCCAAGGTTGCCGAACTGGGAGCCATCAAGGATCTCGTCCCCAAGGTCAAGGGATTGGTCGCCGCCGTCGAGGAGGCCAAGCAACTGATCACCTCCAATCTCGCCAAGCTGGCCAATCTCGCCGATGAGAACACCCGCATGGAGTCCTTCATCCAGAATCTCAAGAATGAAGGCACCATGATCGCCAACAAGGAGTCCTACTTCAAGAGCACCCTGATCAACTCGATCTATCCAAACTGGGGCTTCGTCACCCTGAGTGCCGGCAGCACCTCCGGAGTCGTCGCGGGGTCCACCCTCGAAGTGGTTCGCGACGGCCAGGCGATCGCCAGGCTCCTCGTCTCCGCCGTAGAGAGCGGCACCGCCTCCGCCAGCATTGTGCCGGACTCCCTCACCCAAGGCACCGTCCTGATGGTCGGTGACAAGGTAACGCCTTCCACCAAACCGGTGGAAGAACCCGCCGCCCCGGCACCCGCCGCCGCCCAGCCTGAAGCGGCCCCGGTCGCCCCGGAACCGGCCCCGGCCGCCCTTCCCGACCTCGGCACAGACCCCTTCGCCGAACCCGCCGCGCCCGCTGCGGAAGTGGAAGAGACTCCCGCCGCCGAATCGGAGTTCTAATATCCCAACCGCCCCTACTCCAAACCTTGCTATCGGATCCCCATGAAAATCATCCTCTATATCGTCTCCATCCTGGCCATCGGCGGTGCCGCCTATTTCTCCTACGAGCACTCGGTCAAGTTCAGGCAACAACAGGAGCTCCGCCTTGATGCCATCGCCCAGAACAAGGTCGTCACCGCCGAAGCCGAAAGCACCGAGCAAGACCTTGCCGACGAGAAGAAGGCCATTGCGGTCGCCGTCGGTGAACGCAACGACGCCACCGCGAGCATCGAAAACCTGCAGTCCAACGAACTCAGCCTCAAACGCCAACTCACCGAAATCGACGCCACCCTCGAGGAACAAAACAAAGAACTCGCCGACCTCGACAAGACCATCGAATTGCTCAAGACCGAGCTTATTTCCATAGGGGGCGACGTCACCCTTGAAAATCTCGCTGAAAAAATCAAGGAACTCGAGGACAGCAAGAAAAACCTCGATCGAGAACTTGAAACCAAGGAAACCTTGGTCGCCGATGCCGAAAAACGCCTCTCCGGCAACAAAGCAGAAGCCAACCGCCAGACCGAGAAGAAGATGGAACGCAACAAGCGGATGGGCGACAATGCGATGGAGTCCGTCATCACCCGGGTCAACCAGGACTGGGGCTTCGTCGTGATCGGCGCCGGTTCCAAGAACGGCTTCACCCCGCAGACCATCCTCCTCGTCAAGCGCGACGGCCGCCTCATCGGCAAGATCCGCCCGACCGCGATTGAACCGACCCAGACCATCGCCGACGTCATCGCCGACAGCATGGCCCCCGGCGTCCGCCTGCAACCCGGAGACCGCGTGATCCTCGCCAAAACCGAAACCCGCTGAGCCTTTTTCCACTTCCAGGCTCCGCAGACTTGCAATCTGCGGAGCCTGATTTATTCTAGCCCCCATGCGTGCAACCTCATTGCTTCTGGCCACCGCCGCCCTGATCGGTGCGGCCCTCGTTTCCTGTGCCAACAAGGAACCCGAGCGGAAGGCCGTGCCGCCCACCACCACCACGAGCAAAATCCCCTGGAACTCCGAGGGACCCTCCGGTGCCGGCGCCCAGTTCGGGGCCATGCCCCAGAACAAATACCGCCGCTGACCCGCCGCCCTCAGTCGCGGTGATACGGCATTCCCGCGTGGATCGAGGCCACCCGGTAGAGCTGTTCGAGCAGGATCACCGCTGCCAGTTCATGCTGTAGGGTGAGCGGTGAGAGGGACAGCACCCAGTCGCACGCTTCCCGCAGTTGCGGAGTGTGCCCGTCGGCCGCCCCTATCAGAAACGCGATCGTCTTCACGTCGCCACGCCGTGCCAACGCCGCCATCCGGTCGGCCAGAACCCGGGTGCTTGGGCCTTCGCCCCGCTCGTCCAGTGCCACCCGCCAACAGCCCTCAGAGCGTTGCAGCAACCGCGCGGAAACATCCTCGCTCGATCCGGCTTTCACCACCACCCACTCGTAGCCACCAACCCGCGCCAAGCGTTTCAGATACTCCTCCACCCCCGCCCGGACAAACCCGAGCGCCGGCTTTCCCGCCACGATCATCCGCACATTCATAATGCGGATGACCCTACCTCCACCCGCCTCCGGCGTCAACCCGCACCGGAGCGTCTGAGAGTGTGTCTGAAAAATGGCAGGGACCGTTCTCCGCAACGGTCCGGCGAATGGGACACGAATGAATCATCCCATGAAAAGCCGGACCGTCACCCTATGGGCGGTCATGCGCCTGCCATTCTCGCGGACCGCCCGGAGGTCGGGTCCCTGCCCTTGGATGTTTTTCAGACAGACTCTGAGAATGGATGGGGGTTTTGGCTTGTGGTCGGGTGGGTTTGGTGGTTTGGTGGGCGCATGGACCCTCCCTTCAGTCCGCACAAAACCTTTACTGATCCGGGCGCTGTGGGTGGCGTGCCCCGGGTGATCAAGAGCACGCCGGTTCCGCGACGTGGCGCGCCGTTGCCGGGCACCCGGCCGATGTTGTGTCCACGGGATGAACACCTGTTCGAAATGGAGGGAGCCCACCCGCCTGAAGCAGTCAAACCACCCCTTACCGCCACCGTTATGGGTGCCATCGCCGTGGCCGCGGCGCTGGGCAACAATGTCCTGGCGTGGCGGTTCATGCAATCCGATCATCCTCTTTCAAGGCACGAGGCGTGGCTGTTTTTTCCGGGAATTGCGCTCGTGCTTCTGCTGTGGCTGTTCTCGCGGGTGCTATCCAATGGCAGCAGCCGGCTTGGCTTTCTGGCGTTGGTGGTTTTGTCGATCGGGCCGCTGGTGCCCGGCTTCATCCACAGGCTCCTCATGTTGCAAAATCCATGAACAAACCGGCTCTTTAACAACGTTTGACCACCAATGAGAATAAATTGCCAAATTGCAGGAGTCTGGTTGGTGGCGCTGGGTCAGGCAGTCGCCGGACCGCTGGTGATCGACGACATGAATCTGGTGAAGACCATGAGCCAGGAAATCGGCGCGTTTGCAGATGCCAAGCAGGCCACCAAGGGCAGCGATCTGGTCGAAGCGATGAAAACCGCCCCCACCAGTGTTGCAGTCGAACTACCCACCCATCTCCCACCGGCCACCACCTATGAGGATCAGGCACAAAGCGTGTTTGTCATCAGCTCCGTTTACAAATGCGGAAAATGCGACAAGTGGCATCTGCGGGGCGGCGCGACGGCATGGTGCCTCACTGCGGACGGGGTGATGGTGACCAATTGCCATGTGTTTGAAAAGGCCGCCGGAGATTCGTGGGGAGTTTGCAGCGTGGACGGCAAGGTTTACCGGGTGACTCAAATTCTGGCGAGCGACAAGGCCGCCGATGTGGCCTTGTTCCAAGTGGATGGGAGCGGGCTCACGCCCCTGATGTTGGCAGAGAGCGCACCGGTAGGCACGGCGGTTGGCATCATCAGCCATCCCTCAGGCCGCCATTTTCTTCACACCGCTGGCGAAGTCGCCCGCTATTCCAAGGTGCGATGCCGGGATGCGGCGGATGAAACCGTCTGGATGTCGGTGACCGCTGAGTATGCGAAGGGATCCTCCGGCGGTCCGGTGATGAACACGGCCGGGCGGGTGGTCGGCATGGTCTCCAACACCCAATCGATCACCTATGGACCGACCGGTAAGAATGGCAAACCCACCGGACCTCACCAAATGGTGATACGCAACTGCGTGCCGGCGACAGCCATCCGAGCGCTCACGAAAGCGCCAGCCAAGACCGTTTCGGTGCCGTGATGTGGGGTGGTTTCAGATAGATCGGCTGTGGCGGGACCGCCGCCCATGCCGCGCGGGTGGCTTCCCCGGCATGCAACCAGGCCTGCCACAGCCAGCGGGCACTTGGAACTTGGACCCGGATGGCGGAAGCCATGTCACCCAGCACCTCGAACCGCACCCGATCTTCCAGCGAAACCACCGTCAAACCGGCAGCCAGCCCCTCGGCCACTTGTTTCACCAGCATCACCGCATCCACCAGCTCCGGCTCCGCCACCAGCGCCCAACCGCGGCTCCGGGCCGTCCAATAGCTGCCGCGGCGGGCATCCCCCAGAAACAGACACTCCACCTCCGCCAACCCCTCGCCAATGGCCGGAACGCCCAGCAACGACGGGACGGCCACCGCCTGGCACCCCGCCGCAAGCGCCACCCCCTGGGCCGCCGCAATCCCCACCCGGGTGCCGCTGTAACTGCCAGGTCCGCTACCGACCAACACCCGCTCGATGCCGCTCGGCTCCACCCCGTCCAACACCCGGGCCAACGGCTCAAACAATCGGGCGTTGTGGTTGCGGTCGCTGGAAAATTCCTGCCCGGCAAAGCCCCCATCCGCCCCTGCCAGACCCAGCGAGGCGTGAGGGGTGGCGGTTTCCATGACCAAGGTGAACGGCGCGGACATGGCCGGGTTTTAGCGGGAACCGGGTGGCTTGTCAGCTTGATTCCTGCTCCAATCCCAGATGGCCCCGGATTCGGACTTGCACCGCGGTGCGAAACAGGCAAGCTTCCCGCCGCCGGGACTGGGTGCCTCCCTCCTCCCGGCTACCCTCGAAATTCCTTCCATGAGCATCCGCCATTCAGGTTTCATCGTCTTGGTCGCCGCCGGCTGGGCCTTGGCCGGCTGTGCCGCCAAGCCCCCCGTGGTCGAAGCCCCCCCTACCAAGCCAGCCAAAACCGAAAAGCCAGCCACCGAGATCACCGATCCCGGTCAGCCGGACGGTGGCATGCGGATAGGAAACATGACGGAACTCCCCAAGGAACGCGAGATGCGATCAACCAGCCCCACTGCTGTCAACGACCCCCCGGGCACCTCGCCCGTGATCGTCAGCCCGCCACCCGCCGGCACCTCCACACCTACCCCCTGAACGGTTTTCACGACCGCCCCTTGCGCGGCCGGAAGCCCATCGCAAACCGAATCGCGATGATCGGCAACGCCGAGATCAACACGGCGGCCAAGGCGGTCTTGAGACCCGGATACACCCTCGCCCGGGAGGCCCGGAGCGCTTGGAGAGCCTCCGCCACCACCTGCTCGCGCGGGACGTAAAAGCAATCGTGTCCAGGCAGCTCGCGACCCTCGCCATGACGCCGGGCCACCTCGCCAAAGCCGGTGGAAACCGGCCCCGGGCATACCGCCAGCACGGGAATTCCCTGGGGTTTCAGCTCAATCCGCAACGCTTCGGAGAAACTCGTGACATAGGCCTTGGTGGCCGCATACACCGCGAAGTCGGGAATCGGCAGCAGGCTGGCCAACGAGCTGATATTGATCACCGCACCTCTGCCGCAGCGGATCATGGCCGGCAGCAACGCATGCGTCAGATGGGTCAGCGCCTCGATATTGACGCCGAGCATCGATCTGACCCGCGACCAATCGGCACTCACAAACTCGCCGAAGTCACCCATCCCCGCATTGTTGATCAGCAAGTCCGGAATAAACCGCTGAAGGATCAGGTTCTCCACCAGGTCCTCGCGCTCCGAGGGGTCCGCCAGGTCCGCCGCATAGACGAGCACCTCCAGCTCCGGGTAGGCCTCCTGCAACAATGCCGCGAGCTGGTGAAGCTGGGGTTCGCGGCGGGCCACGAGCACGAGTTTTTCAACACAACCGGCAAGTTGCAACGCGAATTCCTCGCCAATGCCTGATGAGGCACCGGTGATGAGGGCACAGGAATAGGTGGTGGAGTGGGGCATGGCGTGAACGTACACCATACCCCGGCAGGATGCCACGCAGATTTATCGGCCTGCGGCTGGGAGTCGCTCAACATGACCGTGGAGAATGGGCTGAATGAACTCGCCAACCTCTGGGTGATGGACTTGGAGTGCCTACCTCGTCGCCGGAAAATGTCACGGGCTTTGCAGGCTTTCGGATGTCAGATTTTTTTTTGCCGTCGGGGATTTTTTGCTTGACTGTCAGATCATCCAGACTAATTTCTCGGTCGTGGCGGGTCTCTGTAGGCCAGCCGTTCGCGCAAACAAGCAACCAAACCAACAAACAAACAAAGCATGAAATACCTCAAACTCGTCATCATCGCCGCCGCCGCCACGTTTCTTGCAGCTTCCTGCTGCCCCAACGCTGCTCCGGTTTCCCAGCCAGCTCCAGTGATGCCCGCCAAGTAATCCGGCGTCAGACCCAAATCACTTACCACCCGGTCCGTCGTCCGACGGTCCGGGTTTTTTCTTGGCTACTTGCCCCAGCGTTCCAGCAAGGTGCTGGCCATCACGGCAGGCGTTTCCGCCACAGCGATACCACACTCGGCGAGGATGCGCTTCTTGGCGGCGGCGGTATCATCCACTCCACCCACGATGGCTCCGGCGTGACCCATCCGGCGACCGGCCGGGGCCGTGGCTCCGGCGATGAAACCCGCAATGGGCTTGGCACAGTGTTCGCTGGCCCAGCGGGCGGCCTCGACCTCCGCCTTGCCGCCGATTTCACCAATCATGATGATCGCCTCCGTCTCCGGGTCGTCGTTGAACATCTTGAGCACGTCGAGGTGAGAGGTACCGTTGATCGGATCGCCGCCGATGCCGACGCAGGTGCTCTGGCCGTATCCGAGCTGGGTGAGCTGCCAGACCGCCTCATAAGTCAATGTGCCGGAGCGGGAGACGACGCCCACGTTGCCGCGCTTGTGAATGTATCCCGGGGAAATCCCGATGCGGCAGCCACCCTGGCTTTTCTCGCCATGGCCGGGGGTGACGATGCCGGGGCAGTTGGGGCCCACCAGCCGGGTGGCGGGGTTCATCATCGCCCGCACCCGCATCATGTCCATCACCGGAATGCCCTCGGTGATGCACACGACCAGCTCAAGCCCGGCGTCAACCCCCTCCAGAATGGCATCGCCCGCGTAGGCTGGCGGCACGAAAATCACCGAAACCGTGGCACCAGTCTCGCGCACGGCGGAAGAAACGGTATCGAACACAGGAACCTTCACGCCGCCGTGCTCGAAGATCTGGCCGCCCTTGGTGGGGGTGACCCCGGCGACGATCCGGGTGCCGTATTCGATACTGAGCCGCGCGTGGCGGGCACCGAAGGAACCGGTGATTCCTTGCACGAGGACCTTGGTGTTTTCATTTACTAAAATGGACATGGAAAATAGGGGTTGGGAGATGGAATACCGGATGAGGGGCGGGATTAGCCCACGGCGGCGACGATTTTCGCGGCGGCGTCCGCCATGGTGTCGGCACCGATGATGGCCACCCCGGATTCGGCGAGGGTGGCCCGGCCGGCCTCGACGTTGTTGCCTTCCAAGCGCACGACGAGCGGCAGGCTCAAACCCACTTCGCGGGTGGCCTCGACAATCCCGGCGGCGATCACGTTGCAATCCATGATGCCTCCGAAAATGTTGACCAGAATGCCCTTGACCTGCGGATCGCCGAGGATGATCCGGAAGGCAGCCACCACCTGTTCCTTGGTCGCCCCGCCGCCCACATCGAGGAAGTTGGCCGGCTCGCCGCCGCAGTGTTTGATGATGTCCATCGTCGCCATGGCCAGCCCGGCTCCATTGACGAGGCAGGCGATGTTGCCCTCCAGACCGATGTAGTTGAGCCCGCTTTCCGACGCCGCGACCTCCCGCGGATCCTCCTCCCCGGTGTCGCGCATCGCGGCGATCTCCGGATGCCGGTAAAGCCCATTGTCGTCGAAGTTGAATTTCGCATCGAGCGCGAAAATCCGGTCGTCGGTGGTGACCACCACCGGGTTGATCTCAACCATCGAACAATCACACTCGATGAACAACCGGTACAGCGAGTGGAGCAGGCGGCCGAACTGGCGGGCGGTGGCATCAAACCCGAGCTGCTCGCAAAGTTTGCGGACCTGATAGGCCTGGAGGCCGGCCAGCGGGTTGACGTATTCCCGGATCATTTTCTCCGGCGTGCGTTCCGCCACTTCCTCGATGTCCATCCCACCTTCGGTGGAGGCGACGATCACCGGTTGACAGGACTCGCGGTCCATCAGGATCGCCAGGTAAATCTCGCGGCTGATCGTCACGGACTCGGTGACCATCACCTTGCGGACCAGGCGACCGGCCTCGCCGGTTTGCTTGGTGACGAGCACCTGGCCAAGCATCTTGCCCGCCACCTTGCGCGCGGCCTCGGCGGAATCCACCAGTTGGACGCCACCCTTGTAGCCGCTCTTGAAGACCCCCTTGCCACGGCCGCCGGCGTGGACCTGGGCCTTGACCACCAGGTTGTTCACGGCCAGCCATTTGGCGGCGTCGTGAGCCTCCTTGGGCGTGGAGGCGACCCGTCCATTGGGACTGGGCACGCCGAACTTGTCAAAGAGTTCCTTGGCTTGGTATTCGTGGATGTTCATAAACGACGGCGTTGGTGGTCGGCTGGAGCGGGTGGCTAACAGGCGGGGGGGGAACGCTATCCGCCAGGACCGGACTTGGTCAAGCCATCGTTTGGAAAAAACCTACTCCTCGATCCGCACCGGAGTACCTTCCTGCACACTCTCAAACAACAACGGCGCAAACCCATGGGGCAGCCGGATGCAACCGTGGGAGGCGGGTTCTCCCGGCTGCGGAATGATCCCGGCGTGCATCCCGATCCCATAGGCGGTGAGCCGCATCCAGTAGGGCATCGGCGCGGCCACGTAAATCTCGCCCGCAGGCACCGGATCGTCAACGTGAACGTCGGGATTGACCATGTGGCCAAACTCGTCCTCCGTCCATCCATAGCGGTTGGAATACTTGTCCTCAATCTTCTCCATGATGCGGTAGTCTCCCGGGCGGGTGGCGTGCCCTTCCTTGCCGGTGGCCACGTAGGTCCAGGCAATCGGTCGCCCGCCCCGGGAAACCGTGGCGATTTGCTCGGAAAGCCAAATCGTCATCGCCACTTCGCCGGGGCCGTAATCGTCGCTCCAGGCATACAATACCTGCTGGGCCCTGCCGGGGGGCGGGGCCGGAGCACACGCCCCCAGCACCGCGAAACCCAACGCGCCTAACAGCAATATCAATCGATTTAAACTCGGATGCATCATGGTTGCGACCCCTGTGACGCGGGTCACCCCAGCCTGGCAGGCCGGGCCGAGTCTCTGGCGGATCAGCTGCCCCGGGTCAAGCCGAATCCCCGCAAATATCAAAGAACCTCCCGGTAAACATGGGGATGGGGCCGCGGAATGACCACCGCGTTGACCAACAATCCAGCCTCGGCGATGACCGCCCGACCGGCGTCGATCGCCGCCTGGACCGCAGATACGTCGCCGGTCAGCGTGACAAAGGCCTTGCCGCCCAGCGCCATCGCCAACCGGATCTCCATCAAGGTGACGTTGGCCGACTTCACCGCAGTGTCCGCAGCTTCGATGAGGGTGGCCACGTTGAAGGATTCCAGAATCCCCAGCGCGCCGTCGGGCTCCACCGGTCGCGACCGCGAAAGCGCGGCAAACACCTCCGGATGCACCTTCGGAATCACGAATTGATCGATCAGGCAGCCCTTGGCAGCGGTGCAACCGGCATGGACGGCGGCCCCCACGGCCGCCACGTCGCCCCCGATCAGAACCATGTATTTCCCGGAGCAAATCGAGCGGGACAACAACAGATGGACATCGGAGGACTTGAGCATGGTGTCCGCCACCAGAAAGCCGGCGGCGATGCTGGTGAGTTCAATGAGACCGATGGCTTGTTCGTTCATGACGGGATAGGGGGGCGGTTAGCGGGCGGTTAGAATGATCCGGGTGGCTTCCACGGCTTCCACCGTGGCGGCAAACGGCGCGTGAAGGATGGCGCCGAGGGCATCCGCCGCGGGCTCGGCAATGACCTCGCCCATGGCCAGGGTCTGGCCCGGCTTGACTCTGGCGATGGCCGGGGCTCCGGCGTGCTGCTTGAGCGGCAGGACGGCGCGGGTGGTGGTTAGAGCCTCGGCCGCGAGCGGTGCCGGACTGTCATAGCCGTCGATGTCCAAGCGCCGCATCAGACTCTTGATCGGAACCCGGCGGCCGTCCACCATGGGATGGACCTCCACCTCCCTGGTGCCGGTCCATTTCCAGTCCAGCTCGCGCAGCACGGCCTTGGAATCGTCACAGGCCTCCTTCGGATAGAGACTCTCCGGGCAGGCATACAAGGTACACAAACCGCAGGAACAACACAGGGCCGCCCACTCGCTGAACCGCTCGGCGCCGGTCGCGGTGAACCCGAGCGAGCGCATCACCTGATGAGGCTCCACGGCATATCCTAACAAATACCGCGGACAAAACTCGGTACAGTAGCGGCACTGGTCGCAGGCGGATTTGCCGATCGCGGCCATCTGGGTGGCGGGCTTGAGCTTGCGCAGCACCACCGGATGATCGGCGGGCAGGACAATCGCCCCGGCCGTCGTCTTGGTCACCGGGCGGTCAAGATCAGCGGTGGTTTCACCCATCATCATGCCGCCGATCGCCAGCACCGGATCCGCAACCGTGGCCCCCCCTGCGGCGGCGATGCACTCGCGCAGCGAAATCCCGATCGGCACCTCAAAGGACGCGGGCCGGGCCACCGCCCCGGCGATCGTAATGAATTTGCGGATCACCGGATGCCCGGCGGCGGCGGCAGCAACATTGACCAGACTCTCGACATTCTGCACCACCACCCCGACATGCAGCGGAATACCCGTCGGCGGAATCAGCCTGCCGGTGACCGCGTGAACCAGATCGTATTCGTCTCCGGCCGGATAGTAGTCGCCTAACAAATGAATCCTCGCCCGGGTCCCTTGACAGGCGGCGGTGGCGGCCTCCACCGCACGCTTTTTCTTCTCCTTGATCGCAATGACCACGTCGGCGGCACCCAGCGCGTCGGCGGCGAGCAGGATCCCGGCCACCACCTCCTTGGCATGGTGTTGCAGCACTGCGGCATCCTTGTGCAGCAGAGGTTCGCATTCCGCGCCGTTGGCGATGATGGTGTCCGCCTTGGCCGCAAGCTTGACGTGGGCGGGAAAGCCGCCACCGCCAGCCCCGACCACTCCGGCATTGCGCACGTGGTTGACGAGTGACATGGTTCGCCGTCGAGAATGACGACACGCCCAGCCAACACAAGCCTAATTTGCGGATAAACCAAGAAGTTCAAAGAAATATCCAGCGCCCAGCCCGTTTAAGAGCCCCCCCACGAAACGCCCCTCATACCCGCACCCGCAAATCCCGCGCACTCCACAACACGCCCTTGGCACCGCTGCCAACTCCGCGCATCGCCCGCGCACCATCCTTTCTCCTTGGGCCAAATCGCCAGCGACAGGCCTCAAACACCCCATTGACAAAATTCCGGCTCCCCAACACCGCCCCGTCCGAAAAATACCGCACCCGATACCTCACCACCTTCGCCAACCCCACATCCCTCGATCTCTCAAGCTCTTCCAACTCCCGCTCAGTCACCTCGCGTTTCAGGCCTTTCCGAACCACCTTTTCCTCCCGCATTCCCTGTCCGTTGATGATTTCCCGGGTCTGCTCGGTGCCCTCATCAAGCAG